>DASTWJ010000172.1:0-71327 GCA_035776695.1 Bacilli bacterium
CGTGGTGCTCTTGCAGATGGGTGCGATCCTGATCGACCGTGCCACAGGTCACCCGACGGTGATCGTCGTGCAATTCGGCGACGACGTGCCGTTTCTCGTCCCGCTGCTCGCCATCTCCGTTCTGCCGGCGACCTTGATCTACGGCACGCTGCGCCTCGCCGTCGAGCGCGAGTGGACGGAAGGCTACATCAAGACGGCCGCGTCAAAAGGGCTGGCGCGGATGCCGATCTTTTTCACGCACATTTTGCGCAACACGATGGAAGACCTGCTGACGATCCTGCCTCGCGGCGTCACCGTCGCCGTCACGTCGATGGCCGTTGCCGAAGTGATGTGCTTCATCTTCGGGCTGGGCGGTTATGCGATCAGCCCGAGCGTGGTCCACGTGACCACGCTGACGACCACCTGCGGCATTCTCGCCGTGATCACGATGCTGCTGCATCTCGTGCTGGCCTTGGTGCGCAAGCGCTTTGTCGTCAACACCAGCGAAGGGGGGGCGTAAGGATGAACGCAAACGTGAATCTCAAAACGCTCTGGCCGCGCTTGCAACTCTGGCTGGCATGGCTGCTCTTTCTCGGCCTGCTGTTCGTCGCGGTGTTCGGCTCGTACTTCATGCCGCACACGATCTCGGAAGATGACAAGATCGGGTTTTCCTATACTTCGCATACGGGCGAGCAAGTGTATGCTCTGCCGCCGATTCCGCCGAATGAGGACTTCCGCTTCGGCACGGATCATCGCGGATATGACCTGTTGAGTCTGATTCTCAACGGAGCGAAATACACGTTAGGATTTACGCTGGGTGTGACCTTGTTGCGGTTTTTGCTCGCCATGCCCCTTGGGTTGCTGGCCGGGGTGCGCAACGGCGTGTTGCAGAAAATCGTCTATGCCCTGCAACTCGTGTTCACAGCCGTCCCGCCGCTTCTGTTCACGTTTCCGCTCGCCTATGGCATCTACCATGTGCTCGGGCTGAGCCAAGGCCTTCCCCCGAATGACCCGAAGAATGTCAGCTTTCTCGTGATTATTTTCGTCATGCTGGTGGTGGTCGGCTTGTTCCCGCTGGCGAACCAGTTCGGGGAGCGGGCGCGCTTTTTTAGCGGCAAACTGTACATCATGGCGGCTCGCACGATGGGTGCTTCGACGGGGCGGGTCGTGGTGCGCCATCTGTTGCCGCACCTGCGCTCGGAGCTGGCGTTGGCGTTTATCACGGAGTTTGTGCAAGTGTTGTTTTTGGTCGGGCAGTTGGCCGTGTTTTCGATCTTCATCGGCGGTGGCGACCCGTTTCAGGTCGATGACTATCCGCCGACCTATCTCAATCTGACCAACATCGGCGAATGGGGAGGTCTGATCGCCTACGGGGTGCGCTACATCAAGCCGTACCCGTGGGTGCTGATCTCCGTTGGGGCTTGTTTCACCTTGACCGTATTGGCGCTGACGTTTTTCGCCAACCAACTCAAAAAGCGGCTGGAACAACCGCATCTCTACCAAACCAAGCCGCTCGTTCGCTTCCGTGCGTTGGCGATTCGCAAAAGCGCGGTGGCAATCACCGCTCTGACGACGGCGGCTGCGGTTTGGGTGGTCACCGCCTTGCCGAACCACGCGCCAGTCTTTTTGACCAAAGCGGACGTGGCGCAGGCCAAAGTGGACACGGAGCTGATCGTGGCGCAGAAAGAAAAGCAGGTCGAACAAACGACCGAAGACTTCCTCTCCCTGTTGGAAAAGGGAGGGTGGGAGGAGGCTTCCAAACTGTTTGAGAAAGACCACATCCCGCTCTCGTATAAAGGTGTCCCCGACCCCTATGATGCGTGGATGCAAGGGCTGCAAAGCGATGAATTCCGCGTCTCACAGATCTTGGAACCTTATCTGGTCTGGCGCGATAAAAAAATGGTGGTCGAAGTGCAGGTCGAGACGAAAAACGGCGAGACCGTCTCCTGGCTGTTCGACTATCCGATGCCCGACCCTTCCGATCCAAACGACCCGCTGCTCTATGCGGGGCATGACGTGTCGAAAGAAGATGCCGAGACGAAAAAAGAACTGGTCGTCTTCTCCGATGAGCTCATGAAGTACGTGATCGCCGGTGACATCAAAGAGTTGCATCGGCGCTCGAACCTGCCGGGCTATATGGTGATGCCGAAGCCGTTTGGCAGCTGGCGGGGAAAGCTCTTGCACGGGTATTCGTACGAAGGCATCGGCGTGGTGAGAAAGTTGGAGGATGGTGATTTCTCCGTCGAAGTCAAGATCAAGGACCAAGGCGGCGGGCTGTCGAGCTGGTATCTGAAAGTCGAACCGAAAAGCAAACGCAACCCCTCGAACATCGTGCAAGCCGCTTCGTACACGGAAGAATTTGAGAAGGAATAAGCAAGAAGGACACCAAGTGCGCCGTTTTGTGCGCACTTGGTGTTTTTTTGCGGGGTCGCGAATCTTTTCGCTACAGAGTTGCGTCTTACAGGGCAGTACAACAGGAGAGACGAGGGGTGAAGGCATGGAGGAAATCGAGCGGGCGCTAGATGATATCGACACGCTGACCGCCTGTTTGCGGGACATCGAACCTTTTGTCTACCGAGTGAGTTTCCAGTTGACCGGGCATCGACAGGACGCGGAGGACTTGGGGCAGGAAGCGCTGGTGAAAATCTGCCGCCAACTGCACGCGTTTCGAGGCGAGAGTTCGTTTCAGTCGTGGGTCTACCGCATCATCGTGAACACGCAACGCGACCTTTGGCGGCACAAAAAAGGGGTCGAGTTCGTCGAATGGCAGGAAAACGATCAGCGAGACGCGCCGGCAGCAGAAGGTCCCGAGGGACAGGTGTCGCACAAGCTCGCCTTGCAGGAGTTGTTGCAGGAGGTGAAAGGCGTGGATCGGCAGATTTTCTTTTTGCGATTCGCGGAGGATCGACCGGTCAAGGAGATGGCCGCGTTGTTGGAGATGAAGGAGTCGGCCGTCAAGTCGCGCTTGTGGCGGTTGCGAGACCGATTGAAGGAAAAATGGCAGCGCATCGGAGGTGACGAGCTGTGAAATGCCAAGACGTGCAGAAGCAGATCTGGGAACTGAACATGTCGGAACGGATGATCGAGCACATTGAAAACTGTGCCGCGTGTCGGGCGGAGATGAAGTTGGTCAAGGATGTCGGGTTACAGGTGGAGGAGATGCCGATCCCGCCGCAAACCCGTTCGCTGATGCCCGACCGATCCGTGATCGAAGAAGTGGTGCTGGCCCGTAAGCGCAACCGTAGTCGCAGATGGGGCGTGCTGGGCACGGTGGCGGCCGGCGTGATCGTGGCGCTTTGGATGACGCAGCCGTGGGGGGCGGCGGAAGGGCCTACGAGGCAGATTGACAACCTCGAAGGTGGACCGATTGTCTCGAAGCACCTGACCTTCGAAATACAGGTGCAACAGTTGTTGGACCACTATGGAACGGAAGCGACGTTCTCCGGGCTGTCGATTCCGGTGCGATTGCCAAACTCCTTTACGGCCGAATCGGAGGTGGAGGAGGGTTTGTATTGGGCCTATGCCAACGAAGTCTCCAAAGCGATCGGCTTGGACATGACTGCGCACCTCGGGCAGAGCGCGACGGCGACCGTCTGGGATGTGCGGGATCAGATGCCGTTCGTCGAAACGAGCAACGAACATTCGCGAGTCGTGGTGATCGAACAAGACAACGACGTGATCGGGGCTTGGTTGCTGCGCAAGGGGGATTGGCAACTCGCGTCCCTGAGCAGACGGGATTGGGGGGACTTGGTAAGCAGTTGGAGCGACTGGTTGTTAGCACAGGGCTTCACCGACGACTCGCCGGATGCGACCGCGAACCTTTTTGCCACACCGGAGGACTTGATTCGCGCCTTTTATAAGCAGATCGACGAAGGGCACCCCGAGAAGGTGTATGACCTGTATTCGAAGGCGCATCAGATCGACCTGTTTCGCGGCCTCGATCCCGACCATCTGCTGACCCGCGACTGGATGGAAGTGGACACGTCGCTGGCCGGGCGGTTGGGCGGGGCGGAAGTGGTGGACATCCGCCCGGAGGAGTTTCTCCATCAGCCGTCTGCCAATCATCCGACCGCCTTCGGAGCCGATTTACATCGCAATGTGTTCGCCGAGCGCCAATATGTCGTCGATTTGAACATCAAGAGCAAGCCGGGACGGCGTTTGATCTACCCCGATGGCCCGTTGCAAGTGCATGTCATCGTCGTACAGGAGACGAAAGGCTCACCGTGGCGGATCGAAGTGGCGAACAGCGCGCCGCAATAAGTTTGGGCATGGCGGGCTTTTACAGATTTCGGTATACTGGAGGGGACAAAAAGGGGGTTTGACTCACCAATGACAGTAGATATGAATTTCGTCGTCGATTTTCTGGTGAATCTCGTCAACATTCCGAGCCCTTCCGGCAACACGGAACAGGTGATTCGCTTTATCGAAGAGGAAACCGCCAAGCTCGGCGGCGGTTTGGAATTTCGCCGCAACAACAAAGGCGCACTGCTGATTACCTTGAAAGGCAAGGACGACAGCGTCCACCGCACCCTGACCGCGCACGTCGACACGCTCGGCGCGATGGTCAAGGAGATCACGGGCGACGGTCGCCTGAAGCTGACCCAGATCGGCGGCTATTCCTGGACGTCGATCGAAGGGGAATACTGCCGCATCGAGACGTCTAGCGGCAAGACCTACACCGGTACGATCCTCCTGCACAACCCGTCCGTCCACGTCTCCCGCGAAGTGAGCACCACCGAGCGCAAACAGAGCAACATCGAAGTGCGCCTCGACGCGGTGGTCAAAAGCAAGGAGGACGTACAGGAGCTGGGTATCGAAGTCGGCGATTTCGTCTCCTTCTACCCGCGTTGCGAAGTGACGGAGACCGGGTTTATCAAGACCCGTCACCTCGATGACAAAGCGTCTGTCGCCTGCATGTTCGGCGCGATCAAGTCGGTGATCGACAGCGGCGAACCATTGCCGTACACCACCCACTTCCTCGTCTCGAACAACGAGGAGATTGGCTACGGTGCGAACTCGAACATCACGCCGGAGACGGTGGAGATGCTGGCGGTCGACATGGGTGCGATCGGCGACGGGCAGACGACCGACGAATATTGCGTCTCGATCTGTGCCAAGGACTCCAGCGGCCCGTACCACTACGGGATGCGCAAACACCTCGTCGAGCTGGCGAAGCAGCACAACGTCTACTACCAAGTGGACATCTACCCGCACTACGGGTCGGACGCATCGGCTGCTCTGCACGCGGGTGTCGACGTGAAGCACGGTCTGATCGGTCCGGGCATCGACGCGTCGCACTCCACGGAGCGCACGCACAAAGACTCGCTCGACAACTCGGTCAAGCTGATTGTCGCGTACTTGAAGAGCGGGCTCGTGCAAGCGTAACTTTTTACAAGCGTTTGGCAAAAGAAGTGCTGGCAAGGGAGGTACCGGCTCGCCGTTTGCGCGGTCGGTGCTTCTTTGTGTGAGAGGAGTTATCGGAGATGACGAAGCCGACGATCACCTATGCGCAGGGGATCGCGATCTACATGGGGGCGGTGCTCGGGTCGGGCATCCTGATCCTGCCCGGGTATACGGTGAAAGCGGCCGGCCCTGCCGCGCTGATCTCGTGGCTGTTGCTGTCGCTGCTCAGCGTGCCGCTGGCGTATACGTTCGCCCGCTTGGCGCTCAGATACCGCGATGTCGGCGGGATCTCGACGATCGTCAGGAACGCGTTCGGCTCGACGATGGGAGCGGTCGTCGGGTGGTATTTTATGGTCTGGGTGGCGACGGGCGAAGCGGTTGTCGGCGTGACGGGGGCGAGCTACATCGCGGCGGCGTTCGGGTTGAGCCGCGATGCGATGTACGGGCTGGCGTTTCTGTTCCTCGTCGCGGCGATGGCGACCAACCTGCTGGGGATGAAGGCGAGCGGACGCCTGTCGCTTTTGTTGAGCGGGATGGTGTTGGTGCTTTTGTTGTCGACGATCGGGTTTTCGGTGCCGCATGTGCAAGTCGATGCGTTCGTGCCGTTTGCGCCGCAGGGAGTTTCCGGCGTCGGCGCGGCGGCGGTGCTGATCTTCTGGGCGTTTTTCGGGTGGGAGTCGATCACGCACCTCGTGCCGGAGTTTCAGAACCCGCAGCGCGATGTGATGCGGGCGACGTGGGCATCGGTGTTTGTGATCGGCGCGGTCTACACGCTGTTGGCGTTCGTGACGATCGGGACGCAGACGTACGGGGACGGCACGGAGACCAACGCGCCCCTCGCCTTGTTGATGCAACAGGCGCTGGGGATTGGCGCAGGCATGGCGACGGCGATCATCGCCTGTATCGTCTGCTTGGGGACGATGAACGTGTTTCTCGCCTCGTCTTCGCGCTTGGGGTATGCGTTGGCGCGGGACCAAGTGCTGCCGAGTTGGTTTGAGCGGATCTCGGAGCGAGGCGTGCCGTATCGGTCGGTGCTGTTTCTGTTCGGCACGAATCTGGTGACGCTTGCAGCCGCGTATCTGTTCGGCATCCCGATGGATCACCTGATGCTCGTCCCGACGACGCTCGGTATCTTGGTGTACATCATCGCCACGTTCGCCTGTGTGAAACTGCTGTGGCACGACCGCGTCGGGCGGTTTACGTCGCTGGTGTCCGCTTTGTTCTGCTTGGGCATCTCGCCTTTTGCCCAAGGGTATCTGGCGGTACCGGTGGTGGTGACGGCGGCGTGCCTGCTCTATCTGTGGTGGCGCAAGCGAAAAGTCGCGCTGCCAAGCAAGTCGTATCCGAGTTGATCGGGTGCGGCTTTTTCTTTTGGACGGAAATCAGGGGAGGAGGCGTTGGACGGTCATCGCGAGGGCGGCGGCGATCACGGCGACTTGCAGGGCGTGGAGGCTGGTACGCCACGGCCAGCGCACAGGAGCGAGGCGTGCGCACATCAGGAGCAGGAGACCGCCTTGTACCAGCACGGAGGCGGTGAAGGCGAGCGCGAGACCTGTCGCGCCGAGTTGCAGGTGAACCAGCCCCAGCCACAACCCGCCGATCCGCGCTACATCGCCGCCAAGGCCCGCGAAGAGCAGGGCGCGGCTGTAGCCTTGAGCTTGAAGCAGCGAGGACAGCGGCGCTTGCAGGAACAGGGGCAGGGTGAGCGGCGCGAGAAGGATGAGCAGATCGGCGGCTGACGGTGCGCCAAACCACGTGCAGAGCGTTGGAGCGAGCACGAAAAAAGCCGCGGTGACGGGCAGGGCGACGAGAGCGACCGCTCCGATGACGCGGCGCGTATGCAGAGGGAAGGTGTCGCGATTGCTGTGGCTTCCGCTTCGTTCGGCAGCGACCGCAGGGAGCAGAGCGGTGGCGAGGCCGTCGGTGAGCACCATCGGGGCGCAGAGCAGGGGAAGGGCGATGGCGGCGTATTCCGCGAGGAGGCGACCCGCTTCGTTCGCGCCGTGAGTTGCGGTGAGCCATTGGTGAGCGAGAGGCAGTTCCAGCGCGTAGCCGAGGGAGGCGAGCAGCGCTTGGCCGGTCGGGGCGAGGGACATGCGCAGGAGGGTGAGAGCTTGACGAAGGTTGGGGCGCAGGTTGTGAGGCTTGAGGGCGAGGCGAGGGAAGCGGATGTTTTCTTTTCGCAGGTGTCGGAAAAGAAGGGTAGCCAAAAACAACCCGGCGACCGCTTCGCCAACCGTGAGGGTGAATAGGCCGACTTGGGCTCCGCTGAGATGGAGATGTCCGTAGGTGAGCTGAAAGTGACCTGACGACAGGGTCTTTTTTTCCAAAACGAAAGGAAGCAGTGCGAGCAAAGTCACCAAGCGACAACCAACTTCTAAGATCTGTGCCAGTGCAGGGGCGAAGGTGTGACCAAGCCCTAAGAGAATGCCGCGAAGACTCCCGGTGACACACATCAGCAACAGCAAAGGCGTGGTGAACGTCAGAAGCGCGTGAAGTTCGCGGGTGAGAAGGGGTGTCTGAGACGTGAAGGTCAAAAGGAGATGCAAGAGCATCAAGGTGATGACAGCCGTGCAACCGGTGACAAGCACGGCCGTTTGGAGGTGTGCTCCGTTTCTGTGAGGTGCCCCTTGTGCCGTCCCTTGCCCGCGCTCGGCGGCAAACAGCCGCGTCAACGCTTGCGGCAGGCCGATGCTCCCCAGCGCCGCCGCCACGCCGATCAAGGGCAGGGCGGTGCGAAAAGCGGCGCTTTCCGCCAGTCCCAGCCCCTTGACGAAATGGGCGAGAAACAACAGTCCGAGCAGGCGCGACACCAGCTCGGACAGGCTCAGTATGCTCGATTCGCGGATCGGAAACGACTGGTTCACACAGGGGACCTCCTTGCCGACATAAGCTACCTAGTCATGCTATGTGGGACAGGGAGGGGGCAGAACAGGGGGAGCAAACGCCTACTGCTGCCCGGCTTCCCATTCGGAGCGCAGAAGGCCGTAGAGGTGCATGTCATAGCGCTTGCCGTCGCGGTGCAGGAACTCGCGGAAGGCGCCTTCCTTGGTAAAGCCCATTTTCTCATAAGCGGCAATGGCCGGACGGTTGTAGTCGAACACGGTCAGTTGCACGCGGTGCAAGTTCAGCTCTTGGAAAGCGAACGCTAACACGAGACGTATCGCCTCCTGCCCGATGCCGCGCCCACGGTCTTCCGGCTGACCGATCGCCATCGCCATCCAGGCGACCGCTTGGTTCCAGAGAACGGCTTCTACCGAGATGTAGCCGAGGATGCCGTCTTCGTCGAGCGGGCGAATGGCAAAGACGAAGTTGCCTTCGCTCTCGATCATCTCGTCAAACTGCTTGGTGATATTCTTGAGCGTTTTCGGTTTCGCCGGAATGGCGTCTAGGTGGCGTAGGAAATCGACGTCTTGGTACCACGCGGCGATCGTCGGGTAGTCGGTCTCTTGGATCGCAGTCAGGCGGATGCGGGAGCCGGTAAGCAGGTTGGCGTTCAGCATGTGGGAATCATCTCCATCTCTTGTGTGTTTGTTATTGCTTCTCGGCGGAGATTGCCAATTCCTGCAACGGGATGTGGTAGGATAGAGAGACAAACGGTTTGGCAAAAGAGGAGGTGGCACGAATGGGAATCGCCTATGACAAAATGCCTCCGGAGATGTTGGAGCAGTTTCGGACGGATCTGTTGACGCTGGCGTATGAGGAGTTTCTGACATGGCCGGCGACGGAGCAGCAGCAGGTCGTCGCGTTGATCGCGGCCGACTTTGAAGCGATCATGACGCCGGATGAGCGGATGGACCTGCGGGAGGCTTACTTGTCGACGATCAAGGATGACGAGCGCAAGCGGGCGCTGTATGAGCATTGGCAACAGGCGTTGCGGCGTCGTCGCGGGCAGTTGCAATAGGGACAAAGACAAGACCACTTCTCCTTTTTGGGAAAAGTGGTCTTGTTTCGTGCGGGGTGGGTAAAGGTCAGGCTTAGGTGGTGAAGCGGTTGTAGGGATAGTGGTTGTAATGCGGCTCCTCCCGCTGCGGGCTGAGGCTGCGCGGGACTTGCGGATTGGCGTTCATTTGCGAGGCAGCGTTCATTTGGGAACCGGCACTCATCGGGGAGCCCGCGCCCATTTGGGAGCCAGCGCTCATTGGGGAGCCCGCGCTCATCTGGGAACCGCCCATTCGCGAAGCTTGGTTCTGCATGCGGTTCGTCCCTTGGCCGGAGGTCGCGTTATGCAACGCGGCCCCTTCGTAGTCGCTCGCCATCATCGAGCCGGTCTGGTAGCCGTTGTTGTTTTGCATCGCGGCACCCGTTTGGTACCCTTGGGTGTTGTTCATCGCCGCGCCGGTGTGGTACCCGTGGTTGTTCGCTTGCTGTTCTTCCAGCGCTTGAGCATCCACGTTCAGCGACCAGTGGTGACCGCCCGCTCCTGCACCGGCCCGCGCCTGCTGGGTACCGCCGCTTGCGCTCATCTGCGCACCCGTCTGTCCGGCGTTCATCTGCCCGTCTGCTTGCCCGCCTGCGCCCATCCGGCTGCCGGCCTGTCCGCCCGCCTGCATCTGCGACCCGCCTGCCGCAGACGTGCCCATCATCGTGCTCGCCATCGCGGACTGCGCCGCCGGGCCGGTCAGTTGGTTGCCATCCACCTGCGACGTCAGCCGGTTCGCGCTCTGCTCCATCCCAGGCACCGTAAAGCGGTTCATATGCGTCGTATCGGTCGCAATCGGCCCTTGCGGTGCCCGATTCGTCATCTGCTGCTGCGACCCGGCACCCGCACCGGCTTGGTTCTGATACCCGCCCAGTTGCGCCTGCATCGAAGTGCTGGTCATCGTCTGCGCGATCGTGCGCATATGCGAATTCATCTCGTTGCACAGATCGGAAATCGTCTGCAACAAACGTGAAGTCGCTTGCTCATTGCCGGCCACCTGATAAGCGGTCGAATTCTGCATCCCGGCGGATTGCAGCTGTTGGAAGTTGTTCGTCTGTTGCTGTGACAACTGCTGCGCCAATTGGGACAACTGGCGGACTTCCTGTTGCATTTCCTGAATCTGACCCGACATGCGTTGGACTTGTTGTTGCATCTGTGATCTGCCTCCTGTCGCTAACCAAACATTTCCTTCCCTAGTAGCTTGCTCCACAAACAGGAAGAAATATGCACCCCTTTTTTATAAACCGTGGCAAAAAAGGACAAGGTAAAAAAGGGAATCAACATCTCGACCAGCAGGAGGAATCAATCGATGCACATGCAGATGCAACAACTCGAATCGGAAATCGCCAAACTGCAAGTCGAACTGCGCGAAGTGCGCCAACTGATCGGCTCGCTGATTCGCACCGAACAGGAAACGCGCTCGATGATCAACCAAACGCACCTCGCCAACAACAACCAGTCCAACTACCAACCGATGATGCAAGCCAACCAACAAACGATGCGCCAGTTTGAACAGATGCGCAGCACCGCCGACCGCATGAACGACCAGTTGCGCAACATCTCCCAATCGTTCACCGTCAACCCGAACGCCAACGCGCCGCACCTCGGCGACATGAACCCGCCGCACAACGACCCGATGCAACGTCAATTTTAATTGACCCGATCTATTGCTTGCGGTATATTGTAAGTTAGGCTTTTGATAGAACATGTCGGAGGTTGTACATATGACGACGAAACCAAGCAAAACGCTCGATCCGGTGCCGAATCCGCACCCGGAACGCGAGTATGAGGTGGAGATCCGTTGCCCGGAATTTACGGCGCTCTGCCCGAAAACCGGACAACCTGACTTTGCGACGATCACGGTCCGCTACGTGCCGGGCCCGAAGATCATCGAACTGAAGTCCTTGAAACTGTACCTCTGGTCGTTCCGCGACGAAGGTCACTTCCATGAAGACGTGACCAACCTGATCCTCAACGACCTCGTCGAATCGCTCAAACCGCGTTGGATGCAGGTCGAAGGCGAGTTCAACGTGCGCGGTGGCATCTACACCAACGTGCGCGTCGAGCACAATCCGGAGTACAAGCGCAGCCGCGCCTAACTTCAGTCCCGCCTTACAAGAAGCTGAGACTCGCTCTCAGCTTTTTTGTTTTATTTCCGCAAGTGACCGAATTCCACCTAGTCCAAGGATTCATAAGGTTATAACATATCGTACATATATTGACTAGTCTGACAGAGTGCCCTATCATAACTCTTAACCTCGCTACTCATACTACAGATAGCAAGCAGCGCATCATGAATGCGAAATAGGGAGGAAACAAAGAGATGAACAAAAAGTGGTGGTTTGGCACCGCGATGGCCACAGTCATGGTGAGCTCCGTGCTCGTCGGCTGCGGCGGCGGTGAAAAAACCGGGGCCGGAGACAAGCAGGAGTTGCATCTGGTCATCGGTGACGATGTTCCGTCGATGGATCCTTCGAAAGCGACAGACGAGTATTCGTTTGACATGTTGTCGGCTACCTTGGAAGGGCTTGTACGTCTTGACAAAGACGGCAACGCGCAACCGGGTCTCGCTTCCAAGTGGGAAGTGTCCGATGATGCAAAAACCTACACCTTTACCCTTCGCGACGGCCTGAAATGGTCAAACGGGGATGCGGTGACGGCAAAAGACTTCGAATACTCCTGGAAGCGCACGCTCAACCCGGACACCGGTTCGCAATACTCGTTCATGCTGTTCTGGGTCAAAGGCGCCAGCGCCTATAACAGCGGCACCGGCTCGGCCGACCAAGTCGGCGTGCAAGCGGTGGATGACAAGACGTTGAAAGTGACGCTCGAGAACCCGACCCCGTTCTTCCTGAACCAAATGGCGTTCCCGACGTTCTACCCGCAAAACCAAAAGTTCGTCGAGGAACAAGGCGACAAGTACGGTTCCTCGCCGGAGACGATCCTGTCCGTCGGTCCGTTCCAAGTCAAGGAATGGGTACGCGATGCCAGCATCACGCTGACCAAGAGCGATACTTACTGGGACAAGGACGCCGTAAAGCTTGACTCCGTCACATTCCAAGTTGTCAAAGATTCCAACTCCGCCGTCAACATGTACGACGCGGGTGAAATCGATCGCGTCGGCCTCGTTCGCGAGCACATCGACCGTTTCAAGGACACCCCGGAATACACCCAAGTGCCGGAGTTGACCAACGGCTACCTGATCTTCAACCCGACCGTCAAAGGTCTGGACAACGCGAAGATCCGCAAAGCGCTGACCTACGCGGTCGACCGCGACATGTATGCCGACATCATCTACCACAACGGCACCGTCGGTGCGACCGGCTTCGTTCCGGTCGGCACTTCCGACTCCGCAGGCGGCCAGTTCCGCGACGATGCGGGCGACACCCTGCCGAAAGTCTCCGCTGACGACGCGAAGAAGCTGTTTGAAGAAGGCCTGAAGGAAGTGGGGATGACCGCCTCCGATTTCAAGCTGAAGCTGCTCGTCGACGACTCCGACGTGGCACGCAAAGCGGCCGAATTCCTGCAAGAGCAGTGGAAGACCAAGCTCGGCATCGCCGTCGATCCGGAAGCGGTACCGTTCAAACTGCGCCTGCAACGCGAAAGCAAGATGGACTACCAAGTGGGCATCTCCCTGTGGGGCGCCGACTACAACGACCCGATGACCTTCCTCGACCTGTTCGTCTCCGGCGGCGACTTCAACAAAGTCGGTTACAAGAGCGAGCAGTACGACAAGTTGATCCAAGAGGCGAAAGTGACCTCCGACGTCAAGAAGCGTGCGCAACTGTTGGTCGAAGCGGAAAAAGTGCTGATGGACGACATGCCGGTCGGCCCGATCTTCTTCCGTGGCCGCGCGTATGCGACCAAACCGTATGTCAAAAACTTTGTGTCCTTCCCGTACGGCGTGGGCTTCGACCTGAAGACCACCTACATCGAAGGCAAGGAATAAGCGAAACGACAATACCCATCCAAGGCGAGGCGAGGTCTGTTCCGGACCTCGCCTTTTTTTGCTTTCTTGAGGAATTTGACGGATAACGGAGAAGATCATTGCTGATGGCGGAAGATGACGAAAAATCGCACCAGAATAATTTTTAATAATCAGAAAACTTAGGTTATACTGAATCCACAACAACCTCGACACCTCGAAGCGAGGGCCAAAGGAGGGCCGACCAAACGGGAAATCCGAAGGTACTGCGTTCATGACCTGATGAAATCAGCAGCGAAAGGAGCGCGATATACACAGATGACAACCGCTTGTACCCAGGTGATTATCCGATAAAAAGGAGCGTGACAGCTGAGGGCTACAATTTGGATGACATCCGTCGGATGACAGAATCCGTATTGGTTCAACTATGACAACTGAAATCAACTACTAAAAAGGTACCATCCCCAAGCAAGCGGAGATGGTACCTTTTTTGTCGTGCGATTTAGAGAAGGGGGACATGCTTTACAGCATGTCCAGGTATTTCAACAGTTGCGAAAGCATCTCGGCCGCCTCTTCCCGCGTCGCATAGCGCTGCGGGTCGATTTGGTCGATCCGGTTGGTGTAGAGCAGACCGGCCGACAGTGCCAACGCCATGTCGTCACGTGCCCATGCGGAGATCTTGTCACGGTCGCTGACCGTGCCGAGAATCCGCGTGGTGTCGACATAGGGACGCTGGCCTTTGACAAACTGCAGCGAGCGGGAGAGCAGCGCCGCCATCTGCTCGCGCGTGATCTTGTCCTGCGGTGCGAACTGCGATGTCGAGTAACCGTTGATCAGGCCGAGCGACGAACCGATCGCCACCGGCTCTTGGTACCAACTGGTGCGCGGCACGTCTTTGAAGATCGCGCTCCCTTGCTTGTCGGACAGGCCGAGCGCCCGCACCATCAGGGTGGCGAACTCGGCGCGAGTCAGCGAGCCGCGCGGGTCAAACTGCGTCTCGGAGCGTCCGAAGATCACGAACTTCGACGCGAGGTTCTCGACGGTGCGATTGCGGGTATCGCCAAACGAGCGATCCGCTTCCACCGCCGCATAGGTGCCGTTGCCGGTTCGGGTGATCACCAGTTTGCCGTGGCCGAGCGAATCGCGATACAACTTGGACGGTGCGGTGACCAACTCACCCGTTCTCGGGTGCTCCAGCAACGTGCTTTGCGCACGGCCTCCTCCTTGGTTCAACTCCGCTCCGCTCAGGTTGATCGAATAGCGGACAAACGAGGAGCCGTAATCGCGCAACGGGATCGTCTGGGAGCTGTAGACGGCGTTGACGCCAAACGTCACCGGGTCGACCAACTGGCGCGCCCCCAAGGCGGTTACCTCGCGGCTGATCGAGGAGAGCGGGGTTTGCGCTTGCGACGAGATCGTCACTTGCAACGCGCCGTCGCTTCTGGTGATCACGCCGTCGAGCAGTTGCGAATTGACCGCCTTGAGCGGCAGGTCGTAACTGCCCGCTTCGGCGGCCACCAACAGGTGCGCGTCCGCTCCGAACTCGTCCAGCATCTCCTCGATCACCGAGCCGGGCACATTTACTTGGACGGTCCGACCGCGTTCCGGCACGGAGATCGTCAGGTAATGGACGTCGGAGGAAGCGGAATAGACGCGGCTGCGCGCTTTGCTCGCAGTGACGTTGACGTACGTGACACCGCCGCTGTGCGAAATCGACAGGCCGTCGTCCGTCTCGGCCAGCACGATTTGGGGCTGGCCGCCGTTCAGTTCGCCGGTGAAGCGATAGGGCGACAGGGAGACGGGCGGGATCGGCGCTTGGTCTGTGGTCGCTTCGTAGTGAAATTCGGTGGATTCCTTGTCGCCTTGGATGTGTACCTCCACCGTGTAGTAGCCGCTGGACGCTTGGCTCGGCATCGTCCACTCGAAGCGGTAGGAGCCGTCAGACGCCGTTTGCACTTGGTCGAGGTGGTAGAGCTGGCCGTCCGTCCCGCGCACGGTCAGGAAGGCCGGCACACCGGCCAGCGGTGTGCCTTGATCGGTGTAGAAGCCTTGCACGGTCACACCGGAGCCTGTTTCTTCCACATCGAGCGTCGTTTCGGCCAAGGCCGTCTCAACGGACGGAACGCCGGAGAGCAACAAGCCTGCGGCCAAGCAACCGATGAGGATGTTTCGTTTGCGTAGCATGGTGCGACCTCCTTACAGTTTCAAGTCTTTGTTGGTAATCATCACGTCGGCGAGCGGCGCTTGCGAATAGGGATCGACGACGAACGCCTGCACGGACAGGTTGTGCGTCGGGCCGTCCGCATACGGCGTGTTCAAGCCGCCGAACTCCAGATCGATCGTTTTCGTCTGATAGCCGGTGAAAGACAGGGACTCCGTCTTCGTCTCCATCACCTCGCCGTTGCGACGAATCACGATGTAAACCAACGCGTCACGGCTGTAGCGGTCGAAGTTTTTCACGTTTAGCGACCCGCGATAGGTCGACGTGCGCGAAGACGGCCATGAGGTCATCTCCAGCGTACTGCGAAACGGATAGACGGTAAATGCCAAGGGCTGCGAAATCAGATCGCCGTTCTTGACCGTCAGTTTGTGGACGCCAGGCAACAGGTTGGTCGGCATGCGAACGGACAGTTGCGTCTCACCGGTCGAGGAAGGCGTCAGGATGGTGCCTTCATCGATCTGCACGACCGAATCGCGCGTAAAGCCGTCACCGGTCAGCTTCATCGTAAACGCTGAATAGTTGTAGTCGACCGCGTTCGTGCTCAAGCCGTCCAGCAGCAACGTCGGGGTCGTATCGGTCACGCGGATCGTCGTGCGCAGTTCGCCGTCGTTCGGCGTGACCAGCACCACTTGGTACGTGCCGGCGGGCAGGTCGCGGTCGACTCGCACTTCAACTTGCTCCGAGGTGACGCCGCCGACGCGGTCGATCTTCGAGGAGATGCTCGCACCGTTGGCGGTATACAGGCGGACGCTCGAATCGTCCGTCCACGTGAAGTGTGTGTTCAACCCGATCAGCTTGATCGTGCGGGTGCCGGAGGATGCCCGTTCGATGGTCGACGGGGTGGCATAAAGCGATAAGTCGGCCGGGCGATACCCGGAGCCGTGGTTGTCCAATTCGGTGGAGACGGCGGCGGCATCGTTGACCGCGGCGGTCAGGCGCACTTCATACCGCTCGTCGTTCGGGAGGCCGTGGAAGACCGCCTTCTCGGTGCCCGGCTGCACGATCAGCGGTTCGAACCAAGCCGAATCGGAACTGCCTCGCGGTTTGATCTGTGCATAGACGGCGGTGTACTTGGAGTTGCTCGGTTCGTTCCAAGACACGGACAGGCGATTGTCGCCGACCGTTACTTGCGCATCGCTCAACGTCGGGATCGGCAACAGGGTGATGCCTGTCGAGCCGCCCAGCGTGATGCTGCTCGACTCTTTGCCATTGCTCGAGACGGCCACGATGCTGACGAGATACGGCTGGTTGGACTGCAAGTTGGTAAACGTGACTTCGTTTGTGCCTTTGTTCGCGGTCTTCGTCTGCACGTTCGACAGCGTACCCTGTTTGCGCAAGGCGATGACCGCATGGTCGTAATCGGCGTTCAACGGGTCTTCGAAGCGCACGGTCAACTTGTTGGTTTGCGGGATCAAGAGCGCATGGCGGACTTCGTTCATCGAGACGCCCATGTCGCGGATCAGATAGCCTTGGCCGTTGTTGGTCAACGTGATCCCGGACGACTCGTTGCCGTACGTGTCGACCGTAGTGATGCGGAACGTATAGCTGGTGCCGGCGATCAGATCGCGCAACACGGTGCCCTGCTGCCCGCGCGATGCGGACGTGCGCTGAATCGATTCGGTCGATCCCGCTTTGTAGACGTAAATGTTCGCCGTATCAAAATCAGGATCGCTCGGTTCCGCATACGTGATCGCCACCGTGTTCATCGACACTTCGGCGCTCGCGGCGGTCACTTCGTGCGGCGGGTAGGTATCGCCGCCTAGCACGTTGTAGCCGTAGCCGCTGTTGTCATAAGTGACGCCGGCCGACGTGCGGTTGCGATTCTCATCGAGGACGACGAGGCGCAGGAAGTAATTTTTCGTAGTCGAGAGGTTTTGGAGCAAATAACGCTGGTCGCGCTTATCCACCTTGGCGGCCAGATGCCAGCTCGGGGCGGTGGAACGCTCCGCATAGTACACCTCGACATGCGTGCCGTCGGTGCTCGCCGCGTTCCACGTCAGCAGCAGGTTGCGTCCGCTGTCCGGCTGGATGCGCACGTCGTCAAGTTCGTGCGGCAGGTTGCTGTTGTTGCCGGACACGTAATAGCCATAGCCGTCGTTGTCAAACGTGGAGCCCAGCACTTGGTCGATGCCGTGGCTGTCGAACAACCGCAGTTGGATCACATACGTGCCGCTCGGCAAATCGCGCAGGATCGCGCTCTTGTTCGTCCTGTTGGTCAAGGTGACTTCGCGGAAGGCGTCATCGTCATCCGCTTCGCTCAGCGGCGCGTACATCACCTTAAACTGGGAGTAGTCGATGCTCGACACTCGATCGGTGTCCCACTTCAACTCCAAGCCGCCTTGCGGTTCTTGGCTGAGGGAGAACGTATTCGACGCGGTCAGGTAGCTCACATCGACCGTTTTTACGGTAAATCGGGTCGTGGTTCCGTAAGTCGTTTCGTTGCCGTACTTGTCCACAGCCGTCACGCGGGCTTCGTAGCGGATATTCGCCGCCAGCCCGGTCAGCTTATAGGACTCGACATCTTTGTCGACACGCCCGATTTTGACCCAATGGTCGGTGTTCTCTTGGTGCAGGTAGACGTTGGCATGGTGGAAGTCTTCGGTCGTCGGATCGTTCCAAGTCAGCTCCGCCGCGTTATCCGACTGCGGTGAGGCATGCAGGGAACTGACTTCGCGCGGCTGCTCCGTGTCGAACGTATAGCCGAAGCCGCCATGCGTATCGATCTGGTAGGACCAGTTGCCGTAGGTGTCGGTCTTGGTAAAGCGGAAATCATAGCGCTTCGCCGTGTTCATCTCACGAAACTCCACCGTCTGCGCCCCACGAGAGACCACGGCGTTGCCTTGCCAGTTGGTCGTGCCGTGTTCGGCATACTGGACGGTGATCAGGTCGAGGTCAAGGTCGCCCGGATCGGTCCAGCTCAGGTGGAAGCCGTTTTGCACCGCCTCCACGCGCAGGTCGGTCAGATCGTGCGGAGGCGTCGCATCGACCGCCTTGTAGCCGCGACCGCCGTTGGTGAACTCCATGCCCGCCGTGGTTTCGCCGTTCGCCTTTCTCGTGTAGATTTTGAGCTGATACGCTTTGCCGTGCTCTAAATTCTGGTGGAGGGTAATATGTTTATCTCCAAGCGCGGCAGATTCGGTAAAGGGGTAATACGATTGGCCGATTGGACCATACTGGATAATGATCGAATCGATGTCCTTGGCCGTCGGGTCTTGCCAATCGACCCGAATGTCGAGGTCGGAACCCGGCGAGACGATCACGTCGGTCGGGTCATAGCCGGTCAGGACGTTCAGATCCAACGTCACCGTGCTGTACGACATCACGACGAGCTTGTAGTCGCCTTGGGGAAGCCCCGGAAGCAGGGAGAACGTCAAATGCTGGTCATCTTTTACCCGTACGTCGGAGATGACCGAAGACTTGCTGCTGCCGTTCGCATCGTACAGGTACAGATGCGTGTCCTGTTTCAGCAGATACAGACCATCCGTGGTCAGCGTGACCGTCGCGGTCGGATACCCGACGGCAAAAACGCTCTTGGATAACGACAGCGATGCGGCCGCGTGCGCTTTTTGTATCGAACCTGAAGGGAACAGGGTGAACAGCAACGTGAAAACGGCCAGCAGGACGACGGTGAATCGTGTGCGTGTCAATCGACAGTGCTGCGCCAAACAACATAACCTCCTTTGTTTTGTGAAGCGAGAATTTTCCTTGCTTACTTCGCTTTTTACAGGCACGATTCCTGTCAATTGATAGCATAAATGGTCATTTTTCGCCGAATGGCCCAACCTTTTTCAGAAAGCGAGGGGAGCCTCCTTGAAACGAGTGCTTTTTCTGCCTTGGAGCGTGTTTTTGCGCGACGAGGAAACGCCTTATGACGGACGACAGGGCACCTTCGGACGACAGGTGCCCCGCTACCTCAGCCTGCGCTTGGAAGAGGTGCCGGGTTTGCACACGCAGTTCGTTCCCTATTGCACGGAAGAGGAGGAGGAGACCGTCTTTCTCGTCCCCGGCGTGAAACAGGAGCCGGAGGAGCTGCGCAAACTGGGGGAACATTACGAAGCCGAGTTGGTCGTCTGCGGGCGGTCGGAATTTGCGGAGCGGGGTCGTGTCGATCTGCAATTCGTCCGCGTATCGGACGGTCACACGTTGGAAAAAAGTTTCGTGGGCGAGATGGCCGATGCGCGCCGACTGTTCGGTGCGTTGCTCGAGGAACTGCTGGCGGAGATCGTGCCCGACATGGAGCACGGCTTGGACCTCGCCTGCGCGGAACTGTCTGCAAGGTGGGAGGCGGTCGCCGCCTTTTTCTGTGCGATCGACCGGCTGATGGCGTTTGAGATCGGCGGGGCGGCCGAAGATCCGCTGGTGATGTTCGATCTCTTCTTTGAAGCGCTCGATTTCGATCCGACGTGGGACGACGGCGTGGAACAGCTGATCGGCACGGCACTCGACTACGGCTTGGCGGAAAATGGTTCGCTGGAAGCGGCCGTGATCGCGCTGGAGCGGCTGGTGCTGTGGCGCGACGACCTGCCGAAAAGCTGGGAGGCGCTCGGGCACCTCTATTTTCACCAAGGCAACGCCCCGGCGACGATCACCTGTTTGGAGCGCTGCCAACTGCTGGCACCGCTTCAATTCGTATCACATCATCAACTGGGTGCCAGTTACCGCCTGCAAGGCAAGTTCGAAGAAGCGGAACACGTCCTGCGCGAAGGCGTGACTCGCGAGCCCGACAACATCCCGCTGCTCGTCGAACTCGGCGTGATCCTCGGCGAATCGAAACGCCCGCTGGAAGCGGCGGAGCTGTTTCGCCGAGCGGTCGAACTGTCGCCGATCTCCGGCGCCTTTTACGCCAACCTCGGCGTCGCGCTGTTGCAGGCGGGGGAGACGGAAGCGGCGGAGGAAGCGTTTCAAGCGGGGATGAAAGCGGTCGATTCGCATTGGAACGTCTATGTGAATTACGCGGACCATCTGGAGGAACAGGGTCGACATGTCGAGTGGGTGCACTGCCTGTTTCAAGGCGTGCAGCAGTTGGTGGACAAAACGGAGGAGCGGATGGACTTGGCCACCCGCTTGGTGGAGGGCGTGCGTGGGTGGCTCGACGACGGTCTGCCGCCGGATATCGAGGCCAAAGGCTGGCACTGGACGATGAGCATGCTCGAAACGCTGATCGAGATCCTGCCCGATCACCAAAGCTCGGTCGTCGTGCTGTCCGAATACTACCGCCAAGAGGGACGGCACGATCAGGCATTGGAATGCCTGCAGGCGGTCGAAGCGAGAAACCCCGACAACATCTGGCTGAAGATCCACATCGGCTCGCTGCTCGCCGGTCTGAAGCGCTACCCGGAGGCGCACGATCGCTTCGAACAGGCACTGACCTTGGACGACGCGAACGAACTGGCCTTGGCCAACTTGGTGATGGTCGCCACGATGCAAAACGATGACGAATCGGCCGCTCGCTACCTAGAGCGCTACCGAGAACTCAATCAGCTTCAAACAGCCGATTCTTCGGAAGATGAATAAAAAAGGTCGTGCCGTGATCCGGCTCTGACTGCACGCGAATCGTGCCTTTGTGTTCGCGAATGATCTTGTTGCAGACGAACAGCCCAAGGCCGGTGCCCGTCTTCTTGGTCGTATAAAAAGGGTTGAAGATATCCGACAGCTCGGAGGCCGGAATGCCGGGGCCGGTGTCGCTGACGGTCAGACAGATCTCGTCGCGCGTCGACGTCAGCCCGAGGCGCAGCACGCCGCCTTGGCTCTGCTCGTCCTCGCTCATCGCCTCCATCGCGTTGCGGGCCAAGTTGATCAGCACCTGCTTCAAGCGGTTGGGGTTGGCGATCAGCAGCGGGTTCTCGCCGTCACCGATCAGGTCGAGCGAGATGCCCTTGAGGTTTGCTTCGCTCTCGATCAGCGTGCAGACGTTGGCGACCAGCGTGCCGATCCAGACGTCTTCGAACGAATCGTGTGTGCCCATCCGCGAGAAATTGAGATACTCGGTGATGATCGAGTTGATCCGCTTGAGGTCTTCCTCCATGACGTGCAGGTATTTGGAATGGGTGTGCGCCGGATCGATCTCGCGGCCCATCAATTGCAAAAAGCCCTGCACGCTGGTCATCGGGTTGCGGACCTCATGGGCGATCGAAGCGGCCATCTGGGACACCGTCTCCAGGTGGGCGTTTTTGCGCATATGCTCTTCCATCTCGCGGTCGGACGTGCGGTCTTGGTAGACCAGCAACACGCCAAGCGCTTGTCCTTCTCGATTGCGGATCGGCGAGGCGCTGACCTGGATATGTTTGAATTGTCCGTCATCAAGCGGCAAATCGAAGCTCGCCGCCTGCTTCTCCTCCGTCTGCAGGCAGAGGTCGGCGAGGCGCTGTGATAGGGACAGCGAGGCGCCGTGTCCGGCGAGCAGCACGTTGCGCAGCGGTTCGTTGTGGACCCGCTCCTGCTCGGCGTCGAACATGTTTAGAAAATCCCGATTGGCGAACAGGATGTGCGAATGACGGTCGACGACGACGATTCCCAAGCCGATCGAATGAAGCAACGCCTTGCATTCGGCGGTCAGGGCAAATTCGCCACGTTCAGCCGGTGGAGGGGTGACCGTACTTTGCTGAGCCGATCGAACTGCGTGCCAATAGACGCTCAGCAAGAGCCAAGCGACAGCAAGACCTGTCACCAGCAACCCTCCTGTCGAACGTTGTCCGTCGAGGGAAGAATCCCATGCGAATCCGATGCCGACAAAAGCCGCGCATCCCGAAAGTGCCGTGCTCAACCTCAAGAAAAAGCTTCGGGTTCGCTCAGGCTGTGTCACATCAACCGCCCTCCTCTACACGTGTGATTCTTACTTATAGATTAACAGATTCTTCCGTCCAAAGATACGATATTCACAAGAGAATGGCAAAAAAAGGGCGCGACAATTTGCTTGTCGCGCCCTCGTCGTGTTTACGCTTGCGGCGTTTTCGCCTGTGAGAGTTGAATCTTTTGTCGATCGCTGGCGATCTCCGCCAAATCGCGGCCGATCTGCTCCATCTTCTGCTTGAGCAGACGCTCGCGGTTCAGCAGGTGATGATCGAGGTCTTCCAATTCCTCCCGCTTCATCTGCGAGATGTCTCGTTTGTGAAAAAATGCGCTGGTCAACTGCATCGGTCTGCCGCCTCCTCTTCCATCCTGAACTCTATAGAGATACGGAGAAAAGCGGCTCCATGCGACTGTCCCAGCCTCATGAATAACCTGCCTGATTTTAGCAAGTCGATGCGATTATGGAAAATCTCGACGAGAATCGGGAAAAGTGGAAAAATTTCGCGTAAAAAGTGAAACGTAAAGGGGGGGCGCAGCGTCTATATGAGTAGTTAAAAGGGGAGCCTGTGCCGAGGGCATAGGTTGTGTTGTGGCATCACCTGCTGTCAGGAGGGATTTTCATGTTTCAAGTAAAGGGACTGCAATTTGCAACCGGTCTGAATGGAGTGGTCGGACCGAAGGGTGTAGGCAAGACGCGTTTGCTGCAAACGCTGTCGGAGATGCACGCGACGAACGACACGGTAACGGACCGGGGATTCTCCGGCAAGGTATGCTATCTGAATGGCACATGGGAAGGAAGCCAAGAACTGACCGTTCTCGAATACGTGACGGAAGCGGCGCACAAGCGGGAGATCGCGTCCGACAGCTTGGAGCAACAGGTGCGGGCGGTGATCGAATGCGTGTTGCTGACCGCCTTCGCCGACCATCGCGTCCGAGAATTGAGCTGTGCGATGCAGCGACGGGTGCGACTGGCGGAAGCGCTTTTGTCCGATCCGCAGTTGTTACTGCTCGATGACCTGCTTGGCGGATTAGCCGAACAGGAGCGGATGCATTTCGCGCACACGCTGTGCGAGCTGGCCAAAGAGCGCATCGTCGTGCTGGCGAGCGATGTGACGGAAACGCCGGAGGGGCTGTTCGATACGGTCTGCCTGCTGCACCCGGACAAGGAAGCGGTCACCGTCTCGGCGCACACGGCCTACGAGTGGGTGGAAGGCAAAGTCTGGGAGTACATCTCGCCGGAACTGCCGAGCGCAAGTGACGGTCGCATCGTCTCCGAAGTCAAGCGCGGCACCGACGCCGTCTGCGTGCGGGAAGTGGCGACCGTCGTTCCTTATGAAGAAGTCAGCCAAGTGACCCCGACGTTGACCGACGCCTATGCGTGGTGGGTCAAGTGCGGCTCGTAAAAAAAGTAAGCCTGCTTCCGTGGCAACAGGGGCCGCGGAGGCAGGCTCTTTTTTATAGAGGGCACAAAAAAACACCCCCGGTCGTTCGACCAAGGGGTGTGGGATTCACGTGGATCTGTATATCAAAACGATTCTTCGTTCGAATTACAGCTTGGTAACGTTAGCAGCCTGCGGGCCGCGTGCGCCTTCGACGATGTCGAACTCCACGCTTTGTCCTTCTTCGAGGGATTTGAAGCCATCGGTTTGGATCGCGGAGAAGTGGACGAATACGTCGGAGCCACCTTCGCGCTCGATGAAGCCGTAGCCTTTTTCTGCGTTGAACCATTTAACAGTACCTTGCATTGAAACTTACCTCCTGTTGCCCAATATTTGTATGGGCTGATAATTTATGATACCAAATTCGCTCGACGCTGGCAATTGTATATTTTGCGCTGGTGTTTTCACGAGGAAAACTGTATAATAGGGGCTATCTTTGTTGTGTTTAAAGGAGCGTTGCAACTTGTCGATTCAAGTAGGTTCTGTTGTAGAAGGCAAAGTCACTGGTATTAAACCGTTTGGCGCGTTTGTGGAGGTAGCTGAGGGCAAAACCGGCCTCGTTCACATCTCCCAAGTTTCGCATACCTTTGTTAACGACATCAACGATGTTCTCAAAGTAGGCGACACCGTTCAAGTGAAAGTGCTGAACGTAGAAGACAACGGCAAGATCTCTCTCTCCATCAAGGAGACCCTCGAGAAGCCGGCGAACGCGGATCGTCCGCGCCGCGGCCCTAAGGGCGGGAACAAAGGCGGCGGCCGCAAGCAAGCGTCCGTGATCAAGACCGATGGCCCGACCGAGCCGTTCAACACCATGGCTGACCAACTGAAAGAATGGGCGAAAAAGGCCGGCATGTAAGCCTTGCTCGTCAAAACGCAACCCCTGAGACCTTCTCAGGGGTTTTTTGCGTTGAGGAGGATCGGATGCACGAAATATCAGTGCATCGGGCGAAATCCGAGGGTGTCCGATTGGAAGTTGTTCTCCATGAAGAACTCCTCCATGTCGAACTCCTCGCCGTTCGCTTCAAAGAAAAGGCCGTCTTCATCCACTTTCGCCAAAATCCCCGTGCCCACGTTGTTGATCGTCACTTCGGCCGGCAGCGTGTTCGCCTGCTCTTCGTACTGATCCCAGATCGTCTGGCAAAAGGCGTCGACGGATTGGCTGACATTGCCGTGGTTGATGTCCATCGGAGGCCCTCCTTTTTCAGATGTGTGGCGGTTTCGTTTCGTAGTATGACCGAAACCCGAGCCGCCGATGCTCCCCAGAAAAAGGACGACCATCCTAAGATGTTCCAAATGAATTTTCAGGAACTTTAAAAAACTATTACAAAAGTCGTATGGATTTTTTATAGATTCGCTGTATAATGAAAATGTACGTCAAAATTGAATCGATTTTAAGGAGGCACACCAAGACCATGTTTCGTTCTTCGCTGAAGAAGGTAGCGCAAGCGGCACTGGCCGTCGCCCTGACTTTGGGCATGACCGCCGCGATGTCCTCGTCTACCGCAAACACGGCCAATGCAGCCAACCCGACCGCTTGGCAACCGGGTCAACTGCAAATCAACTCCATCGATGTCGGACAAGGCGACGCAACCCTGATCGTCTCTCCGGAAGGCAAGTCGATGCTGGTTGACGTCAACCAAAGCAACGCACAGAACATCGCGAACTACATCCAGTCGGTCCTTGGCACCAAACATCTGGACTACATCTTGGTCACGCACTACCATGCGGACCACATGGGCGACTACGTCAACCTGCTCCGCAACTACGGGGTAACGGTCGGCACGACCTACGACCGCGGCGGTGACCGCAACGCGTACAGCTCCACCCTGTATCAAACGTACTACGACTATGTCACCAACAAGCGCAACAACGCAAACCGCACCACGATCCAAGAAGGTGACACGATCGACATGGGCGCGTCCCTGTCCGTGCAAGTCGTCTCCGCAGGCAACAACGCGACCGGCAAAGCGTCCGGCGTCACCGTCGTCGGTGAGAACGACAACTCGATCGCACTGAAGCTGACCTTCAACGAGTTCGACTACTTCGTCGCAGGCGACCTGTCCGGCGAAAACTACTGGAACTCCGCAGGCGGCTACGGCTACGCGGACATCGAGTCGGCCGTCGCACCGAAAGTCGGTTCGATCGAAGTGTATCGCGTCGACCACCACGGATCCTCGCACTCTTCGAACCAATACTTCGTCGATACGCTGCAACCGCTGCAATCGATCATCTCGACCGGCAAGAACTCCTACGGCCATCCGGACAACGCGGTTGTCGACCGTCTGGCTGCATACGGCAAGGTCTACCAAACCGGTGACGCTTCCGGCAACACCGTCGACGGCAACGTCATTCTGACCTCGACCGATGGCGTTCACTACACGATCAACGGCACCTCCTACATCACCAAGGAGAGCGGCGGCACCAACAGTGGCACCGGCGGCTCTACGGGTGGTTCCACAGGCGGTTCCACAGGCGGTTCGACCGGCGGCGGCTCGACCACTTCGCTGCCGATCCTGATCAACGAGATCCTGCCCGCTCCGAGCCGAACGTTCTCCAACGAGTTCATCGAGTTCTACAACCCGAACTCCGTGGACGTTGACCTCTCCGGCTACGTGATCGACGACATCGTCGGCGGCGGCACCGCTCCGCACACGATTGCAAGCGGCACCGTGATCCCGGCGGGCGGCTACTACGTCTACGAGCCGAGCGGCTCCGTGTTCAACAACAGCGGCGACGACGTGACCCTGCTCGACTTGGGCGGCAACATCGTCGACCAACATTCCTACCCGTCTACTTCGTATGACGTTTCGTGGTACCGCTATACCGATAGCGGCG
Source organism: Bacilli bacterium (assembly GCA_035776695.1). Taxonomy (GTDB): domain Bacteria; phylum Bacillota; class Bacilli; order Tumebacillales; family Tumebacillaceae; genus Tumebacillus. Next base: position 26,514 of record DASTWJ010000172.1, read on the forward strand.
AATGGTCCCCGACCACCACGTCCAACCCGACTCCGGGCGCTCTGAACCCGTAGTCACACAACTACGTATGCTTTCATAAACAGGAAAGGTAACCTTGCCCGTTACGCGGCAGGGTTACTTTTCTGCCTGCGTGTCTTCAATAGGTAGACAGATGATCGGTAGACGGGACGAGGTGCATATTTATTCGTCAAAATCCGACATTGCCGATTTTTTATGAGCCGTGTCGAAAATTAGAAAAAAACGGGCGGCAAAAACTTTGGAAAAACCTATTGAAGTATGTACCAAAACATGATATTCTCTTTGCTGTTGAGTCAAACGACAATAGGAACCAGGATTCACTGAAAAGGGTTGGGACCTCACTGGACTAACCTTCCCCCTCTAGTGAATGACGTAGGTCCTAGCGAACAATGACTAAAAAATTGTTTGATAGGAAGGGGGCCGAAGTAGATGCTGGATTACTCTACTTACGGGAGACACGTCGCGGTGGACGCATGGGGGATCAACTTTGATCTCATCAACAACGCCGAGAAATTGGAAAAACACATGGTGGAAGCTGCGGAGAAAAGCGGTGCAACCGTTTTGTCCGTTCAGCACAAACAATTTGAACCGCAAGGAGCAACCGTTCTGGTTCTGTTGTCCGAGTCGCATCTGTCGATTCACACCTACCCGGAAAAAGGCTTTGCAGCGATGGACTGCTACACCTGTGGCGACACCGTTGACCCTGAGGTCGCGATCAACCACCTGCTGAAAGTACTGAACCCGGAAACTGCTTACCCGAAACTGCTGAAGCGCGGCGAGGGTCCGATCGAAGTCGTAAAGTAAGACCTGTCGACGTCCATTGATAAAACAAAATAGTCGGATCGGAACGAGCACCCGCTTGCTCCATCCATAGGAGGTGGTCCCTTTCGCCGTGAGTTGAACTGACGAAAGGGGCTTTTTCTTATGTTCGGACGGGTTTACGGCGCATACGGTTGCGCCAACGCCTCCAGTCGCTGCGCAAAGTCGTCCGGCAGCGGCGTGCTCTTCTGCGCATGAGCGTCAAAATGAACGAGCGTGCTCGTGCCGACACAGATCAGCGTGCCTTTGTCCGCGTGGACGATCAGGTAGTCGATGTCACAGCTGGAGCTGCCGACGCGCGACACGCGGCAATAGGTGTGCAACGGTTCGTTGTAGTAGGCTTGGTTGCGGTATTCGACCGACTGCTTGGCGAGGACGAACGTCTTGCCTTCCTGCACCATCCGCTCATGATCGAAGAAGCCGAGCTTCGCCAACAGGTCGCAACGCGCCACCTCCATGTAGATCACCGCCGTCACATGGCTCATGTGCCCGTTGGCATCCGTCTCGGCGAAGCGCACGCGGGCGGGGGAGACGTGGTGGTAGTTCGGAAATTCCATAGGTGAACCCTCCTGAATGTTCTGCATACTTAAACGTCTGTTTCCATCATAGCCTTTTATTGCTTGCTTCGGCAAGAATTTTGCACGGAATTGTCTGGTGATACATGTCATAATGGAGGGAGTCACTTTTTTTGGAGGAGTAGAAAGGTGGTGCTCGGCATGACGCAAGACATGAAACGACGTGCGACGGAATGGCAAGGCAAGCAGCACCGACTCAAACGGATCGTCATCCTGTCTGTAATCGTGGTGCTCGCCGTGCTGGGCGGCGTAGTCTGGAACTGGCTGACCGACAGCGTCACCGATTGGCTGCTCGCGAGCGTGATCGGAGTCGGAGGCATCGGAGTTTTCCTCTTCTCGTTGTCCGCTTACACCAACACCGCGCTTGTCGCGATGTATTATACGGCTTGTGAACGACTCGTTTCCGCACCGGAAGAGTTGGATCTTGTCACCGGCACGATCCAAGAGGTGCATCGTTTGAAAGTGCCGTACATCGGCAACCTGTATCAGATCACCCTGCTCGTAGCCGGAGAGCCGATGCGCTTCTATATTCCCGGCACGTTGCTGCGCGGTGTGCAACCGCTGGAGCGGATTCGACTGTTTACGCACGACCTGTTCGCGGTTCGCTTGGAATCGACAGGCCTTGTGGAAGCTCCAGCGGAACCGACAAAGTCGGCCTGATGCGGAATATTTCCTAGGAAATTGTCGAACGACTTGCGATTTTTTGGCTCGCAAGTCTTTTTTATTTGGCGCGGCTCCTTATAATAGAAGTATTGGAATGGTTCGCGGTGCGAAAGAAAAGAGGTGGCCACTTGGCTGAGATGATGATCAAAGGCAACGCGGGCGGAGGGCAGTCCCCGATCATAAGCGGGATGTTGCAAGCGATGCCGGTGGTGATGGGCTACCTGCCGATCGGCTTTGCGTACGGTGTGTTGGCCGACCAAGCGCACCTGTCGCTGTTTTCGACGGTGTTGATGTCGCTGATCGTGTACGCGGGGTCGTCGCAGTTGATCGCGGCCGCCCTGTTCGCGGCAGGGCAACCGATGTTGTCGATCGTGTTCACGACGTTTGTCGTCAATCTGCGCCATCTGCTGATGTCGGCGGCACTGGCTCCGCATCTGAGCCGCTGGCCGCAATGGCAACGGTTGTTGTTCGCAGCAGAGCTGACCGATGAGGCGTTCGCTCTGCACTCGTTGCAGTTTCACAAGGAAGTGCCGAGCAAAGGGCAGGTTTTTGCGGTGAACATCACCTCTCAGCTGTCCTGGGTGGTCGGTTCGCTGCTCGGGTATGTCGCAGGGACCCTTTTCACCGATGTCGAAGTGTTCGGGCTTGATTATGCGCTGCCGGCGATGTTCGTCGCGCTGCTGATCTTGCAGATTCAGCATCGGAACATGGTGATCGTGGCCGTGCTGACCGGTCTGCTTTCGATCGGCTTGACGCTCTTGGGCGTCACAACTTGGGCGGTGATCATCGCAACGGTGATCGGCGCGACGATCGGGGTGGTGTTGGACGCATGGACGAAAAAATGATCTGGTTGACGATCGTGCTGATGGCGTTGGTCACGTTGATCCCGCGCCTGCTTCCGGTCTGGGTGCTGGCCGGGCGCACGCTCCCACCGCTGGTGATCACCTGGTTGCGCTATGTGCCGGTCGCGGTGCTGGCGGCGATGCTCGCACCGGTGCTCGTGTTGGTCGAGGACGGGCAGCGTCTCGACCTGTCGTGGTCGAACCTGTATTTCTGGATCTCGGTGCCGACGTTCCTCGTGGCGTGGAAGACTCGTTCGCTGTTTCTCACGGTGATCACGGGGATGGGCGGCATCGCTTTGGTGCGACTGTTTTTATAAAAGGCAAAGCGGAGGTAGGACAAAAAGCGGAGGGCGCGTACTGCCCTTCGCTTTTTGTCGACTTGTGATCCGGAGGAAATCGAACGTCAGGCGCTGATTTCCTTGCCGTCTTTCAGGATGTAGACTTTCACATTGCGTTTCACGCCGAAATGGATCGCGGCGTTGAGGTCGGACATGTACACGTCGATACGGTTGCCTTGGATCGCTCCGCCGGTGTCGTCGGCCACGCGAACGCCCAGTCCTTCGATGTACACTTTGGTGCCGAGCGGGATCATCCGCGGGTCGACGGCGATCGTGTGATTTTCCTGCACGTAGCGGCCGCTGGCGGTGACGCCATAGCCGGGGTGACCGGGGTATTTGCCTGTCGATTCCGGCCCGGCGGTGTAGGCGGTGAGCGTGGCGTTGATCACGCGGTCGATCATCAGGCCGGTGTTGATCTGCGTTTTCTCTTGATTCGGAACTTGCAGGCGCTGTCCGACGTTGAGCAGAGACGGGTTGGCGATGTTGTTCATCGCAACGAGCGTGTCGATCTTGGTGTGGAACGTTTGGGCGATCTCATAGAGCGAGTCGCCCGACTTCACTTGGTAGGTCAGCGTATCGGGTACGTAGCGGAGTACGTCTTTGAGCAGGTTTTTGGCGCCGGAGCGTGAGACCGGGACGCTCTGCTTGGCCTTCTCTCGGGTGATGCCGGAGAAGGCGGCGAGCGGCGGCCCGTAGAGCAGGCCGGTATCCGGGTTGCCGTACATATAGTCGACCGATTTGAGCAGGTCGGACGAGGACGCTGCCGAGACCGGTGTGGTCAACATGGTGATCAGCAGTCCAAGCGTCAGGAACAGTGTGAGCATGCGTTGCATCATTCTCTCAACCTCCGTAGTAGGTTCTTGGATTCTGCTAACCAGATTTGCCAGATTCGCGAACCTATAAACCTAGCACGGCGAATCATTTTCAGATAAGAAAAAATTCCTCGTCATTTCGGCAAAACTCAGCAGGAATTCGGACGAGGATCGACGAATAGAATACATAAGAAATTTGTACTGAACAGTCAATTTTCTCTTTTTTTACCGCGAACCGACCGACCGTTTGGTTGTGTCGGGCCATTCGCGGAGAAACAGAGATATTCATTCCGTCCGAGCCATACATTTGGGAAGAAGAGTTGATTGGACGTAGAGGAGGGCATGGAGATGGAACGGAAGATTCGCAAAGTCGCGGTGTTGGGAGCCGGCGTGATGGGCGCCGGAATCGCCGGACACCTCGCCAACGTCGGGGTGGCGAGCCTGTTGCTCGACATCGTGCCGAAAGATCCGGAACAAGATCGCAACCTATATGCCAAACGCGGCCGCGACGGGCTGCTCAAGCAGAAGCCTGCCGCGCTCTACCGCCCGCAGGACCTGCGCCTGATCGAGATCGGCAACTTGGAGGACGATCTGCACCGCTTGTCCGAGTGCGATTGGATCATCGAAGTGGTCGTCGAGAACCTGGCGATCAAGCAGCAGTTGTTTGAAAAAATCGAAACGGTGCGCACGCCCGGCACGATCGTGTCGTCGAACACGTCGGGCATGTCGATCGCCGCGATGGCAGAAGGGCGGTCGCAAGAGTTTCGCGAGCATTTCCTTGGCACGCACTTTTTTAACCCGCCCCGTTATATGAAGTTATTGGAGATCATCCCCGGACCGGATACGCAGCCGGAGGTGATCGAGTTCCTGTCCGGCTATGCGGAAAAGCGGCTGGGCAAAGGCGTCGTGTTCGCCAAAGACACGGTGAACTTTATCGCCAACCGCATCGGGACGTATGGCCTGATGGTCACGGTGCAGGAGATGGCCAAGCGCGGGCTCGGCGTCGATGAAGTCGATGCGCTGACCGGTCCGATCCTCGGCCGTCCGAAGTCGGCGACGTTCCGCACGCTGGACATCGTCGGGCTGGATACGTTCTGTCACGTGTCGAACAACGTGCATGACACGGTGGAGGATGCACAGGAGAAAGCGACGTTCGTCATCCCCGGCTTCATGCGCGAGATGGTCGAGCGCGGCTGGTTGGGGCAGAAGGCGAAGCAAGGCTTCTTTAGGAAAGAAGGCAAGGAGATCCTCGCGCTCGATTACGAGACGATGGAATACCGCCCGCGTCGCAAGTTGAAGTCGGCCTCCTACGAGGCGGCGAAGATGCAGAAGACGGCGAAAGAAAAGCTGCGCGCCCTCGTTTACGGACAGGATGCGGCGTCTCAATTTCTCTGGAGCGTGTTGAAGCGGACGCTGCTCTACACCGCCGAACGAGCGGGCGAGATCGCCGACGACATCGTCAACATCGACCGGGCGATGAAATGGGGCTTCAACTGGGAGACCGGCCCGTTTGAGACGTGGGACCTGCTCGGTGTCGCCAAGTCGGTGGCGCGGATGGAGGAAGAAGGCGAGACGGTGCCGACGTGGGTCAAAGACCTGCTGGCACAAGGCAAGACCTCCTTTTATGAAAAAGGGGAGGAGGGACTGTCCTTCTATACGCTGAAAGGCGACTTCCAAGGCGTGGAGCAGAACCCGGAGATCATCTCCTTGGCGGCGCTCAAGGAACAAGGCCGCCTGATCAAGAAGAACACGGGCGCTTCCCTGATCGACCTCGGCGACGGGGTGGCCTGCTTGGAGTTCCATTCCTTGAAGCAAGCGATCGGCACCGACGTCGTACAGATGATGCACTATGCGGTCAAGGAAGTGTCGCAAAATTATCGCGGCCTTGTGATCGGCAACCAAGCATCGAATTTCTGCGTCGGCGCGAACCTGATGCAGATACTGATGGAAGCGCAAGACGATAACTGGGAAGAGATCGACCTCGTCGTGCGGCAGTTCCAGCAAGCGACGATGGCGCTCAAATACCTCGACAAGCCGGTCGTCGCCGCGCCGTTTGGCATGACGCTCGGCGGCGGCGCGGAAGTGGTGTTCCCGGCCGATCAGGTGGTCGGGGCGGCAGAGACCTACATGGGCCTTGTCGAAGTCGGCGTCGGCCTGTTGCCGGGCGGCGGTGGCAACAAAGAGCTGCTGTTGCGCAACATCGAGAACGTGCCGGCGGGCATCGACCTGCAGCCGTTCGTCAACCGCACGTTTGAAACGATCGCGATGGCGAAAGTCGGCACCTCGTTCCGCGACACGCAGGAGCTCGGCTACCTGCGCAAGTCCGATCGGATGACGGCGAACCAAGACTTCCTGCTCCACGATGCGAAACAGGCGGTGTTGGCACTGGCCGACAACTACCGCGCCCCGGTGCCGCCGCGGATCAAAGTGGTCGGCGAGGCGGGCTATGCGACGATGAAGCTGATGGCTTGGACGCTGAAGCAAGGCGGCTACGCGAGCGACCACGACCTGAAGATCGCGGAGAAGGTCGCGTTCGTGCTGGCGGGCGGACGCGTGCCGGCGGGCACGGAGGTCAGCGAACAATACCTGCTCGACTTGGAGCGGGAAGCGTTCCTCTCCCTGTGCGGAGAACCTCTGACCCAGCAACGGATGCAGTACATGTTGACGAAAGGCAAGCCGCTGCGCAACTAGCGGCGGGCTTGCTTCCACGGAACTTACAGAGGAGGGACAGAGAATGCGTGAAGCAGTGATCGTATCGGCGGTGCGAACCGCCGTTGGCAAATCGCATAAAGGCACGCTTCGCAACTCGCGGCCGGAAGACTTGGGCGGCCTGGTCGTGCGCGAGGCGTTGAACCGCGCGCCGGGCATCGACCCGGGCGAGGTGGAGGACTGCATCATCGGGTGCGCGATTCCGGAAGGCGAACAAGGGATGAACCTCGGGCGGATCGTCGCCCTGCGCGGCGGCTTGCCGACTTCGACGCCGGGCATGACGGTCAACCGGTTCTGCTCGTCCGGTCTGCAAACGATCGCCATCGCCGCAGAGAAGATCATGTGCGGCATGGCCGACACGATGATCGCGGGCGGTGTGGAAAGCATGTCGATGGTGCCGATGGTCGGCTACAAACTGGCTCCGAACCCGTGGCTGGTCGACAACCTGCCGGAGATCTACATGGGCATGGGCTACACGGCGGAGCAAGTGGCGCAGCGCTTCGGCGTGACCCGCGAGATGCAGGACGAATTCGCCGTGCGCTCGCACCAACGGGCGGCGGCGGCGATCGCGGCCGGCAAGTTCAAGGACGAGATCGTGCCGGTGCCGGTGCAGCAGGTGAGCGTGGATGAGAACGGCAAGGTGCAGACCCGCGAATTCCTGTTCGACACCGACGAAGGCGTGCGTCCCGATACCAGCCTGGAGGGCTTGGCTCGTCTGCGCCCGGCGTTTCACGTCAAGGGCTCGGTGACGGCGGGCAATTCTTCGCAGACCAGTGACGGCGCGGCGGCGACCGTCGTGATGAGCGCCGAGCGTGCGGCGCAACTGGGCTTGAAGCCGCTGGCGGTGTTCCGCTCCTTTGCGGTGGCGGGCGTCGATCCCGACATCATGGGCGTCGGCCCGGTGGCGGCGATTCCGAAAGCGTTGCAAAAAGCAGGGCTGTCGCAAGCGGACATCGACCTGTTTGAAGTCAACGAAGCGTTTGCATCGCAAGCGTACTACGTCGTGCGCGAGTTGGGCCTCGACCCGGACAAAGTCAATGTCAACGGCGGCGCGATCGCCCTCGGCCACCCGCTGGGCTGCTCGGGCACCAAGCTGACCGTCCAACTGCTGAACGAATTGCGTCGCCGCAACGGCCGCTATGGTGTCGTCTCGATGTGCATCGGCGGCGGGATGGGCGCAGCAGGCGTATTTGAACTCGTATAATCGGACCTGACCTATAGAGGAGGATTCCCCCATGAGCGAACTGTCGATGAAGAAAAAAGGCGGCGCGTTTCTGATCGAAGAAACGGCGCCCGCCGATGTGTTCACCCCGGAGGATTTTAACGACGAGCAGAAGATGATCGCCCGCACCACCGCCGATTTTATCGCCGGCGAAGTGGTTCCGCATCGCGAGGTGCTGGAGAAGCTCGACATCGACCTGACTGTGAAACTGCTGCAACAGGCGGGCGAACTCGGCCTGCTGGCGGCCGACGTGCCGGAAGAGTATGACGGCCTCGGCCTCGACAAGATCTCCTCGACCCTGATTACCGAGAACATCACCCGCGGCGGCTCGTTCGGCCTGTCGCACGGCGCACACGTCGGCATCGGCACCCTGCCGATCGTCCTGTTCGGCAACGACGACCAGCGCAAGCGCTACCTGCCGGAATTGGCGAGCGGCGAGAAGTTCGCGGCGTACTGCCTGACCGAGCCGGGTTCCGGGTCCGACGCACAGGGTGCGAAGACGACCGCCGTGCTCAATGCGGAAGGCACGCACTACATCCTGAACGGCACCAAGCAGTTTATCACCAACGCGGGATTTGCCGATGTGTTTGTGGTGTACGCGAAGGTGGACGGCGAGAAGTTCTCCGCGTTCATCGTGGAAAAAGACTACCCGGGCGTCTCCACCGGCCCCGAAGAGAAGAAGATGGGCATCAAAGGCTCCTCCACCCGCCCGCTGATCCTCGAAGACGTGCCGGTGCCGGTGGAAAACCTGCTTTACGAAGCGGGCAAAGGCCACCACATCGCCTTCAACATCCTGAACATCGGCCGCTACAAGCTGGCGGCAGGCTGCGTCGGCTCTGCGAAGCATGCGATCGAGCTGTCTTCCAAGTACGCCAACGAGCGCAAGCAATTCGGCCGTCCGATCGCGTCGTTCCCGCTGATCCGGAACAAGCTGGCCGACATGAACATCCAAGCGTATGCGACCGAGTCGATGATCTACCGCATCGGCGGCCTGATCGAAGCGGGCATGGACGGCATCGACCCGAACTCCGGCCAAGCGGTGACCAAAGCGATCGCCGAGTACGCGCTGGAATGCTCGATCTCGAAAGTGTTCGCGTCCGAGGCGTTTGACTTCATCGTCGACGAAGGCGTGCAGATCCACGGCGGCTACGGCTTCATCCAAGAGTACCCGATCGAGCAGATGTACCGCGATTCCCGCATCAACCGCATCTTCGAAGGCACCAACGAGATCAACCGCCTGCTGATCCCGGGCACCCTTGTGAAAAAGGCGCTGAAAGGCGAACTGCCGCTCCTCCAAGCCGCGCAAGGGCTGCAAGAGGAACTGATGGCGCTGATGCCGACGATGATCGACGAAGACGTGCCGTTGGCGGTGGAGACCGACCTGACCGAAAAGGCAAAGAAGATCTTCCTGATGGTCGGCGGCTATGCCGTGCAGAAATACCAGATGGCGCTGGAGCAACAGCAGGAAGTGCTCTCCAACATCGCCGACCTGATCATCCAAGTGTTCGCGATGGAATCCTGCCTGCTGCGTGCACAAAAGCAGATCGACAGCGAAGGTGCGGAAAAAGCGCAACACAAAGTCAACATGACCCGCGCGTTCATCAACGACACTTTTGGCAAGATCGAACTGATCGCCCGCGACACGCTGGCGGCGATGGAAGAAGGCGACATGCTGCGCACCCAACTGTCCGTGCTGAAGAAGCTGACCCGCTACACCCCGCAAAACATGGTGACGCTCAAGCGCGAACTGGCGTCGCACGTCTTGGATCAAGAAGGCTACGTCTGCTAAGTGGCTTGCTGCATACAGAGAAAGGCTCGTTCCCTAGCTACTGGGAGCGAGCCTTTTTGCTTGTTTGAAAATAGGAACGTGTGCCTGGCGACGCCCCCATCATCTTCGACATCGAGAACACCACCTTGCTTGATTTTTCCAACCGGGTTGTTGCTTACACAACTATATATAAAAAGTTTCGTTTCCTATTTTCTCGCCCATTTCCCGAATGATCGACAGGATTTTCGACTCGTGCGTCGAAGAAGGTTCGCAGTAGATTGTAGAATCTGGGGGTGCTGCCAATGCTCTTGACCATCGGCTTTATTCTGTTAGGTGTGATCGCGCTTTGGTCGATGATCATGATGATCGGCAACGTAATCAACAAAAGCCCATACGGCAAGGGATGGGCCTTGGTCGGTTTCTTCTCCGTCCTGTTCGCCGGCGTCCTCTTGGTCCTGCAGATGATCGCACCTCCTGTTGACGAAGCCAAGCAGGAAGCGGCGCATGAAGAAGAGGCGACGAAAGAGCCGTCCGCTGTAAAAAAGCAAGCGATCCAAGGCGGTTCCTCCTCGAACGCGACGAACCAAAGCCCGCACACCGACCTCGGGAAACCGATCGTCACGCAAGCGGATGCGCAGGCGAACGCGGACGACCTCGACAACTTGTCTTTTCTGACGACGGTGCTTGATTATTTGAAAGAAGGCGAGCCGATTCCGGCCGAATACTTGGCGATGCTCCCCGATGGCGGGCAGAGCCTCGTCGCCGCCCAGCAGAACGCGGTCAGCCACAATGCCTTGTCCCAACCGCTGCAGAGCCAGTTGGTCTCGATTCAGCACAGCGAAGGCAAGGACCAATATACGGGCAGCTCCTACGTGCCGACGACGCCGAGCGCTCCCGCTTCCACGGGCACGAGCAAGAGCACGGGAAGCACGTCGAACGCAGGTTCCGCTCCGAAACAGCCGAGCCATAGCCAATCGGCTCCCAAGCCCGCCCCGACGACCAAGCCGTCCAACTCGGGCAACAACACGAACACACAACCGCCGGCCGACAAGCCGGCGTCTCAACCGACCCCGACGCCGAAGCCCGCACCACAGCCGGCTCCGGAACCGACTCCTCCGGCCGAACCGACCACCCGAGCCCTGCTCGACGGCGGTCTGCTCAAGCCGTTGCTCGGTCACAGCAAGTCGGATGTCGAAACGTTTATGCAATACAGCCAGAGCCTCGGCTCCTCCGGCAACACCGCCCGCTATCTCAACGGGGTGACGATCATCGAGCTGACCTACTCGGGGAACACCGTGTCCAAGGTCAAGCTGCAATTCAACCAGTTCACGCCGCAAGGGCAGCCGATGAGCTACTACGAGGATTACATGCGCGGCATCGCCGGCATGACCAACGACGCGGCCACCTCGCGCGTCGGAACGGACATCACCTGGCGCAACGTCTACGCCGGTACCTCGTCCGTGCTGTTCCACATCGACACGAACTCGAATTACGGATACGTCGAAGCGGTCCGCTAATGAAAACACAAGACGCCGTCGCCGAACAGAACAGTTTCGGCCACGGCGTCTTTTTTTACGCGATTGAGGAAAAAGTACCGGGGTGGCAAATTTTTCTTTTGCCAATACGAAGGAAGTAGCGATAGAATATTCGTATAACTCAGAGAGGTTCCATACCAAGTCAAAGGGGTGACAGAGGTCACATGATCTTTAACGAACGCATTGAAACGATGACCCGTGAGGACCTGCAAGAGATGCAACTGGAGCGCGTGCGCCAAACGCTGAGACGCGTCTATGACCGCGTTCCGTTTTACCGTCAAAAATTCGAGGAGCTCAACCTGACTCCTGATGATATGCATACGTTGGAAGATCTCCGGAAGTATCCCTTTACCGTCAAGACCGATCTGCGCGAGAATTACCCGTTCGGTCTTTTTGCCGTGGACAAGGATGAAGTCGCTCGCATTCACGGCTCATCCGGCACGAAAGGCAAGCCGACCGTGGTCGGGTATACCAAGCGCGACCTCGAGCATTGGGGCGAGATCTGCGCACGGGCGATCTGTGCGGCCGGGGGCAAGCCGGGCGACATGTACCACAACGCGTACGGCTACGGCCTGTTTACGGGCGGGCTGGGCATGCATTATGGCGCGGAGACGATGGGCGCGACCGTCGTGCCGGTCTCGGGTGGCAACACCAGCCGTCAGATCACGCTGATTCAGGACTTTGAGCCGCGCGGCATCGCAGCGACCCCTTCCTATGCGCTGAACATCGCCGAGGAGTTGGAGCGTCAAGGGCTCGATCCGCGAGCGACGTCGCTGGAGTACGGCATCTTCGGTGCGGAACCGTGGACGGACGAGATGCGCCAGGCGTTGGAGCAGAAGTGGAACATCAAGGCGGTCGACATTTACGGGCTCAGCGAAGTGATGGGACCGGGCGTGTCGATCGAGTGCTGCGAGGCGCAAAACGGGCTGCATATCGCCGAGGACCACTTCCTGCCGGAGATCATCGACCCGAAGACGGGCGAGGTGCTGCCTTATGGCGAGGAAGGCGAGCTGGTGTTCACCTCGCTGACCAAGGAAGCTTTTCCGATCGTTCGCTACCGGACGGGGGACATCTCCTCGCTGGACCCGACGCCGTGTGCCTGCGGCCGCACGACGATTCGGATGGCGCGGATCAAAGGGCGCATCGACGACATGATGATCATCCGCGGCGTCAACGTGTTCCCGTCGGAGATGGAAGCGGTTTTGCTGTCGGTGGAAGAGTTGGCTCCGCACTATCAGGTCGTCCTGTCGAGAGAAGGAGCGCTGGACAAAGTCGAGCTGAACGTCGAAGTGACCGCCGAATTCGCCAAGGCAGCGGACGAAGTCACACCGTCCAACCCGCTGGTGCAGGCGCTGACCAAACGCGTCGGCCATCTGTTAAAAGATGCGCTGGGCGTGACCATCGCGCTGCGTATCCACCCGCCGATGTCGTTGGCCCGCAGCGAAGGCAAAGCGATCCGGATTGTCGACCGGCGCAAGGAAGTCGTATAGCGAAGAGGCGTCCTCCACTCAGGTGAAGGACGCCTCTTTTTTAGTAGATCATCGACGCAAACCATGCTATCACCCAAGCTACCCCGCTGCCGATCCCCGCTCCGAATGTAACATCGGCGGGGTAATGAACGCCGACATACACTCTGGAAAAGGCGAGCAGGCTCGCCAGGACGAGCAGCGCAACCCCATAGGCGGGGAGGAACAGGAAGACGGCGACGGCAAGAGCGAACCCGCAGGCGGCGTGGTTGCTCGGAAACGAAAACGAGGGGCGATGCCAAAGCAACGGTTCATATGCTTCGCGTACAAACGGTCTGTCGCGCCGGTAGACGCGTCCGATCACCTCATTGGCACCGCGGGTGGCGGTGGCGGCCACAACGGCTGTCAGAGCCGCCTGTAGCCCAAGGCCGCCCCGTAACAGAATGGCAAGTCCCAGACCGAGGAAGAACCACTGCGGCCCGTACTTCGCGATGTGCAGCATCAGGCGGTCCAGCAGGTGTGCCCGACCGACCAACTTGCGAATTTGCAACAGTAAGTATCGATCCATATCGGTTATCATTTCGAGAACGCGTCCTCTCTATAACTCCAAGAAATAATAGAGGAACACGCCGAACACGTTCAGGATGCCGAATAGCAATTGCAACAACACGGTCAAGCCCAAGACGAGATTCAACTCCATCGGATCGTGCGTGTGCTTGACCGTGCGCACCAACTTGATCGCCAGCGGCAGGGTGAGCAGCGTCAGCAGCACCGTCCACGGGGTCATCTTCAGCAACACGAGGACGAGGGGAGCGACATAGGCCGCCATGAGCAGCAGGTAGTACTCCCAGCGCGCCTTTTCCCAACCGAGGAGCGTAGCGAGCGTCTTCTTGCCGATCAGCCGGTCATGTTCGAGATCGCGCAGGTTGTTGGCATGCAGGATCGCCGCCGTCAGCAGCCCGATCGGGATCGCGCCGAGCACGACGCTCCAGAAGAACATCTTGACCATCACATAGTAGGTGCCGAACACCATCAGCGGGCCCAGCAGCAAAAACGCGGTGACTTCGCCCAGCGCGTGGTAGGCGAAGGCGAAGCGGGTACCGGTGTACAGGTAGCCGCCGGCGAGGCCGAGCAGCCCGAGGAGCAGGATCGGCCAGCCGCCTTTGAGCACGAGGAAGACGCCGAGCAGGACGGTCAGAGCAAAGCAGACCCAGCCGCCGACATAGACATGCCGCAGGGTCAGCCAGCCTTGTTGGAGCGCTCCGGAAGGGGAGAGCGAGCCGCTCGCGTCCGCTCCCTTCAAATGGTCAAAATAATCGTTAAAAAGGTTCGTTCCCGCTTGGAGCAGCATCGCCGCGACCATCGTCAACAGGAACGTCCAGCCGTCAAAGCCGCGGTCGATCATCGCGAAGCCGCCGCCGAGCAACACCGGGATGATCGTCGTGGTCAGCGACAGGGCGCGCACGGCACGCAGCCAGACTTGGAACGGGTTGGGCTTCGGACGGATCATTGGGCTTGCCCCGTTTTCAGGAGGAAGTTGCGAATCTCGTCTTCCCGGTAGACGTAGAATTCACCCACCGCTTGGGCGACGCGATGCGCTTCCTTCGATGTGAGATGGATGGCGATCTGTTCATAGGTCAAGGGCGGCAGGTCGCGCACTTGCACGACCGCACGCGAGATCTCTTCAATCACGTCGATGTTGCGCGTATAGTTGGCCCAGACCAGATCTTGCGGCATGACGACGATCTCTTCCGGCAGTGCATTTTCGCGCCCGCCCATCAGGATTTTGGTGACATGGTACCCGATGAACATCAGCACGGGGGTGGAGACGATCAATAGTAGATACATGTTGTGCGTTCACCTCAGAGTCTCTTCTCTTTTTAGGAAGCGACATTTCTCTCTGTTCCTTACTATACTATGGAATTTGGAGAATTTACAATATAATGCACCGAAGAGGAGCAGATTGGAAATTATCCGTTAAACGATTGTGTAATGGTTTCATTTTGTTAAAATGAAAGATATATCGTGTGTGAGAGGGATAATTGGTCGACAAGGCTGAAAAGAGCTTGAAACGTTCGATTTTACCCTGTTGAGTGTTGATACGGTTTCGTGTACTATGAATCCAGCGATAATTCAGAACTTTTACAGCTATATGACAACTCGTAACATACTGAAACGTTCTGAAAAGGTATGCTAAAGGGGGACACACTCAGATGAAACTTAGCAAGAAACTGATCGCCGTAACGGCAGCACTGACCATGACCCTCGGTATGGTCGGTTGCTCCAAGTCCGGCTCGAACGGTGACACGATTAAAATCGGCGCCAACTTCGAGATGACCGGCGACGTGGCAGCTTTCGGCAACTCGCAGCTCCAAGGCATCGAGCTGGCGGTTGAAGAGATCAACAAGGACGGCGGCATTCTCGGCAAGAAGCTCGAAGTGATCAAAGCGGACAACGCATCGAAAGCGGATGAGTCGACTCGCATGGCTTCCAAGCTGATCACGCAAGACGATGTCGACGTATTGCTCGGTGCAACCACTTCGACCAACACCCTGGCAGCCGTTCCGGTTGCGATGGATAAGAAAGTTCCGATGCTGACCGCATCGGCGACCAACCCGGCGGTCACCGTCAACGACAAGACCGGCAAGGTCAACGACTACATCTTCCGCGCGTGCTTCATCGACCCGTTCCAAGGCACGGTCATGGCGAAGTTCGCGACTGACAAATTGAACGCGAAGACGGCGGTTATCTACACCGACGTGGCATCTGACTACTCCAAAGGTCTGCAAAAGTTCTTCAAGCAGTCCTTCACCGAACAAGGCGGCGAGATCTTGGCGGAAGAATCCTTCCAAACCAAGGACACCGACTTCAAAGCGGTTCTGACCCGCATCAAGTCGCTGAACCCGGATGTGATCTACGTACCGGGCTACTACCAAGAAGTCGGCAAGATCGTCAAGCAGGCGCGTGAACTGGGCATCACCGTTCCGATGATGGGCGGCGACGGCTGGGACGCACCGCAACTGGTTGAGATCGCAGGCGCAGACGCGCTGAACAACACCTTTATCTCCAACCACTACTCGCCGGAAGATCCGGATGCGAAAGTCAAGAACTTCGTTGACGCATACAAAGCGAAATACAACGTGGTTCCGGACGCGATGGCCGTTCTCGGCTACGATGGCATGTACATGGTGGCCGACGCGATCAAGCGTGCAGGCGAAGTCGACCATGAGAAGATCAAGGACGCACTCGCGAACACCACAGCTTTTGAAGGCGTAACCGGTAAGATTGCACTCGACAAAGAACACAACCCGGTAAAAGCGGCTGTCATCCTGGAATACAAGGACGGCAAGCAAGTATTCAAAGACAAGATCCAACCGTAGGTCTGTCACCGGGAGGAGTGGAGCGATTCACTCCTCCTTTCTTCTATTCTTCGAACTAGGAAATGAGAAATGAGGTGCCGCAGAAATGGAATATGTAGTCCAACAGTTGATCAACGGCATATCGATCGGTTCCATCTATGCGCTGATCGCCCTCGGGTACACGATGGTGTACGGGATTATGAAACTGATCAACTTTGCACATGGTGACGTCTTCATGGTCGGTGCGTTTGTCGGCTATTTTGCCGCCAAAGCCGGTCTCGGTCTGATTCTATCTCTCGTCTTGGCGATGATCGTCTGCGCCCTGCTCGGCGTGATCATCGAACGCGTGGCGTACAAGCCGCTGCGCAACGCTTCTCGCATCGTCATCCTGATCACGGCGATCGGCGTGTCCTTCCTGCTGGAGAACTTGGGGATCTTCACCCTCGGCGCACAGGCGAAGGGCTTCCCGGATATCGTCAACAAGCAGCAATACCATCTGTTCGGCGGCGTGGAAATCGACTCCGTACAAGTGATCGTCCTCGTCACCACCGTCGTTTTGATGTTGCTCCTGCAATACATCGTGCATTACACGAAAATCGGCAAAGCGATGCGCGCCGTGTCCTACGACTTGGAAGCGGCACGCCTGATGGGCATCAACGTCGACACCACGATCTCCGCCACCTTCTTCATCGGTTCCGCGCTGGCGGGCGCTGCGGGTGTTGTGTTTGCAATCATGTATCCTTCCGTTGACCCGTTGATGGGGATCATCCCCGGCCTGAAAGCGTTCGTCGCAGCCGTGCTCGGCGGCATCGGCATCATCCCCGGCGCCCTTGTCGGCGGTCTGGTGCTCGGCATCGTTGAAACGGGTGTCCAATCGTTCGAGGGCATGTCCCTGTGGCGTGACGGCGTCGCGTTTGGCATCCTGATCTTGATCCTGATCTTCAAGCCGTCCGGTCTGTTCGGCAAGAACGTCAGAGAGAAAGTGTAGGTGAGAGTGATGTTTAACAAGAAATTTTTCCAAGCGATCGCACTCGCCATCGTCTTCTACGCCATCGTGCAAGGGCTGATCTACGGCGAAGTGCTTAACGACTATTATGTAGACACGTTGGTGCTGCTCGGCATCAACATCATCCTCGCCGTCTCCTTGAACCTGATCAACGGCTTCACCGGTCAGTTCTCGATCGGCCACGCCGGTTTCATGTCGATCGGCGCGTACGTGTCGGCGATCCTCACCGTCTATTTTGACCTGCCGTTTCTCGTCGCGATCCTCGGCGGCTGTCTGGCGGCGGCGTTGGCGGGCTTGATCATCGGCTTGCCGACCCTGCGCCTGAAGGGCGACTACCTCGCCATCGCCACGCTCGGATTTGGCGAGATCATTCGGATCGTCTGGCTGAACACCGAGTATGTCGGCGGCGCGTCCGGTCTCAACGGCATCTCCAAGTACACCAACTGGACCTGGGCGTTCTTCCTGACGCTGGTGACGATCGTCGTCATTCAGAACATCGTCAAGTCGACCCACGGCCGTGCGATGATCGCCGTGCGCGAGAACGAGATCGCAGCGGAGTCGATGGGCGTCAACGTCACCCGGTACAAAGTCTACGCGTTCGTCATCGGCGCTTTCTTCGCCGGGATGGCGGGTGCGCTGTCGGCGCATTACTTCTACATCATCCAGCCGACCAGCTTTAACTTTATGAAGTCGTTCGAGATCCTCGTCTTCGTCGTCCTCGGCGGCTTGGGCAGCACCACGGGCGTCGTGCTCGGCACGATCCTGCTGACGCTTCTGTTCACCTTCCTGCAAGACTGGCCGGAGTTGCGCATGATCATCTACTCGCTGATCTTGGTCCTGACGATGATCTTCCGTCCGAAAGGTTTGCTCGGAAGTGTCGACCTGAACAAGTTGCTCAAGAAGAAAACGCAACCGGCGGCAGAGAAAGGGGTGTCTTCGTAAGATGGCTCAACAACAGATCCTCCAAGTCGAAAACGCCTCGCGGATCTTCGGCGGTCTGCGTGCCGTCTCCGAAGTGAACATGAAGATCGACCAAGGCGAACTGGTCGGGCTGATCGGCCCGAACGGCGCCGGCAAGACCACCCTGTTCAACCTGCTGACCGGCGTGTATGAGCCGTCCGAAGGCAAGATCTTCCTCAACGGTCGTTCCGTCGGCGGCAAGAAGCCGTACCAGATCACCAAGCTCGGCGCGGCGCGGACGTTTCAGAACATTCGGCTTTTCGGCGACATGACGGTGCTGGAGAACGTCATGGTCGCGTACAACATGCACGCGAGCCACGGCCTCTTCTCCTCGATCTTCCGCTTGCCGAGTCACTTTGGCGGCGAGCAGGAGATGCGTGAGAAAGCGATCGAGTTCCTGAAGATCTTCAAACTCGACGGCAAGTTGGACGAGTATGCGAAGAACCTGCCGTATGGCGAACAGCGCCGTCTGGAGATCGCCCGTGCGTTGGCGGCGAAACCGCAACTGCTCCTGCTCGACGAACCGGCGGCGGGGATGAACCCGCAGGAAACCACCGATCTGATGAACCTGATTCGTTGGATTCGCGACGAATTCAAGATCACGATCCTGCTGATCGAGCATGACATGGGTCTGGTCATGGGTGTTTGCGAACGGATCTACGTGCTCGACCACGGGCAGATCATCGCAGAAGGCACGCCCGCGGAGATTCGGGCGAACTCGAAAGTCGTCGAAGCGTATCTGGGTCAGGAGGTGTAGGCTTGTGTTAGCAGTCAAAGACATCAACGTCCACTACGGCGCGATCCATGCGCTCAAAGGTGTGTCTCTGGAAGTCAACGAAGGCGAGATCGTCACCTTGATCGGGGCCAACGGCGCCGGCAAGACGACGATCCTGAAGACCTTGTCCGGCCTGCTCAAGCCGAGCACGGGGGAAATCGAGTTCGAGGGCAAGCCGATTCACGGCAAAGTGGCGCAAGAAGTCGTGAAGCGAGGCATCTCGCACTCTCCGGAAGGTCGCCGCGTGTTCGCGAACATGTCGGTGGAGGAAAATCTCGATCTGGGCGCGTACCTGCGCAAAGACAAGGCGGGCATTCGCAAGGACATGGAGCGCGTCTACGAGCGGTTCCCGCGCCTGCTGGAACGCCGCAAGCAGATGTCCGGCACCCTGTCCGGCGGCGAGCAACAGATGCTGGCGATGGGCCGCGCCCTGATGGCGCGTCCGAAGCTGCTCTTGCTCGATGAGCCGTCGATGGGCCTCGCTCCGCTGCTCGTGCGCGAGATCTTCGACATCATCGAAGAGATCAACAAGACGGGCACCACCGTGCTGCTCGTCGAGCAAAACGCGCACATGGCTTTGTCGATCGCCAACCGCGCCTACGTCATCGAGACGGGGAACATCGTGCTCTCCGGCGATGCCAAGGAACTGGCGGCGTCGGATGAGATTCAGAAAGCCTACCTCGGCGGTTAAGCTTCTCTTTTATAGAAATGATACAACCCTTCTCCCGTTCATGGCGGGGGGAGGGTTTTTGTGTGGGGGCGAGGGTGGGTTTGTGCGTTAACAGGTTTCACCCCACGCCACCTTTTTGCGTATGATTCAGGGAAGAATCGCACGTAGAAGAGGGAGGGGTGTCTTGTGCCGCAACCGCGAAAACCGCGCCGGTCCGCTCGTTCGCGCAAGGCGGGCAAGTTCGGGAAGTCGAGCAAACAGAGCAAGACGTTTTTTCCGCAAAAAAAGGGCCTGTCCTTACGACCCTATCAGCCGCAAGACGAGCCGTTTCTGATCGCGTTGACCCTCGACCAGATGAAGGCGGTTTATGAATCGTCTGTCGGGGAGGAGTTGACCCCGGAGTTGGTGCGGATGCAATTGCGGGATTGTGAGACGACGGTGATCGAGTGGGATGGTCGGCCGGTCGGGTATTCCGCGATGATGTCGTACGGGCAAGGGCGGCAGTATTGGGGGGCGCTCGTGTTGTCGGAGGAAGCGCAAGGTAAGGGCGTGGGGCAGCAATTGGTGCAGCATGTGGTGCAACAGGCGAAGCAGCAGGGCGTGAGGTGGGTGGATGGGCATGTGCAGACGGATAATCGGAAGGCGCTGAGGTTTTGGTTGAGAAATGGGTTTCAGATTGTGGGGAGACCGCAGGCGGGGTCGTTTCCGATTTCGAGAAGGGTGGTGTGAGGGAATTTTATTGGGTATGGGGACAGTTACTGAACAAGATTGAGATAAACCAAGTACAGGACAAATCCTAGAAAAAGTGCGGAAAGAACTGTGAAGAAGCCTGTGAAAAAGTCAGAGAAAAAACGGCTGGCTGTGTAGTGGTTTTTTTGCAGTTGTTCTACTTTGTGTTCGAGGTTGGTGATTCTTGTTTCGAGGTCTGTGGGGCCTTCGTGATGGGTTTTGATGATGGAAGACACCTCCTGAGGAATAAGTTCATCCCTCTTATTTTAGAGGAGCAGGGATGGACTTAGTACATATTAAAAAATTGCTCGATCCTGTAAGAGACCGACCTGATCGGAACCCGCACTGCATCAACGTTTTTGCATGCAGAATTCGGTCGGTCACATTCCTAGACCCGATGAACAGGGGACAAACGAATCTCGGACATCATGATCCATTCGTTCGGCTAGACAGCCATCATTCTACACCGGGAACCACCTATAGCCTGACAACCCACGCATTTGCTGCGTGGTTTTTTTGTGCATTGCTATCGCTCGGTTAACTCCCACCCCCTAACAAATTCAGAGTCCGCTACAGAAACGATCACACTATTTACACAATAGAATAACTAAGATATACTAATGAGTAATGAATCTGCAAATAAATCGAGGTGATCTTAACTTGCACCAAAGCCAACTCACTTCCACAACCGATACAATCAACCTAGACCTCGTCCGGCGCATCACTGAAATCATGGACGAGCGGCAATTATCCATCCGGGGATTCAGCCAGTATTGCGGTATGAGCAAAGACCTTTTGTTTAGAATCGTCAAAGGACAGCGGTACATCAAGCCGACTGAACTCGAACGGATGGCCCAGCAACTCAAAGTCACGGTTGAACGCCTGAAAATGGAAGACATCCAAGACGATCTCACGCAGCTAACATCTTGGCTCAAGGAGAAAGCTTTTCTTCGCCAAGCGGTGGAACTTGCAAGTAAGTTGAAGGGTCAAGCGTTGGGGTATACAGAGCGTTATGAGCTACTGAACCAATTGGGAACCGCGCATTACCATTTGGCGCAGTTTGACCAAGCGCATGAGGCGTGGGAAGAAGCTTTTACATATGCGGAGAAGAGTTATCAGTTGTTTGCTGACCCGCAGTTGCTCTACAAGAGTACGTTCAATCTCATCCTTTCCTACAACGTGCGCAAGGACTTCTCCATGTTGGCTCAATTCTTGGAACGGATCGAGCCGGAGTTTATGGAACAGGACCCGGAGTATGCGGGATCCGTAAGTTTTTCTTATGCCTTGATGGCTTTGGAAATAGGGAATCTTGAAGTAGGGCGGCAAAAAATGTACCGGTCAGCGGAGTTTTACAGGATGACCGGGAACCGGCGATATGAGGATATGGCTGCTAACAATCTGGCATTTGTGGAGTATGTGGTGGGGAACTTTCATAAGGCTGAGGAGATGTATGAGCAGTTGATGGAGTGCCCGTCCGCTTTCGATGATCTGCGCTACTACGCACGCAAAGGGTATGCGCAGACTTTGTTGAAGGTCAAGCGGGTGACGAAAGCCAAGTTGCTTATCGAGGAATCGATTGGGGAGTTGGAAGAGAATGAACTTCCGAATATCCTTGCTCGGTTTTACTTGCTGCAAGCGTTTGTGCAAAATGACAGAGTTTTTGCTGAAAAAGTCTTGGCTAT
Organism: Bacilli bacterium; assembly: GCA_035776695.1. GTDB lineage: Bacteria > Bacillota > Bacilli > Tumebacillales > Tumebacillaceae > Tumebacillus. Next base: position 48,462 of record DASTWJ010000172.1, read on the forward strand.
GGAGAACTTGGAGCCACAATTGTACTTGTTGGCGAGCAAGTTTTTGTTAGAACAGTGTGAGGCGGAGCAAGACATGGAAGGGATGATCAAATATTTAAGACTTGTAAGGCAGTATGATCAAGCGAAAACATTTGAACAGGAGGTTTTTCAGATATGATGAAGAGATTGGCTTTGTTTCTCGTTGTAGTTGTGGGGGGAGTTGTAGTGGTAGGTACGTCTCAAATGAATCATGAGTCTACTTTTGTTCAGCCTGATCCGAAAACGGTTTCGCAGGGGTAGTGCGTGAGTCGTGTGGAATAGCTGGGAATCCCTCATAGAATGTTGATGAGGGATTTTTTATTGTAATTCTTATGAAAGGCTATGGGACGACGACAGGAGTCATAAAGTATGATATCATTTCCAAAAGACGCATCCGTTATGCCCGAGATGGGGATACTAAAAGCAAGGAACTAAGTTTTCGAGGATCCCCCCCTATTTTGAAGCAAAAAACCGATCCTCGAAAAACTGCTCGATCTTGGCGGATACGGATCAGGTTAGAACCCGCTCTACGTCAACGTTTTTGCATGCCGACTTCGGTCGGTCACAATCCTAGACCCGAGTTACAGGGGACTGAAAGTCGCGCCTCGCCCGCCGTGTATTCGAGGTCATACGGGTCACAATCCTAGACCCGAGTTACAGGGGACTGAAAGTCGCGAGAGTTACGTCGACAGGCGCAAGCCTGCGAAGTCACAATCCTAGACCCGAGTTACAGGGGACTGAAAGTTTCGTACTTCTTGATCGTGTCCGCAAGTCCACGCCGTCACAATCCTAGACCCGAGTTACAGGGGACTGAAAGCGCACTCTTCTAGCGCGCAGGAACGTTCTCCATTTTTGTCACAATCCTAGACCCGAGTTACAGGGGACTGAAAGGCGTTTGGACAAAGGTGATGCTGTGTGCAACCTTACCGTCACAATCCTAGACCCGAGTTACAGGGGACTGAAAGTTGATGAAACGCGAGATTTGCGTTACAATAAGAGCAGTCACAATCCTAGACCCGAGTTACAGGGGACTGAAAGACGCGAAGTGGAGTTGGTGAGATGTTCCGCGCAGATTGTCACAATCCTAGACCCGAGTTACAGGGGACTGAAAGCACCTTCCGTTTCCATTTCGATAGTAGATACAGCGGAGTCACAATCCTAGACCCGAGTTACAGGGGACTGAAAGCTCTCCAAGGTGAAAAGACTAGAGCAGGAGGAATCGGTGTCACAATCCTAGACCCGAGTTACAGGGGACTGAAAGTTGTGGGTTTCTGATTAGCTTCAATACAACAATTGCCGTCACAATCCTAGACCCGAGTTACAGGGGACTGAAAGAATGTGCGAGAGAATTTGCAGGATGTGATTGATAGAGTCACAATCCTAGACCCGAGTTACAGGGGACTGAAAGAGCGGAAGGCGCATGTTGGTAGGTGGCTCTTCCCTTGTCACAATCCTAGACCCGAGTTACAGGGGACTGAAAGCTCATGTCGATCGCGGGAGTCGTAGTAGTAGTCGTTGTCACAATCCTAGACCCGAGTTACAGGGGACTGAAAGTCTCCGCCTTGCGATACGCCGGAACTGCGTCAGCCGTGTCACAATCCTAGACCCGAGTTACAGGGGACTGAAAGTGCGACCAGATAGTGACCAGTGATCCGCAGCATTGTTTCGTCACAATCCTAGACCCGAGTTACAGGGGACTGAAAGACAATAAGCCTTTACCCGGCCACTAGGAGGAACAAGGTCACAATCCTAGACCCGAGTTACAGGGGACTGAAAGTAAACAGGGCGGCCTTTTTTGTATGTCATCCAGAAAGTCACAATCCTAGACCCGAGTTACAGGGGACTGAAAGGAGTTGGCCGTACCACCGAGAGATTGACTTGCAGGGACGTCACAATCCTAGACCCGAGTTACAGGGGACTGAAAGGCGAAACCGGCAGTGCTCGCTTATCCGCGCCACGAGGGTCACAATCCTAGACCCGAGTTACAGGGGACTGAAAGAATTTGAAGTGTGTGTCAGCTAATACAATAGATGTCCGGTCACAATCCTAGACCCGAGTTACAGGGGACTGAAAGATCGTGGCCGCGACCGCCAAAGCCGAGGAGGACAACAGTCACAATCCTAGACCCGAGTTACAGGGGACTGAAAGCTTTCGGCTTTTCGGGCTCGGGCTCCGGGTCTTTCTGTCACAATCCTAGACCCGAGTTACAGGGGACTGAAAGACAAGTTCATCGGCATCGTCAGCCGATCGGATCGCGAGTCACAATCCTAGACCCGAGTTACAGGGGACTGAAAATTGGCAGTTCCCGCAGTACAAGTATGGCGGCGTTGTGTCACAATCCTAGACCCGAGTTACAGGGGACTGAAAGAATCTTAGAAAGCCACTGACTGTATACCTCGTCGGCGTCACAATCCTAGACCCGAGTTACAGGGGACTGAAAGTTCTCGTGACGATCAAACGAACACGATTCTGAAGCGGGTCACAATCCTAGACCCGAGTTACAGGGGACTGAAAGAGAATGATATAGCTACCCGAAACTACAGCTAGTAAAGTCACAATCCTAGACCCGAGTTACAGGGGACTGAAAGGTTCCGGGTGCTGAACGCTATGGCCATGCAGGGCGTTGTCACAATCCTAGACCCGAGTTACAGGGGACTGAAAGTTCGAAAATGTGAAGAATGCCGTCTGCTTCGCGGAAAGTCACAATCCTAGACCCGAGTTACAGGGGACTGAAAGTCTGCGACAGCTCCAACCGACGGGCGACTTGTGGGATGTCACAATCCTAGACCCGAGTTACAGGGGACTGAAAGTTGGGCCGCTCAAAGCGTTGCTATTAGCGGTGGGCGGTCACAATCCTAGACCCGAGTTACAGGGGACTGAAAGACGCCATGACCTGCTCCAGCAGTTCGTTGACGTTCTTCGTCACAATCCTAGACCCGAGTTACAGGGGACTGAAAGGGAGGCATACGAGAAAGCCATGCAGGAAGTCGGAAGCAGTCACAATCCTAGACCCGAGTTACAGGGGACTGAAAGTCGTGGTGATGTACCAGGTCGTTACAAACGGGCACAAGTCACAATCCTAGACCCGAGTTACAGGGGACTGAAAGTACGGAAAGGCGCGGGTGAGAAGATTCGTATCTTCGGTCACAATCCTAGACCCGAGTTACAGGGGACTGAAAGCAGTTGATCAATTGAGTACTTGTCTTGCACAACTTCTGTCACAATCCTAGACCCGAGTTACAGGGGACTGAAAGTGTTGTCACCACGGCTTCGTTGTTGTATGACATCCGGTCACAATCCTAGACCCGAGTTACAGGGGACTGAAAGATCGAGCCAGCCGACTTTGAACCAGTGGTACGGACCGTCACAATCCTAGACCCGAGTTACAGGGGACTGAAAGTCATGGTTCTATAATACTTCAAAGCCGCTTCCTTGTCTGTCACAATCCTAGACCCGAGTTACAGGGGACTGAAAGGGAACGGATAATGATGGTTGATACCTTCCATCTCGAAGTCACAATCCTAGACCCGAGTTACAGGGGACTGAAAGAACTCGCTACGGCACGCCGATCGATCCGAACGAGATCGTCACAATCCTAGACCCGAGTTACAGGGGACTGAAAGCGATCTCTTCTAAGAACTCTTTGATCCTGAGTTTCAGGTCACAATCCTAGACCCGAGTTACAGGGGACTGAAAGCAGCCCCTTGCGGATCTCGCGCTTCATGGCCGCGACGGTCACAATCCTAGACCCGATGAACAGGGGACTGAAAGAAAACTTTTCACCAGTACTGTAGTTCGCGCGAGCCTGTCACAATCCTAGACCCGATGAACAGGGGACTGAAAGGACCTTTAACGGTGACTGGCGACCGAACTTCCCGATCTGGTCACAATCCTAGACCCGATGAACAGGGGACTGAAAGCTCGCCTTGAGGCTTGGGGTCGCAGGGCACCTGCCCGTCACAATCCTAGACCCGATGAACAGGGGACTGAAAGACCAGCCACTCGACGTTCTCGCGGTTGATCACGTAGAGTCACAATCCTAGACCCGATGAACAGGGGACTGAAAGACGGATACAAGAAGCTGAACCAAATCGCTGGTGTTTCTGTCACAATCCTAGACCCGATGAACAGGGGACTGAAAGGCGTTTACGTGAATCGAGATGAACACGTCCACTTTCGTCACAATCCTAGACCCGATGAACAGGGGACTGAAAGTCGCGGAGCGTGATCGGCGTAACAACCCCTTGCCCCGTCACAATCCTAGACCCGATGAACAGGGGACTGAAAGTCAATCTCGACAATGTTACCAGCGACAGGTTGCGATTGTCACAATCCTAGACCCGATGAACAGGGGACTGAAAGGCGATCTGCTTCATGACTTCATCGATCTTGATCTCTAGTCACAACCCTAGACCCGATGAACAGGCAATTGAACGCCGCCCCACTCCATTAAACCCTCATCCATCACGGATGAGGGTTTTTAATTCCAAAAACTCCTAATTTAACGTATAAACCACAACTCCCCACTCCATACTTGTCCTATAACATCCCTCTACAAAAGTAGGTGAAACATCAACCATGCAACTGATCGTAGATGGTTTCGGCACCTCCCTTCGCAAAACGAGTGAGCGGTTGGTCGTCCGAGACAAGGACAAAAAAGTCACCCAAGAAGTACCCTTCTTCGATGTCGACGACATCTTGGTGCTCTCCCGCGGCGTCACGCTCTCCTCCGATGTCATCGAGAGCTGTGTCAACCAAGGCATACACATCCATTTCCTCTCCAACCAAGGCCGTCCGTTTGCAAAAGTCGTCGCCCCCGGTCTGCAAGCGACAGTCGCCACTCGCCGGGCGCAGATCGCGGCATTTGGAGATCGGCGCGGTGTCGAGATCAGCAAGCTTTTCATCGGGGCGAAACTTCGCGCCCAACTCAACTTGCTGAAATACTGGGCCAAAAACCGCCGTGGACAGGACATCACTACTCAGCTCAAACAAGCCATCACCAAACTGGAAGAACGCATCACCGAACTGGATGCCATCCAAGGCGAACGCATTGACGACATCCGCCAGACACTCATGTCATGCGAAGGCCGCGCAGCCAGCGTCTATTGGGAGGTCGTCAAAGCCATCCTCCCCTCAGAACTAGGCTTCACCTCTCGCGATCATCGCGGTGCCCAAGATCCCGTCAACATGGTGCTCAACTACGGCTACGGCATCTTAAAATCCGAAATCTCCAAAGTCGTCCTGTTGGCCGGCTTGGAAGAATGCGCAGGTTTTCTCCATGTAGACCGCTCAGGACGCCCTTCTTTTGTCCTCGATTTCATGGAGGAATTCCGCCAACCGCTCGTTGATCGGCCTCTGATTTCACTATTGAATAAAGGCTTCACTCCCGTTTGCAACGATGGAGAGTTGGCCCGCGACACCCGTTTCGCCATCCTAAAAGCGATCCAAGAACGCTTGGAAGGAACGGATCGCTACGAAAATAGACGTTGCCAACTGCGCACGATCCTGCAACGGCAAGCCCATCATCTCGCCACGTACTTCCGTGGAGAACGCTCGTACAAACCTTTTGTCTGGAGTTGGTAATCATGCTCTTGCTCGTCATCTACGATGTCGAAAACGACCGCACGCGCGTCAAAGTTTCCGAAGCTTGCAAAGATTACGGTCTCTCCCGCGTGCAATACAGTGCCTTCCAAGGCAATCTGTCTCCCAACCGCATGCAAGAACTGTATTTCCGCCTGAAAACCACACTCGGCGTCGATACCGGCAACATCCTGATGTTCCCCCTCTGCGACAAAGACGCCAAGCAGATCAAGGAGATCGAAAATGTATCCTGTTGCTGAACACACCCACGAACACGACACCGACAGCCACTTGGTTCCTCTCTCCGTAACCGACTTGAAACAGTATCTCTACTGCCCCCGTATTCCCTACTTCCGGCACGTCTTGTCCCTCCCGCGACCCGTCACGTACAAAATGCAGCATGGTACGTTGCAACACATCGAATTGGACCGCTTGGAGCAAAGACGCGGCTTGCGTTCCTACGGCTTGCGAGAAGGGCGTCGCCTGTTTCATGTACCTGTGACCAGCTGCCGCCTCGGTTTGCACGGAACACTGGATTTGGTCATCTCCTACCCGAACAAAAACTCCACAGGCTACCTGCCCGTCGAATTCAAGTACCAAGAGGGCCCAATCCGCACCAACGTCAAATACCAACTCGCCGCCTATGCGATGTTGCTGGAAGAGGTCTATCAAACACCCGTCCGCGATGGCGTCGTCTACCAAATCCCCACGAAACAAATCCGCCATGTCCGCATCACCGACGAGATGCGTACGTATGTGGAACATTCTCTCTCCGCCATTCGCCACATGATGCAAAAGGAGTCGTTTCCCGACCCGAAATCCCGCGCCCGCTGCACAGACTGCGAATACAGGAGGACGTGCAATGACATCCGCTAACCATCAGGACCCGGTGTTGCAATCGCTCGTCAACGCGATTCAATCCCGTCAACGCGTCTTGTATATCGCAAGCCATCCCCAATGGGTACAACGACGTCGCCAAGAAGTTTTGCAACAGACCGACGGTTGGGTCGGGGTACAATGGCTCACCCTTCCGCAGTTCGTGGACAAGTTGTTGCAAGCCAACGGGCTGCCTTACGTTCGCATCACTCAAGCGATTCGCGAGGAGATCGCCGACAGCGAAGCTCGGCATCTGGCCGCGTGGAACCGCATCCCTCATCTTAGCCAAGGGCTGCAACACCTCGGGATGAGCAAGTCCTTGGCGTTATGGCTGGAAGACCTGAGCAAAGACAAAGCGCCGGGCTGGGAACAAGCCCTCGCCTCGGCCCAAGAGCCGGTGTTGCGAGAACTACACCAGCTTGCAACCGTCTATTTTTCATGGACGAACGACCCGCAAGTTCCCTACAAAGAATCCGGGCAACTCTATCGCATGGCGGCCAAACTTGTGAGAGATTCGGAGCGTCCGACGTGGTGGGGAGAGCAAGTCATCATGGAGGGGCGGTTTGACCGGACGGAGGCTGAGCGGGGATTGCTGGACACTCTGCGGTCATGCGAGGAGCATTTGGTCTGGGACGAGCCGCAGCCAGATGATGAAAGTGATCAGGCGGGTCAAAAGGTTCGCTGGTACCAAGTGTCTTCGATTCGTGAAGAGATACAAGGAGTGTGGGACGAAGTCACCGAGTTCCTCTCGCAGCCACAGTCGCAATCTTCTATAGCAATCGTTGTTCCGAACGAGAACTATCGAAAAAAGGTGGAACGGGAACTTACTTCGCGCTTGGGTTTTCAGACGAAACGCGAGATCCCATTGATCCACAACCAACTCATCCAAAAAGTCATGCACCTGACGGAGTTGAAACAGTCAAACGGCTCGCGTGAGGTGTTGTTGCAAACAGCCGCTTTGTTCGCCCCGATGTTTGGCGTGCCTATGTCAGTTGTTGCTTGGGGGCGTGACATGTTGCGAAAGTCGGGCATCCGAGAAGGTCTGGATCAGGTGCAAGCCTTTTTTCGCGCGGAGGGGGCCAGAGCGTATCGGCGTTTGCAACATGTTGGCGAGGAAGTAGACGAACAGGCCACCTTTCGTCTGAAAGCGGCGAGGTATTGGGAGAGGCTGGTGAACAAGTTGCGCCGCGATGTGGAGTTAATATCCGCCACTTCGACTTGGTCTGGCTATGCGCAGCTCGTGCTAAACTGGCTGGATCGTCCGGCCTGGTGTCCCGACTTCAAACAAGTACGCGATGTCGAAGCGAGGGAGTGTTTCCGACATCTGTTGCGGGTGCGGGCGGAAATCGGTCGGGCTTGGGAAGGGGGACGGACAGACGAGCAGATTCCCTTTTCCCAGTTCCAACAATGGTTGCAAACGCGTGTGACGACGGCATGTCTGCAAACGGAAGCGGATGAGGGAGGCGTCAGTCCCGTGCCCGTTTGGCTACCCGAAGAAGTGTACGGCGCTCGTGTGGATCAATTGTACGTGATGGGGTTGGCGGAAGAGGTGTTTCCGGCCGCCTACGCGCCGCATTGGATCTGGGACATGGTGCAGAGGGAGCCTGACTTGCTCGAGGCAGCCCTTGTGGGGAGAGCTCATCATGAGCGTGAGCAACGCCAGCTTTTTGCCGATGTGATCCGTGCAGGGAAGGGGGAGATCGTCGGGTTTGCCCCGCGTCTTGTTGGCAAAGGGCAGCCTGTTTCGCCTTCGCGTTTTCTGTTGGAGCGCATCGGGCCGCCTCAGTGGCGTGAGGTGTCCGTCTCTTTACTAGCGCCGTTGAGCAAGAGAAGACTAGCATCTGTCTCTCAAGTCCCTGATCTATGGTCTGCGGAACAGATGATGCATGTCACCGGATTGGACTTGTATCGCCGCTGTCCGTTTCGCTTTTTTGCCGAGCGGTCGTTGCAAGTGGCTACCCGGTTGGAACGACAGCACGGGATGACGGCTTTGGATCGGGGAGTGTTGCTGCATCAGGTGTTGAAGAAGACGTTTGAAGGGGAGCCGGATTCGGTCGCGACTACTCTCGAACGAGCGCAAACCTATCTGGCCGAAGCGTTGGCCGAGTTCGAAGCGCGTTGGCACATGAAAGGCTCGATCTGGCACAGTCAAAAAGCGGCGTTGCAACGGGAGTTCGTGCCGTTTGTCCAACGGGAAGCGCAACGGGTCATCGGGCGCGTAGAGCATACGCTGACCGAATGGGGATTTGGCGTGGTTCATGAGGGCAAGGTGTCCGAACGATCGACGGAAGAACCGTTGATTTTGCAAAAAGGAGCGATGTCGGTCGACCTGTGCGGCATCGTAGATCGGGTAGACGTTTCCGGGTCTGAATTTTCCGTGATTGATTACAAGCTGTCGACCGCCGCCTCTTCTCGTGAGATGTGGGAGGGGGAGGATTGGCAGATCGCTTTGTATCTTTTGGCGTTTCAACGTTCGACAGCAGAAGAGACGCAACCAAACGCAGGGCGTTATGCGGTGTTCAAAGAGGCAGGCAGTGGCGGCGAAATCGTCTTTGATGGGGGAGGACATGACTTCCAAGACTTCGCAGGTCGCTTGGTCGATCAGGTCATGGACTTGATCGTGGATGTGAAACAGGGACGCGTCGCCCCACAACCTCGCAAGGCGAGCGAATGTCTCCACTGTCCCCTGCAAGCAACCTGTCGCTACCAAGAAATTCGGCAAGGAGGAGCCTGACATGAAGGAATTGACCGATTCACAACGTCAAGCGGTGGAAGCGCAAGGGGAACGGATTCTGGTATCGGCCGGAGCGGGTTCGGGCAAAACGCGGGTGCTGGTCGAGCGGTTCGCTTACTTGGTCGAGCAACAGGGGCTGTCACAGGAGCGTATTTTGGCCCTGACGTTTACCGATCAGGCAGCCTGTGAGATGAAAGAGCGGATCATGGAGCGGATCGGGCAACAGAATGTGGAGCTTCGCGTGATGACGTTTCATCGTTTTTGCGGGCAATTGTTGCGTGAGAGCCCGTTGATGGCCGGAGTTGACCCGGCTTTCTCCATCTTGCCGGAATCGCGTGCGAAGCAAGTGGTGCGAGACTTGTTCCTGCGGCACTTGCAAGAGACGCAAGAGGAGGAGTTGCTGGACTGGCTCGCGCATGTGACACCGGAAGTTGAGTTGGAGAGTTTGCTTGCTTTGTATCAAAAAGGTTGTGAGCGCACGCTGTCTTGGCCGCAATGGCGGGATCATACGGAAAGAAACCAAGCGGATGCTCGCAAACAGGCATGGTGTGCGTTGGTAGAAGCACTGGAGAAGCTGGTGGAGCTTGAGCAAAGAGGCGGGGTGACTGCTCCCGGTACGCTTCGGCGACTGCGCAGCATGCGAGAGGCGTGGTGTTCCCTTCCTGCTGAGTTGCGGTCAAGTGAAAGAGGAGAGTGGAGCGAAGCGGACGTCACGCGTTTGCAAGCCGCACTGGAAAACGTCTTCTCCCACGTCAGCGGCTCTGTCTCAAAAGAAGTCAAGCCGCTGATGACCCGCCTGAAAGCTTGGAAAAAAGACAACCTGTGGCTCGACCTCTTGGCGGATCGGACACGCGAACTGCGCGCTGCTCTGTTCCACCTCGTGGAACGAGTGGCGGAGGACTTTCAAGCGTGGAAGCGGGAAAAGGGGTGGTGTGACTTTGCCGACCTGCAAGCCAACGCGTATCGGCTGTTGCGAGAACACCCCTCGATACGTCGCCGGTATGGGGGCTTGTTTTGTCATGTGCTTGTAGATGAATACCAAGACACGAATCCGCTCCAGCAGGCCTTTTTGGAAACGATGGAACAGGGGCGGCGAGAAGCGGGTCAACCGGGCAGTCTGTTCATGGTCGGGGATCGCAGGCAGTCGATCTATCGGTTTCGCGGGGCGGAGGTGACCGGGTTTGATGCGGTGCAAGCGAATTTGGGCGAAGGAGATCGTTTTGTAGAGTTGCAGGAAAACTTTCGGGCGACACCGTCTTTATTTGCCCTGATTCGGGAGGTGAGTGCTCGTCTCTTTGCAGAAGCGACGGTTACACCTTCGGAGGAAGGGATTCGCGTTGACGCGGAGGAGGAACCCGACATGGAACTCTTGGTGCCGGAGAAGGAGGAGGGTCGTTCCCTGACCGAAAGCGAAGCACGGCTCCTTGCCCGTCGGTTGCGTCAACTGGGGCCGACGGTATGGGGGGAGACGGCGATCCTGCTGCAAACGCGCACGCATCTGCCTGTGTTTGCGCAGGCGTTGCGGGCGTATGGGATTCCCTATGTGCTTCAGGAAGATAGCGGATTCTGGAAGCGGCAGGGGGTGCAGGATTTTCTGCATCTGCTCCGTGTGCTCGAAGATCCCGAGGATGCGGTCGCGCTGTTGGGTTTCCTGCGAGGCCCGTTGGCGCAACTTCCGGATGACTTGTTGTGGGAGGTTGCGCAGGATCATGGGCTGGTACAAGGGTTTTGGCAGGTAGAGCCTGAAAAGTTGAGGCACGCGCAAAGAGATCAGGTGCAAGTGGTACAAGCAGCCCTTGCGCGGTGGCGAGAGGAAGTGACCGGGCAGAGTCTTTGTGACTGGCTATATGACCTGTTCAATGTGGAAGGGGTAGCCGCGCAAATCGGAGAGCCGGCACTGGAAGTGTTCCTGCAACTGGCAGAAGAGGCGGAGGAGCAGGGAATCGTCACGCTGTCTGCGTTGCTCGCGTGGTGGCGTGAGTTGGAGGAACAGCAGGAGAAGGTCTCAGGGCGCTTGGAGAGTTCGGCGGAGCACGCGGTTCGCATCATGACGATCCATGCGGCCAAAGGGCTGGAGTTTCCGGTCGTCTGCTTGCCGGACTTGACCCACAGACAAAGTGTGAGCCTGAACCGGTTGCATCTCTGTGAAGAGAATGGGTTCGTGACCAAAGCGCTGGTGAACGGGGAACGGAGCGAGTGGGGGCCGACGCTTGCGTTTGATGCCGCTATTGAGGTGGAGAAATTCGCGTCACGAGAAGAGAAGAAGCGTTTGTTGTATGTCGGGCTAACACGGGCCGAGCAAAAGGTCATCCTGTCCGGGGGTGCCTCCGCTTTCACGGAAAAATCGTCGATGGAAGAGTGCTCGAATTGGTGGGATTGGTTGCCGTTTTTGTTTCCGGCTTTGCGAGAACAGGGACTGCGGGATGGAATGGTGACGGGGCGCGGATGGAGTTTGCTGGTGGTGACGGATCGGGCGGTGCCGGAACCGGCACGGCTTCGGGAGCGGCTGGTTGAGAGTGTGGTGGATCGGGTGGCGTCCGTTTCGTCTGCTTTGTCTGATTCTTCGGCGGCAGAGAGGGGGCGGACAGTGAACCTTTTTCAAAATATCCCTTCGCGGAAAATTTGGCGTGTGACGGAATTGGCTGCTCGGTTGTCGGGGATGGAGGAGGAAGAACAGGCGAGTCAGGTGTTTTGGCAACGGGTCAGAGGAGCGGTGTCGGGATTGGCGGCTCATGAGTGGGGGCAGGTGGTACATGCCGTCTTCGAGCATCTTCGTGTGGGGGATGGGGAGAGTGAGATTCGGGAGCAGCGGATTCCGGCAGCGCTGGCAGGAATTGGGTTGAGTGATCCGGCTTTGGTTGTTGAGGTGTGGGAGCGGATGCGCGAGGATGTAGGGGTGTTTATGGGGAGTGAGTTGTGGAGGGAAAGGTGCGAGGCGGTGCAGAGTGAACAGGAGTTGCCGTTTTGTGTGGAGCTCGTCCGGGGAGTATGGGTGAGTGGGGTGATGGATGCGGTTTGGTTGCGGCCGGATGGTGGGGCGACTGTCGTAGATTACAAGACGCGGCGGTGTCAAACGAAGCGGGAGGAGCAGGAGTTGGTAGGTCGGTATGGGGTGCAGGTGCAGTTGTATGCGGCGGTGGTGGAGAAGTTGTTGGGGTGGAAGGTGGACAAGGTAGGAGTGTGGTTGACGGCTGAGGGAAGGTTTGTGGAGGTTGGTTATGGGAGTGAGGTGAGGGAGGAGTTGGTAGCTGTTGTTGACAAGTGTGTCAGTTGATGTCGATTTATTTTCTTAACAAATCGGGTTAGTCCTGCAGGAGATTATTCCCGCAACGTGAAAGTTATTCTATAGCAACTTTGAAAATCATCAATGAAGAACTTGGAGTGAATGGATTGCTACAGGACTTGCGTATTGCTCGCTATAGATTCGTCCTCGAAGCAGGGGAGCAGGGGCTGGATCTTCCGCCCTTTAAGTCCTCTGCGTTTCGAGGCGGGTTTGGACATGTTTTTAAATCGCTGACGTGTAAACATCCGGGGGTGGAGTGTGGAGCTTGTGAGATTCAGCACTCTTGCCCCTATGTGTATGTATTTGAGACGAAGCCGCCGGCCGATTCGAAGGTGTTGAAGAACTTTGAAAACGTGCCGCGTCCCTATGTGATCGTGACGAGGTTTGACGATCAAAAGATGCGCTTCTCGCCGGGAGAGCGGTTGAGTTTTGAGTTGATGGTGTTTGGTGATGCGATTGAGTATGCACCCTTTTTTATCTACTCGTTTGATCGGCTTGGAGATGTAGGTATTGGGAAGCAGCGGCGTCCGTATCGCTTAGTGCGGGTTGAGGCGTTGGATCAGGTGAACGGATTGGCTTTTGAAGTATATGATGGGAAATCGCGGCGTATTCGTCAGCATGACTATACGCTCAACGGGAGTGATTTGGAAGCGCGTGCGGCCAAGGTCAAGGGGGCCGATGGGGTGACAGTCTCGTTTGAAACCCCGCTTCGAATGAAGTCGAAAGGCTCATACACGAGCGACCCGCAATTCCATTTGCTTGTCCGCAATGCTGTAAGACGGGTAACAAGCCTCTTGTATTTTCATCACGGAGGCAAGGAACTGTCTATGGATTATGCGTCCTTCTTTAAACGTGCCGAGGCTATTGAATTGGTGGAGAACAAGACCCGCTGGGTTGATTGGGACAGGTATTCAGCTAGACAAGACAAGAAGATGTCCTTCGGTGGACTAGTTGGTGAAGCGGAATATCGTGGGGATATTTCCGAATTTGTACCGTGGCTACTGGCTGCAGAAGAGTTGCATATGGCCAAGCAGACTGCCTTCGGATTGGGAAAAATTCGAGCTGTTTATACAGTGTAAACAACAGTTACATCGATAGTACCAAGGTAAGCTATCTTCTTGTTTATGACCCGTTGAACAGGGGACCGAAAGAGCGGATAGAGGTGAAATTCATGAACTTCATTCTAGTCAAGAACACGCCACCTCACCAAGACAGAACCGTTTCAGGCGAAGAACTTCAACTATTTCGGCAAGTAATTTCAGATTCGGAAGCCTACCCATTCACGCATCAAGCACAGGCATTCCAACTAATCGGCGAGGGACGAGAGTGCATATTGGTAGCGGGCACGGCGGCAGGGAAGACGCTTGCGGTGCTTGTCCCGCTTTTGTTGCGTGTTCAAAAGGGGGAGTCGCGTAAAGCGATGTTTCTCTACCCGGCCTTGGCGCTGCTCGAAGACCAACTGGAGACGATCCGTAAGGCGGCTGCCTGCTTGGGGATGGAAGAGCAGGTCGGTTATATCTACGGCGGCATGTCACGGCAGGAGCTGATCGCCCAACTAAACAAGAAGATCATCGTCGCCACACCCGATGCAGTGTATTGGTTCTTGGAGAAGAACGTGAAGTACAACTCGCTGCTCTTCTACGCCTTGTGTCACGTCGATGATTTTGTCTTGGATGAAGCTCATCTGCTCTCAGGTCTGATGGGCTACAACCTCAAGAAATTCCTCGACCGCCTCTCTGACATGCGTCAGACTTTTTTGCAAAAGGAGCGATTCCGCACACACGTCCTGACAGCGACCCCGACCGAAGTCGTATCCACCCTCTCCCAAGGGGAAATGATCTACGGACGTTCCAAAGTCGGCACCGTTCAATTTGAATTCGAGCCGCAACAACAGAAGCCGGAATGGGGAAAGTTGATTCGGGGAGAGGTCGAGCGCGGTTTTAGCCGGATGTTGCTTGTCCTGAATTCGGCGGCAGGAGCGCATCGAATTTTCTTTGAAGAAACCGTAGAGTCAGACCATCCCGCCCTGCACTCGTTCTATTCAGAGTTTGGCTATGCTGCTTTTGGTACAGTGGTCGAAACGATGTTGGCTTGCGGAGGAAACGCACAGCAAGTGGAAGAATGGGCCTCGGCTTCGCTTGCACAAGAATCGTGGGCGTTGCAGGAGTTTTCAAATGAGAAACTTGTTACCCTGTCACTGGAACGAGTGATGGAGGCGACTTCTAAGGCGCTTCGTCACGAATCGGGTTCGAAGTTGATGGAAGAATGGGAAAGCATTGTCGCGGACTATTTTCAGGAAGCGCCGGAACGAACGGCGACCGTCGCCGAGTGGAAGGCTTGGGTCACACCACTAAAGCAGAAAACTGAGTTTTCACTTGTCTTTGCGGAAGTAGAACAGAAATTCTTGAGCATGACGGTTCCGTTTTCAGCGACCTCTCTAACGATCCAAGAGTTGTGCCGATTAGGAAAACCGAAACTGTATCTCTCCTCACTCGAAGCAGTTTGCGAACAGGCGAGTGTCTCGTTCCCCCGCCTCAAGCAAAAGCTGATTGATCGTCGAGCGATTCGGCTTCCGAAGTACATCTCAATACTCAAAGACACAAACATCCCTGTCATTCTCTACACAGGCAGTATGCCGAAACGAGCAAGGCGCGGTCTCATTCAAGCGTTCCAATCCTCAGACGCACCTCAAGCTATCCTGATCTCGACAAGTGCGGTCGAAGTCGGGGTTGACTTTGACGTTGACCTCCTCGTGACCGAATCATGTACAGGCTCTTCGTTCCTGCAACGTTTCGGTCGCGTGGGACGCAGAGGTGGCGGTCACCAACGGGTCCGATTGGTCACACAGGACGGAAGCGTGACCGGGAAATTGCAAGAGTCGTTTGCTGGTAGGCAGGAGGTCACGCGAGAAACTTTCTCGGAAGTGGTCGAGTCGGTCATGAAGAAACGGCTTTACTTCACTTCTTCTCCCTATCTGGATGTACTGCACCGGCATGTGACTCGCCGTTTGGGTGAGGTGGGACGGTTACTCGTGCCGGAACGCGACCCGTTGGAAACGACCCTTTTGGAAAAGGGAGGGTTTCGCTATGGGCTTCGCAGTACGATTCCGCAAGTCGATCTGCGTGACGAAGGGATTGGGCGCGACCCGTTTCAGATTTTAGGAAATGTGGAGTCGGATCAGCTTCGTGTTGTAGACAGCCCTTTTTCCGTAGCTGAAGCGAATCTGTATTTTGACGAATGGATTTATAAACCACGGGAGGCTAAGGTGTTGATCGACCAAGTCGAAACCTTGAAGCGCGTGAAATTGCTCCTCTATTTTCACCGTGGGAGGTTGCATCATGTCGAACCGGAAGCGCTTCTTTTGAGAGTCAAGGAAGGATACTCGTTCACGTATGATTCCATATGTCACGCCATGCTGAACGAAGAGAACAACGTGAAATCGCTCCTCAAAACTTCGTATGCCAATGACTCGTCGCTCAAACTGTATTTGGAAGCTCTCTTGGAGAATCCCAAACTCAATCACTATCTCCTTGGTTTGGGAGACGTGTTTCTCACGAAGTTTCAGGGAGGAGGAATCGGTCGTGAGATTACAGATCGAGATGGTCAAAAGGTGATGTTGAAAGATCAGATGTTTTTGGTAGAACCTAAACAAAATAAACAAAACAATTTGATTATAAAAAATGAGGAGGTATGGTATACTGGGTACGAACAGGAACTTCATGTAAATTCAAACAAAGATTACATGAACAAATCGGGATCAGGGGTCACAACATTCGGGCACATCGCGTTAGACCGTGTGGCCGGGGCCTGTGTGGCGTTATACCGAGAGTTGGTGCAACCATGAGCCAATTACTTACGCGAATGAAGAATTCTCTTGCCAAATCAATTTCACAAGACTCCCTCTCTACAACATCATCTAAACCACGAATCACCTTGTTTTGTCACAGTTATGGCGTGTTGCAAATCGTGAACCACATGGTTCGCGTGCTACCTGAGTACCCCGTTGAACAGGCGACCGTGCTGCGGATGGGGGCCTTTTTGCACGACATTGGGAAATTACATCCTGGCTTTCAACAGATGTTGAAGTTTCCTACTGCCACTCACAAATGGGTCAAGCATGAGGGGCAGACGTATCGATTCCAGCCCGAAGTGGAGGCTGAGTGTGATCGTATTGCCGAGTGGATCGGCGAAGAGTTTCAGTGTGAGATGAGGTTGCCTGATGATCGGAGTGACATTCTTGCATGTGCGGTTACTCACCACGGCGTCTTTTACAGCTCGTTGGAAAAGGGAGTCTGGCAGGCGAGACGAGAATGGACGCGCATGGCACCTGACGAGGAGCGCAGGATTACGCTCGCTGACTTGTTGATTCGCTATTATCCTTTGGGCGGTGCGGTGATCTTTGCCGACTTATTACATTCGCATCAGTTGGCAACAGGGGTTGATCATGTGACCCCGATCTTGCAGTCGCGCTGTCAGGAGGATTGGCTTGCTTACCTGCGCGAACGAAAAGAATCACTCTTGAAGGATTTAGAAGGAAATGCAGCAGATCGCAAGACAAGGTTGCCGTTTGATCTGCTTGAACTGCTATTGGCGTAACGGAGGTGAATGTGACATTGGAATTGCTTGCGAACGTGCAGGAGTTTTTGAACAAATATCAAGTGCCTCTGGAGGCGCAGACTGTCATTGATATGATCGAGCGACGTGTGCCGCACTTTGAGCTGGCCGGTCCGTCCGGGCAGGTACATCTCGTCCAACTCTATCATCCGGTGGTCAAGCGGAGGGAAGTCTTTCTCGGCAATGTGTTGTTCAACGCCTATCTGGGGCTGACCATGCAACAAGCGTTGAGTGAGCTGGTGGAGACCGATGTGCTGTCTGTGGCTCATGACTTGGAGACGTACTATCTGCTCGTCCATACAACAAGATCGTACCAAGAGCTGCAAGCCGGAATTCGCCAAGGGTGGATCGACGGGCTGGAGAACTTGTATTTCTCCGAACCGGATGAAGATGAGATGGACGAGGCGGCGCAGCAGGGATACTACGGCAGTTTCAGCACGATGCTGCAGAACTACTACAAGAGCAACATCCAACCGTTTCCCTTGATGATTGTGCCGTTGGCGTATGCGGAGAAGTTGGAGCAACGGATTCGCGCGTACCTTTTGGACAGGCTGTCAACGGGCGCATGGACTCGTGAAATCGCCAATTTTACCGCCAATTTCAGCTTCTTCTACGGGCAGACGAGTGGGGGAAGTGGGGATGTGCAAAGTTGCCCGAACTTCCTACGTCGGTTGGTCGATGAGTATCAAGTGGTTTCGCCGAAGGACATGACCTCCGCGTTTCAACTGCCGCAGGGCACCGACTTTTCAAATGGTGAAGCGAAAAGTCTGATTCAAGAGAAGATTTTCAAAAAAGGCGACACCCCGGCTTACTACAAGGAGAAGTTGCAAGAAGTCTTCGAACAAACGCTACACCATTTTGGCGAGTCTATCGAAAAGCACGCCGAGGAAGGTGGAGAGCCGTCCGAATGGTTGTTCCGCTACCATCGGGAGAAAGGGGTGTTTCTCGACCTTTCTCCTGAAGAATTGCTCGATCAGTTGATCGTTGGGGCGACGGTGGGCGGTCGGACGATCACAAGGGCAGGCAGTAGTTGTACAGATGAGTCTTGCACCATGTGCGGATATCACGGAGCTCAGTTGGCCGGCGCGACGATCATCTCCACAGACTCTTTTAGTAAATTCCACAACCATACGATCAATCGCGGATCGAAGGAGAAGCGGATTTGCTACAACTGTGCGTTGTACGCTTACTTGACGATCAAACTCTCGGGGTCGAAGAGCGGCGGCATGGGGCAGATTCCGCGAACGGGCAATCTGGTGTTTCATTATGGGGCGTACACAGACGGTGAGATTCGCAAGATAGCCGATCGATTTGCGGAACAGCTCGAGTGCATCAAGAGAAGCACCGATGAAGTGAAAGAGATGCCGGACCCTGAACTTGCTCGTATTTTCGGGGTAGAGGACGGACGGAGTCAATACCGAGTGCTCCGCTCCTTGTTGCTGCGAAACGACAACGGGGAAGTGCGCTTGTTCCCGATACGCTTCGGTAAGATGAGGCTGATCCTTTTCGTCCTGCCGGGACTTCATGAAGATGTGCAAAAGCGTTTGGACTTCAGCCGGTATTCCACCATGAACGTGTTGAGTTGGCTGCACCGAGTGAGCCAGGAGTGTGAGGCGGACAAGGGGAGCTTTTACTTCCAAGCACTGCCGAAGGTGGAGCAGGTGCTACAGGGAGATCCCAAGTTGTATATCAAAGATCGACAGTTCGATGTGGACAAGCAGATCGAGCTACATGAGTACTATCGGAAAGTCGTTCCTGAACTGTCTATGTCGAGAACGAAAGGCGGCTTCGAGTACCAGATTATCGTAGCGGAACGTATTCAGCGTGACCCGCTTGGGGTATTGGGTCACGAGTTACGGGGTTGGATGCAGGAGGGGCGAGTTCGGCGAGAACGTCAAGATCGCTTCTATGATCTATACACCAAGTTGCGAGACATTGACAGGCAGGAAATTGAGTTGCTGGAGGAAGAGGAAAAGGAGGCACGATCTGTGATCAATTCAGTGGAAGTCAAGACGGCTGATGGAGATGTGCGGACCATTTCGGTCGATCTGGCCAGAGCGATTCTGGACGAGTTTACTGACAATCTGTTCCACACGCTGGACGTGCTCGATCTGTTGCCGAAGAGCTTGTCTGATCGCCCGCATGCGTTTGAAAAGTGGGCGCGGGATTTGATTGCTCCTTTGAAGCGCAACGGTACGATGTTGGAAGATGTGTTGGACAAGTGGGAGAATCGCGTTTTGCGTCAACATTCTTTTTACCCGAAAAGTGGGGAAAGGGTAACGGGTATTAAAGAACTGACTCGTCAAAAACGCTTAGATGCGATGCGGGCTTTTCGGACGTTTTGTGAGGCGTCTGATCATCAGGCGGTCATCAAGGCAAATGTCACTCATCTGATGACCTCTTTGTTGGCGAAGGCGGTTGCGTATTTGTATCCGGTACTTGAGTTGGCACGGGCGTATACGAACCAACATCTGGAACAGCCTGAATTCTTTGAGCCGGGAACGATTGCAATGCGCTTTGAGGAGGATGTGCAACAACGCTTTCAAGAGCTGAGCGAGAAGAGGCACGTCACGGAAGCGCATCTGAAATGGGCGCAGGAGCATCTGGTGGTCTTTAGCGGGTATTATGTGAGATTCAAGAAAAAAGAAGAAGTGGCAGGAGGAGAAGCCGTATGAGCATGGACCAATTGAGAAGCTACTTGAACGATACCCAGAAAGTGTTGGTGCCGGAGGAAGTCAAGAAACAAAAATCGTTGCCGCCCGTTATGAACCGCAATGTCGTGACCATCGTAGGTTTGAAAACCACCGCGGGGCGATTCCTGCCGGTTTCTCATGAAGGCTACTCCAACGAGACTTACGTGGACAAAGTGAAGCTGCTGGGCAAAGATCGTGCCGAGTTTATCGCCCGCAAACTGAAAGGGATTGAGCGTCGGGCTCATATGTCTTTGTTCCGTGGGCTGGCGGAGAAGAAGTTGGAGACGGAGTGGCATGAGGCGTTTAAGACGCTTTTTGACAAGACCTGTACGATTCCGGGCGGGCTTTGTGTCACCTGCTGGAACTGCTCGCTGTTCGGGGCGTTGGAGGCGGGGAAAGGCGGCACGTTTGCGCGGATTCGTTATTTTGACACGTGGTCTTATGAAGACGCACAGGACTGCATCGCCAGCCTGCAATCGGATGAAGGTATGGGGATCGGCAACACGGTCAATGAAGACCTGCGCGAAGAACGCGGTTCTGACTCCTATCACCTGTATGAGTACGTCAAGGCAGGTACTCATTTTCCGTTCATCACCGTGATTGAAAGCCCGACCGCCTTGGACGTGGCTGGCTACATTCAAGCGGTACGGATGGCCGACCTGCATGGGTATGGCAAATACAACGCCAACCACGGTAAGTTCGACACGAAGTTTCTGGCAGTCGCGCCGGGGATGCCGCGCTTTTCCATTCTCTCGATGTTGGAAAAAGGGAGCGCGGAGTCGATCGAGCAAGACTTTGAAAACGGCACGTTCCGATTTGATGCTCCGGAAGGATCGGTTGTCCAAGGGCATGACGCGGTGTTGCAACTAGGGGATGTGCTGCAAGAAGAGTTCGCCCAGTATGTCAGTCTGATGCAGAGCAAGGAGTAGAGGAGGCGGTGCAATTGTATGCATGCGCGTTGCTCCTCCGCAATTGCGGGCGCTATACGATGGTGCGCTCCGACTTTGGCTCGGACTATGTGACGTGTCGGTTTTTAAGCGAGGAATCGATGTATGCAGGGCTGACTCGTGAGGCGACACGGACGTTCGGTCGGATTGAGCCGAAGATGGAGTCTGAGTTTGCCAAGGCTTATGACATCCCGCAATTGCCGATCTGGTTTACCCCCGGCGTCTTCGTTGCCGGAACCGAGTGGAGCATGGATCGGGAAGTGGAAGTCGGTGTAACGGCCTATAACGTGTTGGATGAGGCAGCCCCTGTCACCAACAAAAACAGCGTGTATGACAAGCATGGGAACTTGGTGCTGAAAGACCGCAGTCAGATCGCGACGTTTGGCTCGATTGAGGCTGTGCTACCGGATCAGCGGGTGTTGACGATTGCGGTTAGCCCGGATCGGGAATTGTTGGCCCGTTATACGCGGCAGGATGTGTTCTATATGGGCAAGAAGCGGACGATGTTTGAGTTGATGGAGGTCTCGGATGTCGTTCCACTTGTGGAGAGCGAGATGGCAGAAACGGTACCGGTTCAGGTGCAGATGGAGCAATTGAATGAGTATTACTCGTACACGATCCACGATGTGAACTCGAAGTATTTTCTCGTGGATGGGCGAGTTGGGAGAGCATGGGCTCTTGATGTGCAGATGGGTGATGTACGCTTGGAAAAAGCGGTGCCCGAACTGTTTGTGGAACGCGCGGAAAGGCTGTTTGCAGGAAAGTGAGGAGATAAGCCCGCCCCTATTTCGGGCGGGCCGACCTCATCTTTTCCAGTACATGAAAGTCAGCGATCGAATAGCTGTCAAAGTATGATATCATTTCCAAAAGACGCATTCGTTATGCACTTGGTGGGGATACTAAAAGCATGGAAGATGAGTTTTCGAGGATCCCCCCTATTTTGAAGCAAAAAACCAATCCTCGAAAAAATGTGCGATCCTGTTGAAGCCAGACATGGCTGGAACCCGCACCACGTCAACGTTTTTGCTTGCCGATTTCGGTCGTCACAATCCTAGACCCGATGAACAGGGGACTGAAAGAATCGATGTACGAAATTGTCGGACTTTTGCTCGAGCGTCACAATCCTAGACCCGATGAACAGGTGACTGAAAGTCCAGTGCCTCCTGAATATTCAGGGAGGAATCAGCAGTCACAATCCTAGACCCGATGAACAGGGGACTGAAAGCACCGAACGACTTCGTGTACCAATTTCCATATACTTGTCACAATCCTAGACCCGATGAACAGGGGACTGAAAGTGTTTCAACGTCATGCTGGCCCGCGCCTCGGCGGGCTCGTCACAATCCTAGACCCGATGAACAGGGGACTGAAAGGGAGACAAATACTTGCAGAATTCAAGAGACCATTCCGGTCACAATCCTAGACCCGATGAACAGGGGACTGAAAGCGCGACATCTCGTAGATCCGCCCGCCGATCGCCTCGTCGTCACAATCCTAGACCCGATGAACAGGGGACTGAAAGCTTTGCTCGGCCCGACCTGAACACGCTTGAACCCGTTGTCACAATCCTAGACCCGATGAACAGGGGACTGAAAGGTCGTGTGGTGCGCGTGGCGGCATCGCCGATCTCGTCGTCACAATCCTAGACCCGATGAACAGGGGACTGAAAGTTCTTATAGCCGCAGTCATACGCCCGCTGAATCGCATCGTTCACAATCCTAGACCCGATGAACAGGGGACTGAAAGCGCACTTCGTGAACGACAGGCTCCTCCAAGCATGAACCGTCACAATCCTAGACCCGATGAACAGGGGACTGAAAGTGCCGGAAGAAGACGTGATCGACATCGACTGGGGAAAGTCACAATCCTAGACCCGATGAACAGGGGACTGAAAGAATTTTGTAAAACTTGATGCCGTGCTGCTTTACCAGTTTGTCACAATCCTAGACCCGATGAACAGGGGACTGAAAGAGATCAATCGCCATAACTCCGAACAGTGACATCATAGAGTCACAATCCTAGACCCGATGAACAGGGGACTGAAAGTTGATTACGTTAGCATCAAAGGCGGATTGAATGTAAGTCACAATCCTAGACCCGATGAACAGGGGACTGAAAGTG
>DASTWJ010000173.1:0-17691 GCA_035776695.1 Bacilli bacterium
GCATATCGAGATCACCTCGCAGACGGTCGAACAGATGGTCGACCGCATCCTCGAACTGCCGGAGCGCACGCGGCTCCAGATCTTCGCGCCGGTTGTACGCGGGCGCAAGGGCGAACATACGAAAGTGTTCGAAGACGTGCAGAAGCAAGGCTTCGTCCGCGTTCGCGTCGACGGCGAACTGCGCGAAGTCACCGATGAGATCAAGTTGGAGAAGAACAAGAAACACACGATCGAAGTGGTCATCGACCGCATCGTCGTCAAAGACGACATCGCCTCCCGCTTGGCCGACTCGCTGGAAACGGCGCTGAAATTGGGAGAAGGCATCGTCATCGTCGGCATCGTCGACGGCGAGGAGATGCTGTTTTCCTCCAACTTGTCCTGCCCGGAGTGCGGCTTCTCGATGGAAGAGCTCTCCCCGCGCATGTTTTCTTTTAACTCGCCGTTCGGGGCGTGTGAGACCTGCGCCGGTCTCGGCACGAACATGGAAGTCGACCCCGACTTGGTGATCCCCGATTGGAGCAAGTCGTTGCGCGAAGACGCGATCGAACCGTGGCAGGGACGCACCTCCAACTACTACCCGCAGTTGTTGGAAGCGGCGGCGACCTACCTCGGCGTGGACATGGAAGTCCCGCTGAAGGAAGTGCCGGAGAAGCTGATGGAGAAGCTGCTCTACGGCATGAACGGGGAGAAGGTCAAGTTCATCTACGAGAACGACTTCGGCCAGAAAAAGGCAGCGGAGCTCGACTACGAAGGCGTGGTCCCGAATCTGATGCGTCGCTACCACGAGACGAGCTCCGACTATGTGCGCGAGTTTATCGAGGAGTACATGAGCGCCAAGCCCTGCCCGAAGTGCAAAGGCAAACGCCTGCGCCCGGAGAGCCTCGCCGTGACGGTCGGGCACCAGAACATCTCCTTCGTCACCGAACGCTCGGTGATCGAAGCGCTGACCTACTTCGAGTCGCTCGAATTGACGGAGAAGGAAATGACCATCGCTCGCCTGATCTTGAAGGAAATCGAAGCCCGCCTCGGCTTCCTCAAGGACGTCGGGCTCGAATACCTCAACCTGTCCCGCTCGGCCGGCACGCTGTCCGGCGGCGAGGCGCAGCGGATTCGCTTGGCGACGCAGATCGGTTCGTCGCTGATGGGCGTACTCTACATCCTCGACGAGCCCTCGATCGGCTTGCATCAACGGGACAACGAACGCCTGATTCGCACGTTGCTCCACATGCGCGACCTTGGCAACACGCTGATCGTCGTCGAGCATGACGAAGACACGATGCTCGCGTCCGACTACATCATCGACATCGGCCCCGGCGCGGGCGTACACGGTGGTCGCGTGGTATCGCAAGGCTCGCCGCAGGAAGTGATGGACGACCCGGAATCGCTGACCGGCGCCTACCTCAGCGGGCGCAAGTTCATCCCGCTGCCCGCCGAACGCCGCCAGCCGTCCGACAAGTGGGTGACGGTGGTCGGCGCGAAGGAAAACAACTTGAAGAACATCAAGGCTGCCTTCCCGCTCGGCACGTTCACCTGCGTGACCGGCGTGTCCGGCTCCGGCAAATCGACGCTGGTCAACGAGATTTTGAAAAAATCCCTCGCCGCCCAGCTCAACGGGGCCAAGGTCAAACCGGGCGCGCACAAGGAGATCAAGGGGATTGAACACCTCGACAAGATCATCGACATCGACCAGTCGCCGATCGGGCGCACGCCGCGGTCGAACCCGGCGACGTACACGGGCGTATTTGACGACATCCGCGATGTGTTCGCGTCGACGAACGAAGCGAAGATGCGCGGCTACAAGAAGGGGCGCTTCTCCTTTAACGTCAAGGGCGGCCGCTGCGAAGCGTGCAAAGGCGACGGGATCATCAAGATCGAGATGCACTTCCTCCCCGACGTCTACGTGCCTTGCGAAGTCTGCAAAGGCAAGCGCTACAACCGCGAGACGCTGGAAGTGAAATACAAGGGCAAGAGTATCGCCGACGTGCTGGGGATGACCGTCGAGGACGCGGTCGACTTCTTCCAGAACGTGCCGAAGATCGCACGCAAGCTGAAGACGATCCACGATGTCGGGCTGGGCTATGTCCGCTTGGGACAACCGGCAACCACATTGTCGGGCGGTGAGGCGCAGCGGGTGAAACTGGCGTCCGAACTGCATCGCCGCAGTACGGGGCGCACCTTGTACATCCTCGACGAGCCGACGACCGGCTTGCACACGGATGATATCGACCGCCTGCTCTGCGTGTTGCAGCGCTTGGTGGAGTCGGGCGAGTCGGTGGTGGTGATCGAGCACAACCTCGACGTGATCAAGACGGCCGACTACCTGATCGACCTCGGCCCCGAAGGCGGCGACAAAGGCGGTATGATCGTCGGAACAGGCACGCCGGAGGACATCGCCGCGATTCCCGAGTCGTGGACGGGTAAGTTTCTCGGCCCGATCTTGGAGCGCGACCGTCAACGGATGGCGGAACAGCCCGCTCCGGAGACGCAGTGTGACGTCACCTTGGAAGAAGTCAAATCGTAACCGCAACCCAACTACGTGGAAACAAAAAGACGATGCTGGCCGTAGCCGCATCGTCTTTTCTTATTTCCTATTCCTCTTAACTAGCCAATTGACCGCGTTTGCTGAGCATCGCTTCGATATCGGCGAATGACTTGATCACCTGTTTCTCCACGATCGTGGAGGATTCGTCCAACAGATAGACTTCCGGCACTTGCTTGATGTTGTAGGTGGAGATGATCTCGTTGGAGCGGATGAAGTGGACGCCTTGAGGCGGTTGGGTCACTGCGACGTTCATCTCCTGTTTCTCGACGATGATGACGCGCAGGTCGGGTGCCAGTTGCTTCAGTTTGTTCATCTCCGGCACGATGCCTTTGCAAACTTGACAGAGATCCATCGTGAACAGGAGCAAGGTCGGGCGGTTGTTGGACTCGGCCAGCGCGATCATGTCGCCATGCTGGTCACGGTCGCGAAACAGAGGGGCTTTGGCCCCGACGTCGTACCGCACGACGGGCCGTGCAGGCGCTCCCTGAAAGCGGTTCAGAAAATCGACCACCAGTTTGCTGAACAGGAAGAAGACGAACAACATGATCAAGACGACCGCCCAGAGGGCGAGGTTGGAGATCAGCAAAAACGTTTCCATGTGACAAGCCTCCTCATTCGGACAAAAGTTCGGATATGCGGGTGCGCAACGCCCCGATTTGGTTGGCGCTATACAACAAGAGCAGTTCGAACACGGTCAGCAGCAACACCACCGACGTAGCGCCGCCAAACGTTTCGGCAAATGACATTCCGTTCACCAACCCCTGCACAGAGCCGATCAGCGCGGGGGACTGCAGCAGCCAGGAACTAACGGCGAGCAAGCCGACGTTGCGTAGCACCAGCCACCACGACAGCTTGTGGCTGCCCACGGCGCCGCCGCATCCGCAGTTGATCTCGGAACGACCGCGCAGCAGGTTGATGCCGACCGCCAGTGTATACATCACCAGCAGCAGCATCGCTCCCAGCTCGCCCCAGAAGGCGAACAGGCCGAGCAACAGCAACAGGCCGACGACGATTTCGGCGAGCGCTTCGAGCAAGGAAAACGGTTTGACCAGAGCGCGAGGCAACAGGTTGTAATTGGCGAGGACCGCGAGATGCTCTTCATAATGCGACAACTTCGACCATGCGGCGGTCAGAAACAAGAGCGCCAGCGTCAGGCGGGCGAACAGCGCCAGTTCCTCCATGGAGCAAGACCTCCTCATTACGGATTTGCAAAATCGAGCGAATCATCACATCAGTTGTACCATTGTGCCTGCAGGCGATACATCTCGGCATATTCGCCATCGAGCGTCACCAGTTCGTCATGCGACCCGACCTCCACCAATTCCCCGTCTTTCATCACGAGGATGCGGTCGGCCATGCGGGCGGCCGACATCCGATGCGAGATGAAGATCGCCGTCTTGCCGGCGGTCAGGCGGTCGAAGTGGCGGAACACGTCCATCTCCGCTTGCGGGTCGAGGGCGGCGGTCGGTTCGTCGAGGATGATCACTTCCCCGTCGCGAAACAGAGCGCGGGCGAGGGCGATCTTCTGCCATTGGCCGCCGGATAGGTCGGTGCCTTCGTTTAGGAAGCGTCCGAGATAAGTGTCATACCCGTCGGGCAAGCGTTTGACAAAATCGTCGGTGCTGCTCAGCCGACCGACTTCCTGCACCCGCTCGCGGTCGTCCAACCGTTCGATGTCGCCGAGCGCGATGTTGTCATGCACCGAGAACGAATAGCGCATGAAGTCTTGGAAGATGACCGTGATGCTTTTGGCCAGACTGTCGGGCGCGATCTGGTCGAGATTCAACCCGTCGAAGCAGATCTGCCCCGCGCTGACGGGGTAGAGGCCCATCAGAAGTTTGACCAGCGTGGTTTTGCCCGACCCGTTTTCCCCAACGATGGCGATCTTCTCGCCGGGACGGATGGTAAAAGACACATTGCGCAGGGCGTCGCGTGGTTCTTGGGGGTAGCGGAACGAGACATTTTCGACCGAGATCCCGTGCCGGAGCACGACGGGAAACGGTTCGCTCCCCTGCGGTTTTTCCAGGGCCGGGTTCTCATAGGAGAGGAACTGGAAGAAATCGCGAATGTAGAGGCTCTCCTCGAAGAGCTTGGCAAACGTGGTCGAAATGTTGTTGATCGACCCTTGCGTGCTTTGCACCGCTTGCCCGATGGCGATGAAGTCACCGATGCGAATCGTGCGCGTCGAGCGGGTCAGCCAGACGATGACCCCGGCGGCCAAGGCGAAGAACAGACCGGTCAGACCGTCGAGGCCGACGCCGGTCAGTTGTTGGCGGCGTGAGAGCTTGAGTTGACCGTCCGCGTTCTGCCAGAACTTGCCCGACCAGCGTTCGATCAGATAGCGTCCCAGGTTGAACAGGCGAATCTCCTTGGCCGTCTGCCGATCTTTCAGCAGCATGGAGATGTAGTTGGCTTCGCGTGCCACTGGCGTTTGGTGCATCATCAGGGAGAAGCGTTGCCCGCCGAACTTCGACTGGACGAGGAAGATCGGCACGGCGGCGAGCAGAGACAAGAGCGCCAGACTCCAATGCACGCTGAACAGGTAGACGAGCAAAGAAGAGATCGTGATCAGTTCCTTACCGACGGTCAGCGTGCTGCGCACGGGAGATAGAAAGCGCGTACCTACGCCTGCAGTCACGCGGTTGATGTGGTGATAAAAATGCGGAATATCGAAATACGCCAGCGGGGCGGTGGTTGTTTTCTTCGAGACCATTTGATGCAAGTCATGATCGAGCCGGATCTCCATGCGCCGGTTCATGTAATTTTGCAAGTTGGAAAGAGCCGAACCGAACAGCACGATCATGAATTGCAGCAACAACCAGCGAAACACGGGCGTAGGGTCTGACGAGGGTTGAAGGAGATAGGCGGAGACGACGTTGATCATCTCTTTGGACACCCAGATCGTCAGCAGGGGTAGCAACCCGTTGATCAGGTAGGCCAAAATTGAAAAAAGCACCCACCCTTTGCCGCAACGCCACACATAAGCAAACGCTTTGCGCAAATAGCCGATGTTCATGAGATCCCCCGTCCTACTGCGGCCGCTTGTTTTTGCAGGCGTTCATAAAAAGAGATCAAGTTGTTCAGCACATGGTCGATGTACACGATCACGCCTTGTGCGTTGACGACGCAGAGCAAAGGAGTGCGCGTCTGGTTCAAGGTGTGTTTCAGATACAGTTCATCGGTCGGTAAAATCGTGATCTCGTCCTGATATTTTTCCAGAAACGATTCGAGCATCTCCGGGTGTTCGAGGCTGTATTTGGTGATCGTGGCAAACGGGATGCCGCGATGTTTGTGGTGGATGATGTAATCTTCGATCTTTTTATGACAGGTCGGACAGATCGGAGAAGTAAAAAAGACCAGCCCGGCACGGTTTTGCAAATGTTCGGGAAACGGAAACAGTTCGCCGATGTTGCGCCCGATCAACGGATGATTCGGTTGGGCGGAGGATTGCTGTCGGGGTCGTGATGGAAGTTGATTCACCGCTCGCTTGAACTTGCGAGTCTGGATCGAGAACAGGACGAGTAGCAACAGGGTGCCGAGGGCAAGCCCCAACGTGATCACAGCGTGCATGATCTCACTCCTTCAGAAGTCTGGAAATAGGGAAAGGAGGCCATAGGGGATGGCCTCCGGTTGTGATTGCATTAGCAGGAGCAGGAGTAGATCCAGCAGTTGGTCGGATCTACGCTGGAGCAGTGCCAGGTCGCTTCGTGATAGGAGTCACCGGGTGCAGTGCAACCGTAGTCGCAGTAGACGTACACCTCCGGTTCGATCGTGTTCTGCGGAGCGGCACCAACGAGGTTTGCAAATTTGTTCATCATGCTTGTTCTCCTCCTTCAAGATGTCTGTTTTTCAGACGGATTGGTTAACAAAATAATTGATCAGATATGCAATTGATCGTTTACTTTGTTCCGTCGCACTCATTTTATCTCCGGATGGGAATCTTTTCAAGATGTATTTTTAGAAAATTGGTAAAAATAGGACAATAGTACTAAATAAAACCTTTATTTCTTTACTTTGAATTTGGGTGTTTATATCCAGAACAATCTGGCTTTTTAAATATATACCTGCAATTTTTCTTGAAGGTTGTTCGTTTACTTTGTTACAATTGTTGTGACTAATTCCAATCTAAGGAACCTTGCGCAAACACAGAAGGTGAGAAAGGGGGAATGTCTTCGGATGTACAAGAAACTAACCAAAGCGATTCTGTTGGTGCTCTGCGTATTCCTCGGGATCTTTCTGATCAGCAACTTGGACAAAGGAGTCGAGGTGTTCAAGCAGGATCAGGTGATGGTCTTGCCGCGTCCCAATTCGGACTTGGGTGTGATCGTCGCGCGGTACCCTGATACGAAGTTGATCGATCCGCAACACAAGATCGTCCAAGTCCCCTATGGGCAAGCGGAGGCTTATCAGCAGAAGATGGCGAAGGATCGGGACGTGTCGACGACGATGCTGGTCGGGGTGCCGGTCAGTTTTTCGTTCAAGAAGTACGCCTCCGAGCTGGGCAAACAGTTGAATCATTATGCGCACGGCGAGTTGGGACGCTTGACGTACGCTTCGTATCAAAACCGCTCGTATCCGATTTCGGAGCAGTTGGGATTGATCATCACTCGTTCGTTGTCTTATTTGGTGCCGGGCGTCTTGCTCGGTTTGCTCGTCGGCTTCGGCTTGGCCGTGACCGCCGCGTGGAAGCCGTGGGTCGGACGGATTCTCGACAAGATTCATGCGTTGTTATTGGGCATTCCGGACTTTTTCCTGATTGTATTGATTCAAATGTTGGCGATTCAGTTGGCACAGTGGGCCGGGCATACGGTGATCGCGATTCGGCAGTTTGCCAGCGAAACGCCCGTGCTGATCCCGATGGTGGCGATCTCGGTGCTGCCGGGCTTGCTGGTTTACGGCGCGTTGCGCTTGGCCGTGCAACGCGAATGGAGCGAAGGGTATATCCAGACGGCCTTTTCCAAAGGGCTGAACCGTACGCAGGTGCTGGTGACGCATCTGCTGCGCAACACGCTCGAAGACCTCTTGAGCATCCTGCCGCGCGCGGTCGCGGTGGGGATCACCTCCCTGGTCGTGGCGGAGGTGATGACCGGGATCTTCGGTCTGGGCGGCTATGCGATCTCCACGTCGCTGGTCAAGGTGACGTCGTTGCCGGCGACCTGTGCGATCCTGGCGCTGATGGCGCTCTTGGCGCATCTGGTCGTGTTTCTGCTGCGCCGTCAGTTTGTGGTCAGCACGAAGGAGGGTGAGTGATGCAAGCGGTACGGAAAAAACGCCTGTTGTATGGGACGGCTTGGTTTTTGCTGTTGGCGATGGTGTTTGTGGCCGTCTTCGGCAGCTACCTGATGCCGCATGAGATCACGGAAGGGCATCGCATCACCTTTCTCAAAGAGGTGGTGAACGGCGAGACGGTCTACCGGATTCCCCCTTTTCCGCCGAGCGACCGGTTTTGGCTGGGGACGGATCATCGCGGGTATGATCTGCTCAGCCTGCTGTTGAACGGGGCCAAATACACGTTGGGATTTGCCTTGGCGGTGGTCGTCTGCCGCTTTCTGATCGCCTTGCCCCTCGGGTTGTTCGCCGGCGTGACCGGCAAGGGGCGCGGGTTGATCGCGGGGTTGCAGTTGATCACCTCCTCGGTACCGGCGCTACTCTTCGTGTTCCCAACGATGTACGGATTGACGCAAACGTTTCATTTGAACGGCGGAGCGACGCCCGATGATCCGAAAGTCGTGCTGTTCGCGGTCATCCTGTTCGCCTTGCTCGTCTTCCTCGGTGTGTTTCAGTTGGCGCATCAGTTTCGGGAGCGGGCGGACTATTACAGCGGACGGCTGTTCGTGAGCGTGGCGCGGACGATGGGCGCTTCCTCTTCCCGGATCATGTTCCGGCATCTGTTGCCGCATCTGCGTCCGGAGGTGGCGTTCGCCTTTGTCGTCGAGATCGTCCAAGTGCTGTTCCTGTTGGGTCAGTTGGCGGTCGTCAACATCTTCCTCGGCGGCGGGCAGGTGTTGGAGCTCGACTCCTCCGGAGCGGGCAAGCTGCTGCTCGTGCTGACCACGGTCGGCGAATGGGGCGGGTTGACCGCTTACGGGGCGCATTACATTCGAGAATATCCGTGGATTATCTTCGGGTCGGGGTTGTTCTTTACGCTCTCGATCTTGACCATGCAGTTTTTCTCGTCGCAGTTACAGGCGCGTCTGTCGCAACCGGCCGTGTTCAAAGGGGCCGCACTGGCCCGTCCCAAGCCGCGCTTCGCGCTGATCGGGACGGTGGTCGCCGCCTGTCTGCTGCTGGTGCTGTTCGGACAGAGCAAAGCGCCCGACGTCTCCAGCCTCCCCGCCAAAGAGGTGACCAGCGGTCAGGTGCCGACCCAAGAGCCGTCTCCGCAAGACGATGCGAAACGGGTAGAAGTCAAGCAGACGGCTGCCGCTTTTGTGAACAATCTTGTCGACGGCAATTGGGCGTACGCCTTCGGGTATTACCAAGACCTGACCGGCGAGGTGGGGACCAAGCAGGCTCCGAAGCCGTTTGATCGCTGGATTGAAGCGTTCCGGGAGCAAGGGTATGCGTTTGACGGCATCGGCGAATTGCAGGACACGGGGAATCAGATGTATCAGGCGGAAGTCCGCGTGTCAGACAAACAGGGGCAGTCCCACGTGTGGAAACTGCGGGTCGGCGGCCCGCGGGTGCGCGTGTGGGGCGGTGAAGGCGATCCCGTGTTTTAAAAAAAGGGAAGCAGATCGCGTCGGGCGGTCTGCTTTTTCTATAAGGTTCACGTCTTCTTTTCAGAATTTTAGTTGTAAAGGAAAAACTTGCGTTTCCGCACCAACTTTAGTAGGATGTGACGTAAGAATACTTGACCGGAACCCCGGTGCGAACGGAGGCTTTTCCTTTGGGTACGGATTTTGTGCAGTATGTGTATGCGGGCTGTGTCGAGTTGGGCCGCCGCTTGGCGGAAGACTCGGACTTCGCCCGCCAGATCGAAGCGGTCATCGAAGAGCAGGTGTCGCGCACATCGATGGAAGCGATCGCGCTGGAGCGCAACTTGGCGATCCTGACGGGGCGTGAAGTCGCCCAAGCGGTGGTCGGCGCGATGCGTTATTTGGAAACCCCGGAGGAGACGGAAGAGTTGCTCCAAGGGTTTGAACCGTCAGTCGTGCGTCTGCTGCGCTATCTGGTTGCGCGTTACGGCCCGGTGTTGCGGGCACATCGCCGCCGCACGCATTATCCGCTCGGCTGGCACAAGTTCGGTTCGCAAGTCACACTGCTGGAGAACGGCCTCAAACATCTGCACCTGAAGATCCACCGCAACGATGACACCGTCTTGGAACTGTCAGACGACACCGAATCGCTGGTGCGCTTGATGAACCTGATCTTGGGGGCGTTGGGGCATGTCGGTGATTACGAGTCGCTCGATCCCGAGACGGTTCACGAGTTCACGTTGCAGTATCAGAAACTGATCGGGAACATTGCGTCACTCGAAGCGAACGGGTCGCGCACGGAGCATTAGGCGCTAGTCTATGTCCATGAACGAAGTTGCGAGATGATGCGTCCGTTGCTAGAAAAGATCAAGGAGACCTATTTGTCCCTTGGTTTTTTTTATAACCGGGCGCACGTATGATGAGAGGGAGGGGGGGGACAAAGGGATGGTGTGGCTGTGGCGATGGTTTTTTTCCGCAGGGGCGTTGATGTTTGTAGCGTGGGTGTTTGACGGCATTCGCTTCGACAGTTTGTGGTCGATCTTTCTGACGGCCTTTGTGCTGGGCGTGATCAACATGTTCATCCGCCCGGTGGTGCAGCTTCTTGCGTTGCCGGTGACGCTGTTTTCGTTAGGGATCTTCGCGTTGGTGGTGAACGCGCTGATGGTGCTGTTGGCTTCCTCGGTCGTCTCCGGCTTTCACGTCAGCGGTTTCTGGACGGCTTTCTGGGGCTCGATCGTGTTGTCACTGGTGTCGTTCGTGATGAACTCCTTCTTAAAAGAAGAGCGGGAATAGACGGGGCGGGTGCTTGTGCATCCGCTCTTTTTGGTGGCATTTGGTGGGCAAAAAAGTTATCATACGAGTAGAAGTGAATGGCGACAGCGCCTAACGTTTGGAGGGTACTTAGATGAAAGTATTGGTTACGGGCGGGGCGGGATTTGCCGGATCGCATATTGTTGATCAGTTTCTGGCCGCCGGACACGAGGTCGTGGTGGTGGACAACCTCGTCAACGGCTCGACGGGCAACGTCAACCCGCAGGCGAAATTCGTGAACATGGACATCAACGACCCGCAGATTCATGACTTGATCGCGGCGCAAGGCATCGAGGCGATCGTCCACCAAGCGGCGCAGATCAAAGTGCCGGTCTCGATTCAGGACCCGGCGTATGATGCGCAGGTCAACATCATGGGCACGATCCATCTGTTGGAAGCGATGCGCAAGTTCGGGCTGAAAAAGTTCGTCTTTGCCGGGTCGGCCGCTTCCTACGGGATGCCGGAGTACCTGCCGCTCGACGAAGAGCATCCGCTCAACCCGCTGTCGTTCTACGGACTGAGCAAAAAGGTCGATGAGGAGTACATCCGCCTCTACCACGACCTGTTCCAAGTGCCTTACGTCATCCTGCGCTATGCCAACATCTACGGCCCGCGCCAAGGGGCGAGCGGCGAAGGCGGCGTGATCTCGATCTTCATGAACCAGATGCTCTCCGACGAGCAGGCGATGATCGAAGGCGATGGCGGGGCGACTCGTGACTACATCTATATCGGCGACGTCGCGCGTGGCGTGGTCGAAGCGACGGGCAATGACGCGCAGGGGACGTTCAACCTCAGCACGCAAAAGCAAGTGTCGGTCAACGAGCTGTTTCAAGTGATGAAAGAGCTGAGCGGCTATGCCAAAGATGCGGTACACGGCCCGGCGCGCGTCGGCGACATCTACCACAGCGTGATGTCCAACGCGAAAGTGCTGGACGCGATGGAGTGGCGACCGACCACCTCGCTGGAAGACGGCTTGGCGAAGACGATCGCGTGGGGACGGGAGCAGTTGAGCGGATCGCAAGGCAAAGGAGCGCAGAGTACGCATGGTGCTTAAATCGATCTCGACGAAACGGCTGCAGGACGACATCCCGTTTGAGCTGGCCAATCCGGGGGCGCAAACGGATCGACCGATCGCGACGAGTGATTTGAACCGTCCGGGGTTGGCGTTGGCGGGCTTTTTCACCTATCACCCGGCCGACCGCGTGCAGGTGCTCGGCAAGACGGAGATCACCTTTTTCGAAGGGATGGACCCGGTCTTGCAGCAGGAGCGGGCCGACCGCCTGTGCTCGTACGAGCAGACACCCGGCCTGTTTATCGCCCGCAATCTGCCGGTGCCGCCGCCGATCTTGGAAGCAGCGAGTCGTTACGGGCTGCCGGTGTTGCGCTCACCGCTGTCGACGACGAAGCTGACCGGGCGCTTGCAGACGTACCTCGACCGCAAGCTGGCCAAGGAAACGCAGATGCACGGGGTGCTCGTCGACGTGTACGGCATCGGCATGCTGATCACCGGCTCGTCGGGCATCGGCAAGAGCGAGACGGCGCTGGAGTTGGTCAAGCGCGGGCATCGCTTGGTCGCTGACGATGCGGTGGAGATTCGGCGCATCGCCGACACGCAGCTCGAAGGGACGTCGCCGGAGCTGTTGCGCCACCTGATCGAGATTCGAGGGTTGGGCGTGCTCAACGTGATGACGCTGTTCGGTGCCGGAGCGATTCGCACGCACAAGGACATCGATCTGGTCGTCCACCTCGAGATGTGGCAGGATCAGGTTGCTTATGATCGCTTGGGGTTGGATGAAGAGCTGACCGAGATTCTTGAGGTGGAAGTGCCTCAGTTGAAAATCCCGGTGCGACCGGGGCGCAACCTCGCCGTGATCATCGAGGTGGCGGCGATGAACTACCGGTTGAAGGGGATGGGCTATAACGCGGCCAAAGAGCTGTCCGACAAGATGTACAGCGCGATGGAAGGGCCGGAAGAACGAGAAGGAAGCCGTTGAGCGGCTTCCTTTTTTGCGTGTTGGGGGTGGAGCTAGGAGTTGGTCACAATTTTTGGATTTTTTATGAACGAGGGAGGAACGTGCCGTACCATGTCGAATAGTACGAAAGTCACCAAGAAAAGACACCAAATTTATGCAACAAGTACCAGCCCTTTCGCCGAATGGGGAGAAAGGTCGGGTGCGAGGTAGTTTCCTACGGGTAAGAGGAAACGTGCAACGGGGGGATCACATGGGTAAGCTGTCAGAAAGATGGAACGACAAGCGTCGTGCGTTTGTGTCTGTCAGCCGCGAAGGAATCAAGCAAGGCATTCGCAAGGGCGTGAAGAAAGCCAAAGACAACTGGCCGCTGTTCAAGGCCAAGGCGCGGGAAGAACTGCGCACCACTTTTACCGTACGCAATGCTGTGGCCTCTGTGGCCGTTTTGGCGCTGGCTGTGGCCGGCACTTATACATTTGCTGAGAAAGTCCAGGCAACCGAACTGGTTTACCGTGTCTACATAGATGGCGATTACTACGGCCTCGTCCGCGACAAGACGATGGTCGATGCACAGATGGCGGCGCTGGCACCGAAGCTGCACGCCGAAGTCCGTTTGGAGCCGGTGCATCAAACGGTCACCTTTACGTCGGAAGCCTATGTGGCGAAGGCGTTGGAGGACTCGACCAAGATCATGACCGACATGGTCGCCGTGCGCGTCAACGGCCGCGACCTTGTTTACGTGCGCAATGAAGCGACCGCTCAGGCGCTGATCGACAAGTTGAAAGCGCAATACCCGAGCAAGAACGGCAAAGTCGAGCTGGCCGACCGCGTCGATTTCATCCCGATCAAGGATGACATCAAGCTGTTGACCGACCCGGACAAGGCGTTCAAGATGATCTACGAAGGCACCAACGAGAAGCGCACCTACGTCGTCTCGCGCGGCGATTCCCTGTGGGACATCGCCAACCGCAACAAGATGACGTTGGAAGAGCTGCAAGCGGCCAACCCGCAGATCCCGGATATCGACGCGATCGCGGAAGGCCAGAACATCAACCTCGTGGCCAGCGACCCGCTGATCGACGTGAAGACGACCACCGAGGAGAACCGTGAGATCATCAAGAACTACGAGATCGAATACCGCGACGACAACTCGCTGTACATGGGCGATGAGCGCGTGATTCAAGAAGGCAAGGAAGGCAAGACCAAGCAAACGGTGCGCGTGACCAAGATCAACGGCATCGTTTCCAAAGAAGATGTGTTGAAGGAAGAAGTCCTCAACGAACCGGTCAAGGAGATCATCGCCAAGGGCACGAAGAGGCAGACCTTCTCGTCCTACACCGGTGGCTCGGCGAAAGCGTCCGGCAACTGGGCGTACCCGATCGGCGGCGGCTACATCTCTTCGCAATACGGCGAGATGCGCGGCGGCAAGGCTCACTTGGCGCTCGACATCGCGGCCGCAACCGGCACGCCGGTCTACGCGTCGAACTCCGGCACGGTCATCCGAGCCAGCGCGAACGGCGACGGCTACGGCAACTGCATCATGATCGACCACGGCGGCGGCATCATTTCGCTGTACGGACACCTGTCCTCGATGAACGTCTCCGCCGGTCAAACGGTGCAAAAGGGCCAGTACATCGGTGGCGTCGGCTCCACCGGCTGGTCGACCGGCTCGCACCTGCACTACGAAGTGCGCGTCAACGGCTACCAAGTCAACCCTGCTCCCTACATGTAAGAAATTCCCGGAGGTCCGTGCGAGTCGCGGGCCTCTTTTGTGCTATAATGAATCACAATTAGGAATCTTCGAGAGACGAAATGTGGAGGGGAAGAGGCTTTGGAGCGCAAGGAATGGGCCGGCTTGCTACAGCGCGGTGTGTGGAAGGGATTGTCGACCACCTGGGTGTTGGCGAAAGTGATCGTGCCGATCACGATCGTCGTCACGCTGCTCAAGCACACGCCCGTCATCGACTGGATCGTCTGGCTGTGTGCCCCGTTGATGCACCTCGTCGGCTTGTCCGGGGAGGCGGCGATGGTGTTGGCGCTCGGTTGGGTGATGAACATCTACGCGGCGATCGGCGGCATTGTGTCGCTCGACTTGAACGGCGGCGAGATCTTCATCCTCTCCGTGATGTTGTCCTTCTGCCACAACCTGTTCGTTGAGACGGTGGTGGCGCGGCGCATCGGCTTGAACGCCGCCATCGTGGTCGGCTTGCGGATGGGCGTAGCGTTTCTGTCCGCTTTTGCCCTGCACCATCTGCTCGGCATCGAAGGGTCCGGTGCGGCCGGGGCGGTCGGTACCGGCGTGGAGCGATTGCCTTACCTCTGGGAACAGTCGCTGTTCACAACGGGGCAAGAGGTGTTGCTGACGGCGTGGAAAGCGGTGTGGCAGTTGGCGTTGATCGTCATCCCGCTGATGTTTGTGATCCAGATCCTGAAGGAACTGCGCGTGCTCGACAAGATCGCCCACCTGATGACCCCCGTTCTCCGGCTGCTCGGCTTGCCGAACCATGCGGCGATCCCGCTGCTGGCCGGCATCTGGTTCGGGTTGGCGTATGGGGCGGGCGTGATCATCGAAGCGACGCAGGAGAAGCCGATGAGCAAGCGGGAGTTGTACTTGATCATGCTGTTCCTGATCCTGTCGCATGCGGTGGTTGAGGACACGGTGTTATTTCTCCCCGTGGGGGTCAATGCGATGTACCTGCTCGGCATTCGCTTGCTGATGGCCGTGGTCTTGACGGCGTTGGTGGCTAGGATGTGGCGCAGGCGATCGACGCACGAGAGCAACGAGTCGCACACGGAGTTGCTCGGATAAACGATTTTGAAAAAGAGAAGGTGAGACGTACAGATGCGTTTTCCATATGTGTTGTTCGATTTGGACGGTACGTTGGCTGATACGAACGAACTGATTTTGCGGTCTTTTGAACATACGTTGGAGCAGTATGCGCCGGGCAAATTCACCCGCGCCGACATCCTGCCGCACATGGGCGAACCGCTGTGGGACCAGATGGAGCGCTTCGTCCCCGGCAAGTCGCCGGAGATGGTGAAGACCTACCGGACTTTTAACGTGGAGCAGCACGACCGCTATGTCACGCCGTTCCCCCATGTCAAAGACGTGCTGGAACGCCTGCACGCGGATGGGGTGAAGATGGCGATCGTCACCTCGAAGCAGCGGCTGACGGCGGAGATGGGCTGGGAGCTGTGTCAGATCACGCCCTACCTCGACGCGTTTATCACGATCGAGGACACGAAGGAGCACAAACCGCATCCCGCGCCGGTGCTGGCGGCGATGAAGCTGCTCGGTGCCGATCCCGCGACGACGCTGATGGTCGGGGATTCGCCCTATGACATCGGCGCAGGCAAGGCGGCCGGTGTGAAGACGGTCGGCGTGAAATGGAGCTTGCGCGGAGAAGAAGGACTGCGCCCGTACGACCCGGACTATCTGGTGGCCGACATGTTGGAGCTGGAAGCGATCATCCGCGGACAAGATCGGGTAGAATAGAGGCAGAAAAAGACGACGCAAACGAGGTGACCTATGCGGAATACGAGTCGCTACCCGGTGAAGGGGCCCAACTCGCTTTGGCAATTGTATAAAACGGTGAGCTTCTGGAAAGTGGTGAAGAACTTCCTCGTGATCCAGATCTCCCGCTACACCCCGTTTTTGAACATGAAAAATTGGCTGTTTCGCACCTTTCTGGGCATGGAAGTGGGTGAGCAGACGGCTGTAGCGATGATGGTGATGCTCGACGTGATGTTTCCCGAGCTGGTCTCGATCGGCCGTAATTCGATCGTCGGCTACAACACGACGATCCTCGCCCATGAGTACTTGATTCGCGAGTACCGCTTGGGGCGGGTGATCATCGGTGACGAAGTGATGATCGGCGCGAACTCGACGATCCTGCCCGGCGTCAAGATCGGGGACGGCGCGGTGGTGGCGGCCGGTTCCTTGGTCAACAAAGACGTGCCCGCCGGCGCGTTTGTCGGCGGCAACCCGATTCGCGTGATTCGCCCGGGGGTGGCAGACGCCGGGGTGCCGCTCCATCGCGACGACGAAGCGGAGGTGGAGGAGCCGGAGGAAGAGGGAACGCTTATCCATTAAATGGAGATAAGCGGAAAGTCCTAAAAAATTCTGCAAATGTAGGTATTTTATCCTAATATGAAGCAGGAGAAAAGTCGTATTCGGCGAATTGGTAAAGTACAAAAGGGTCAGCATCATCTGCCGGCTCGCTTTTCCTTTAGCCGGGGGGCTGCTTCCTTCGGGGGGAAGTTGAGAAGGAGAGCACCGGCCGGCAGGACATCGTGTTCCTAACGGGGGAAACAGCCACAGCGTGGGGTAGCGCTGTGGCTGTTTTCTATTGCGGCTGTGGAATGATTGGGCCGAACTTGCAAAAGGTAGTGAAGAAGAGGAGGAGATCGCGGATGAATCTCGTGTTGTATTATCCGATGACCTTGATCGTGTTGATCGTGTCGATTTTTTACTGGGGGCATATGCCGAGCTGGTTGAAATTTTTCGTGATCCTCAACGCCTTGCTGGCGGCAGGGCGTGCCGTGCTCCAGATCGTCAAGATGCGCAACGGGCGTTGACAGGGGCTTAGGACCCATGTTAGGATAGCCTTAGTTGCTTTAGTATATTAGCAGACTAAAGTGTTTTGGGATGTGAGACCTGATGGACAACAAACCGATTTTGTTTGAAAAGCCGCGCGGCGTGCGCGACGTGCTGCCGCCGCTGGCCGCGCACAAGCGCGAAATCGAGAAGAAGATTGCGAAAGTGTTTATGTACTGGGGCTACGAAGAGATCGTCACCCCGACGTTCGAATATGCGGATACGTTTCTGAACGGGGCGTATCGCGGGGCGGAAGACAACATGTTTCGATTTATCGAGCGTTCGGGGCGCACCGTCGTGTTGCGGCCGGACATGACCGCGCCGATCGCCCGCGTGGTGTCGTCCGTGCTGAAGGATCTGGAGTATCCGATCCGGCTCTCGTACAACGCCAGCATTTTCCGCCAACAAGGGGAAGTGGCGGGGCGCGATGCGGAGTTTACGCAATCGGGCGTCGAAATGATCGGCGACGAGAGCGAGGATGCCGATGCGGAAGTGATCGCGCTGGCTGTCACCGCGCTGCGGGAGGCCGGGGTGCAGGGCTTCTCGCTGGCGATCGGACAGGTGGCCTTTTTG
>DASTWJ010000174.1:0-3976 GCA_035776695.1 Bacilli bacterium
GGAGATCAGCCAGGAGGTTTCGAACAGTTTGGCGTGGGCGCGGTAGGTTTTGATGCGTTTATGAAAGACTTCGT
This sequence comes from Bacilli bacterium, assembly GCA_035776695.1. Lineage (GTDB taxonomy): Bacteria > Bacillota > Bacilli > Tumebacillales > Tumebacillaceae > Tumebacillus. Next base: position 75 of record DASTWJ010000174.1, read on the forward strand.
AGCTTTTGTCTTTGTCGTGGAACAGGGTGGTCACCAAGTAGCGATTCATCGGCGAGTCTCCTTTGCATGCGGAAGTTATCGTTTCGTTTCTCACAATCTACCAATATGCAGGTGGTAGATTCGGTATGACAAAAGAAAAAGGCACCTCCCTTTTTTACAAGGGAAGTGCCTGTCATTTCCGTATCAAAAATTACTCGTTCGCAGCCGCCGCTTCCTGCAGGAACTGGTCTTTGTACTGCAACTGGTACAGGTTGTAGTACATGCCTTCCTGTGCGAGCAACTGCTGGTGGTTGCCGATCTCGCGGACGCGGCCTTTGTGCATGACGATGATCTTGTCGGCGTGCTGGATGGTGGACAGGCGATGCGCGACGATGATCGTGGTGCGGTTTTGCGTCAGCTTCATCAGGGCGTCTTGGATCAGGCTCTCCGTCTCCGTGTCGATGTTCGACGTCGCTTCGTCGAGCACCAGAATCGCCGGATCAAACGCGAGGGCGCGGGCGAAGGCGAGCAGTTGGCGCTGCCCCGCCGAGAAGGTCGAGCCGCGTTCGAGTACCGGCTCTTCCAAGCCGCCCGGTAGCTTCTTGATAAACGAATCGGCGTTGACGTAGTGAATCGATTCGTCGATCTTCGCATCGGTGATCTCTCGGTTGGCGAGGCGAATGTTCTCGCGCACGGTGCCGGTGAAGAGGAACACGTCCTGCAACACGGTGCCGATGGCGCGGCGGAGGTCTTCTTTGGACACGTGTCGGATGTTCACGCCGTCGATCAGGATCTCGCCCTTCTGGATGTCGTACATCCGGGCGATCAGGTTGAGGATCGAAGATTTGCCTGCGCCGGTCGCGCCGACGAATGCGGCCGTTTCCCCCGGCTCGATCGTGAAGCTTACATCGCGCAACACCCAATCTTCGCCGACATACGCGAACCAGACGTTCTTAAATTCAACCTTGCCTTTCACTTTCGGCAGCGGTTGCGGCTGCTCAGGGTTGCGGATGCGGTCGTCGGTGTCGAGCAGTTGGAACAGACGCTCGGAGGAGGCCATCGCCGACTGCATGATGTTGTATTTCTCCGACAGGTCGTTGATCGGTTGGAAGAACTGCTGGATGTAGGAGATAAACGCAAACAGCACGCCCAACTCAATCGCATGGTCGAGCACCTGATGGCCGCCGTACCACAGCAGGATCGCCAGCGCCAAGGTGGAGAGAAACTCCATCGACGGGCGGAAGATGGCGAAGGTCATCAGTTCGCGCCAAGACGCGCGGAAGTACTCTTGGTTCGTCTCTTCGAACTCGCCGTGCATCTGTTTCTCGCGCTTGAAGATCTGGATGATCTTCATCCCCGCGATGTTCTCCGCCAGCGTCGCGTTGATTCGCGCCAGCTTGACGCGCGTGTCACGGAAAGCCGCACGGGCGAAGTGGCGGTACACTTGCGAGACGATGACGACAAACGGGATGCAGACCATCGAGATCAGAGCCAGCTTGACGTTGAGCTGGAACATGACGATGACGATGCCGAGCAGGATGAAGATGTCTTTGAACAAGTTGACGAGCATGTTCGAGTACATTTCGTTCAGCGCTTCGGTGTCGTTCATCACGCGGGTGACGAGCCGCCCGACCGGGTTGCGGTCGAAGAAGGCGATCGACAGCCGCTGCAGGTGTGAGAACAACTGCTGACGGATGTTGAAAATGATCCGCTGTCCCGTCCATTGCAACAGGATCGTCTGCGTGTAGTTCAAGGCGAACGACCCGATGATCAGGGCGAGGTAGATGAGGCCGATGTGGATCAGCGCGTTGCTTTCCGTTTCGAGGAACACATCGACTTGTGATTCGGTCATCAGGACTTTCTGTTCCACCGGTTGACCGTTCGGGGTCTGGCCAACGATCATGGTGAACGTGTCGCCGTTCTTTTCGATCCGGTAGTAGCCGCCGCCGTCGAGCGGCGGGATCTGGTCTTCGCGAACCAGGCTCAGCCCGTTGTAGCTGTAGTGTTCGACATCCGGGTACTCCGTCGGCATCACCGCTACAAACCGCGTGCCAAAAACGTCCATGTGATCGTCGATCGCGACTTTGATCAGGTAGGGACGCGCCAAGTCGGAGACGGTGATCGCCATCAGGAGCACGATCGACAGCGCCACCCAGTGCCAGTAAGGCTTGACGTAGCTGAGGAGGCGGCGCATCAGACGACTGTCGTAACTTTTCTCTAGTTGTTCTTCTTCGTGAATGTTCGCCATGCGAGACACCTCCTATTCGTTGGCCGCGATTTTTTCTTCCAAGAGTTGTTTCTGGAACAGTTCGTAGTACTGACCGCCTTGCTCGAGCAGTTGCTCATGCGTGCCGCGCTCGATGATCTCGCCTTCGTCGAGGACGAGGATTTCATCGGCGTCCTTGATCGTCGAGATGCGGTGGGCGATAATCAGGGAGGTGCGGTTTTTCATGATCGTCTTCAAGCCGCGCAGAATCTCTTCCTCCGTGTGCGTGTCGACCGCGGAGAGGGAATCGTCGAGAATCAGGATCTTCGGGTTCTTGATCACGGCGCGGGCGATCGAGACGCGCTGCTTCTGTCCACCGGACAGGGTGACGCCGCGCTCGCCGAGCATCGTCTTGTACCCGTGCGGGAAGTCGACGATGTTGTCATGCACTTGCGCCAGTGCGGCCGCCGCTTCGATTTGGTCTTGCGGATAGCCTTGGCCCGAGAAGCCGATGTTGTCGGAGATCGTCTTCGAGAACAGAAAGTTCTCCTGCGGCACATAGCCGATCTCTTCGCGTAACGTCGCCAGCGGGACGTCGAGGATGTCGACCCCGTCGAGGAACAGTTGGCCCCGCTCCGGGTTGTACATCCGCAGCAACAGGTTCATCAGCGTCGATTTGCCCGAGCCGGTGCGGCCGATCAGAGCGACCGTTTTGCCGGACGGAATCCGAATGTCTATCCCTTTGAGGACGGGCGTATTCGTCTTCGGGTAGGTGAACGTCAAGTTGCGGAATTCCACCGCGCCTTCGAGTTTCTTCTTGTCGGTTTGGACGGTGTCGGTGTCGTAGATCTCCGGTTTGGTGAACAGGATGTTGTTCAGCCGCTCCATCGAGGCGGCACCGCGCTGCCACATGTTGATCACCCAACCGACGGCCATCATCGGCCAGGTCATCAGCCCGAGGTAGGTGTTGAACGCGGCGAAGTCACCGAAGGAGATCTCGCCGTGGATGACGAGGATGCCGCCGTAGGACAGCGCGATCAGGAACGAAAGCGTCGAGATGAACTGCACCATCGGGTTGTAGATCGCGTTGACGCGGGCGAGCTTCAGGTTCGATTGGTAGTTCGCGGTGTTTTCAGCGGTGAACTTGTTGATCTCCGCGTCTTCCTGCACGAACGATTTGACGACGCGCATGCCGGCGAAGTTCTCTTGCACCCGGTCGCTCAGCGAGCCGAACGCCGCCTGCACGATGCCGAAGCGCTTGTGGATCACGCGGCCGAACAGGGTGACCATGATCGCCAAGAGCGGGAACGGAGCCAGCGAGATGAAGGTCAACTTCGGGCCGACGGTGTAGACCATCATGATGATCGTAAACGTCAGCACGCAAGCCGGGTCGATCGCAGAGAGAAAGCCCGGGCCGAGCGCCATGCGAATCGCGTTCAGGTCGTTGGTGGCGTGCGCCATCAGGTCGCCCGTCTTGTTGTGGTTGAAGAAGTTCGGCGACAGCGTCTGCAGGTGCGAGTAGAAGCGGTCGCGGACGTAGACTTCCGCTTTGCGAGCGGTGCCCATGATGTAGATGCGCCAGTAGTAGCGGGAGAGGGCGACGAAGACGGCGATCAGCACGATCCAGCCGGCGTACTTGAGGATGCCGGTCGCATCGAGCGTGCCGTCTGTCAGGTCGTCGATGAAGTTCCCGATCAGCTTCGGGAGGACGACGCCC
>DASTWJ010000175.1:0-6380 GCA_035776695.1 Bacilli bacterium
ACATTCCGTACCTGATCGCGCCACTGATGGGTCGTCGTCACGCCATATGTTTGCTTCAACTCGGCCAGCCGTTCGCCGTTGGCGCGGTTGGTCACGATGATCTCGTCCACGCGGTCGCCGGCGTTTTGCACCAGCCCGCTCAAGATCGCTTCGGCCATCCGACCGGCGCCGAGAAAGAGGATTCGTTGCTTGGTCATCTGTCCATGTCCCTTCCCTCGAACCTTTTTTTACTAGGATACCCGACTTACGCCAAAAAGGCACGACCTTCGCGCAAGAAAACGCCCAAGGTCGTGCCTTTTCGGTTTTAAAGAAGTACCCGTTTGCTTTCGGGTCGGCGGGTCGCATCGTCATTCCGGCGCTTCCATTTGACGCTGAGGATGCCGGGGATCAACCAGACGGTGATTTCCTCCAGCTCCATGAACCAACGTACGGACATGGCTGCCACCTCCGCTCAGGGATCGGGCAGACCGGGAGAGGACGCGGTGTCCCCACCGATTTCTCCTCACACTCTATCTCTATGCGACTCCGTTTAAAAAATGCTAACCAACAGATCGAACAAACGCGGCTCCCCCGCAAATCCAAGCGGCACAAACAACCCAAAGGCGATCAGCAGGAGGCCGGTGAGAAACGGGGTGTATTCTTTCAAGCGCTGCATGCGACTCCTCCTTGTGTGTCGTTTTTTCTATCATATAGCAAAATGGGATTGGTAAATTTGACAATTTATTGAAACGTTAGCAGGCTGAGGCATGGTTAGAGGGTTCGAATGCTCGTGACGAGTTCTGGGGGTGGTCAGAGGGGAAGGCTACCTGTCATATGTAGAGCAAAGGCTTCCTCGTACCTGCAAAATGCGAGGGACAGGAAGCCTCTTGCCCAAAAAAAGAGTCGCTGTTTCAGCCGTGCGTGCCGTTTACTGATTCAGCGTCGCGCGTGCCGCTCGCACCGCTTTCGCCACGTTGATTTGCCCATAGCCATAATACTCATCCTTGCCTTCCGGGCCAAGGTCGTCGGCGGTCGATTCGAGGATGTGGCGCACGTCTTTCGGCGTCAGGTCGGGGTTGATGGATAGCAAGAGAGCTGCCACGCCGGCCACGTGCGGTGTCGCCATCGAGGTGCCGGACATCGCTACGTACCTTTTTCCCGGATAGGTGCTGGGAATGGACACGCCGGGCGCCGAGACGCTGGTATGCGGACCCCAGTTGGAGAAGAGGGCGCTTTCCGTCGTCTCGTCATTGGCGGCGACGGCGATCACTTCGGGATAGGCGGCGGGGTAGCTCGGGGTGTCGATCCCGTCGTTGCCCATCGCGGAGACGATGACCGCGCCTTTGTCATAGGCGTACTTGATCGCGTCGTGCAGATAGTCGGAGTCGTTGTATTCGCCAAGCGACATGTTGATCACGCGGGCTCCGTGGTCGACCGCCCAGCGCACGCCGTCGGAGATGTCGACGACCGAGCCGGAACCGTCGGAAGCCATCGTTTTGACGGGCATGATCTTGCCGGCCCAGTCGAGTCCGGCGATGCCTTCGAGGTTGTTCGTACGAGCGGCGATGATGCCGGACACGTGCGTGCCGTGGCCGTTGTCGTCCTGCGGATTGTCGGTGCCTGCGACGAAGTTGACGCCTTGCACGAGCTGGCCTTTGAACTCGGGGTGGGCGAGGTCGACGCCCGTGTCGACGACGGCGACTTTGATGTCGGACGAACCGGTGCTGATCTGCCACGCTTGGTCGGCGGCGATGATCGGCAGGTTCCATTGGTTGCTGCCGTAGAACATGTCGTTCGGTTCTTCGACCACCCGCTCCGTCGTCACGCGATCTCGGTCGACGGTGTTCGACGTCGTGTTCGGGTGCAAATCGATATGCGGTTCGGCGATTCTAGCCCCTTGTTTTTTGAAGTAGGCAATCTCTTGGGACAGGTCATCTTGCCGCTGGTTCAAGCGAAAAATATACGTGTGCCGCGAGTTTTTGCGCACCAATGTCACGTTGAGGTCGTGCTTCACCCGTGCGAGTTCCACTTGGGTCAGATCCTGGGCGTATTGGACGAGCAGCTCTTGCGGCAGGATCTCCGAGTGGGGCTTGGTGTGGCCGTTGCCTTGGACGGAGAGGGCGTGCACCTGCCAGGCGGTGCCGTCGACTTTGGCGATCGCTTTTTTACCTGTGATCTGCTGGGCGGTGATGCCGCCTTTGGCGTCGGACGCCTTGTAGCCGAGCGCTTCGTTTTTCCCGTTCGCGCCGACGATGGTGCTCTGTGTGCCCAACTGTTGGTCCTGTGTGTTCATCACGCTCATCAGGAGACCCATTTCCACATCGGCAACGAGGGTGCCGGTGACGTTCGAATCGCCGAGCAGGGGCACGCCGAGGGTCATGCCGATCTGCTCTTTCGGGTCGTTGGCCGCTTGTTTTTGGTATAAGTCCGAGATGTAAAAGTTGTCGTGGAGGATGTAGTCGTGCGCTTGGTCTTGCAGCTCAGGTGCCAACACGCGCCCGACCCGAAGCGGCGTACCGGCTCCGTCGCGCAGGGTCAGCCCGACGAACTGCGGGTGCTCTTTCATGTGGTGGCGCAACACCTGCTCCCGCTGTTCTGGGGTCTTGGTGTGCGCGAGTTCGTTGGAGATCTCCGTCAGCATGATGCGACAGTCGCGCACGCAAAGTGCGGCGGTGCGGGCGACGTCTTTGGCGACGATCTGCTCGTTGCCTTTGTTCTTCCTCGCTTCGATGCGCAGCGCTTCGGCTTGGCGGTTGTCCGGGGTGCGGGCGAGATCGCGCGTCGATTGGACGCGGCTTTTGATGCGGGGGTTGTCGGTTGTATCGGGTGGGACCGGCTGCATGCCTTGCCACCACAAAGGCGTGATCAGCCCCACGGTCAGCGCGGTGATCAGGCCCCATTTGGCACGCTTATCCATCGCAAGATCGCCTCCTGTTGTTCAGTCCACGGTAGTATTTGCCCCAAAAGATCGGACTATGAAGCAAAAAGGTGCGCTTCCCTGAATTGGCAATCGCGCATTGCAGATACTAGCGAGTACACGAACGTGAGCGAAGGAGGAGGGGATGGCATGCAGGAGCGCATCCGCCAAATGGGTTTGCAGTTGCGGCATAAGCACCAGCGCTATGCCCCTGTCTCAAACTCGATCGGGCAATTGATTCTGACTGTCTTGTTGATGCTGCTGATCTTTCGCTGGACGCCGCCTTTTTTTGCGGGGGATTTGGAGACGGCGCGCAATTTTCTGAGCACGGTGGCGGGGACGTTGGCGACGACGCTCGCCTTGTCGATCTCGGTGATCATGGTGGCGATTCAGTTTAACGCCAGCCGCTATACGCACCGGGTGCTCGACTTTTTCGTCCGCTTTCCGTTCAATGCGTCGCTGTTTACCTTTTATCTCGGCACGATCCTGCATGCGATCTACCTGATGTCGGTGATCGTCGACCATCCCAGCGACCGGCCGGCGCGGTGGATCGTGCAGGGGATGAGCGCGGATATGGTGTTGTTGGTCTGCTGCTTCGTGTCGTTGTTGATCTATCTGTATTTTGTGATTCAGATGTTGAAGCCGGAGATGATCGTGGAAGGGATTCAGCGCGAGTATCTGGTGGCGTATCAGCAGGGGGAGCTGCAGGACGCGTTGGAAAAAGTGGAGCAGATCTGCGACATCGCCAAGAAGTCGGTGAAGGAGATGGATGTGGTCACGGCGGTGTTTTGTGTGGAGAATCTCGCGGAGATGATGCATGGGGCTCGTTTGCCGAGCGAGGATGCGGATGATGTGTTGTGGTACCACGAGAGCATCGTCGAGCTGTTGATCGGGATTGCGTCGATCTCGTTTAAAGAGCGGGAGACGGCGGTGTCGGGACGGATTTTGGATGAGTTGTTTGAAATGGGGATGCGGTATGCGAAAAGCGGGTCGTTGCAAGCGGCGAGCACGGTGATCGATGCGTATGCGCTGATCGTGCGCAATGATCTGATCGGGCAGCAGTTGATGAACATGATCGAGAAGGCGGTCGATCAGGTGTATACGATCACCTGTCAGGTGGTGAAGACGCGGGCGTTTGACAAGGAGACGCGGGCGTTTGTGTTGCAGGCGTTTCAGAACTTGGGGGAGATCGGGAAGTTGGTGATCAAGAACGAGACGTATGGACATAATTTTGTGGCGAAATGTATCGTGTCGCATACGTTCGGACAGTTGTTGAGCACGCTGATTGAAAATGGCGGGTTGGAGCGGCATGGGTTGATCAAAGTCCTGCTGTTTGAATACATGAAGCTGGCGAAGCGGTTGGTGCAACGGTGCGAGATGATCGACATCGTGCAGGTTACGACGTGGCTGCGCAATGCGACGATCCCGCATCGGAATGAGCCGCAGAGGGTGCAGACCTATCTGTACTTGTTCCTGTTGCTGTCGGCGTCGGCGTTGTATTTGCGGCGGCATGATATTGTGATGCTGCTGATCCGGGCGGTGGGCAAGTATTTTTCACCGGATCATGAGTTGTTGGTGGGGCTGTGTAAGAGTCGGATTGAGATACGGCACTTTTTTGATTACCACGAGCCGGAAAGGTACTTGATTCGCGTGTATGAGCTGTGGCAGGCGTATCATGCCTACTCGCAACGCTATCCGAACGGGCCGGAGCGGAAGATTGAGTTTCGCGGGAGTCTTGAGAATGAGGTGTGGCAGGATTTGTTTGACGGGCTGAATCCGAATGAGTTTTTGCGGGAGGGGAGGGTGCATTGAAAAGAGACCTCATGGGGTCATGAGGTCTAACGAGAACATAATAAGCCTCTATCAACTACGCAAGTTATTTCACTACAACACTTTGACAACATTATTTAGAGCTGTGTTACAAGCGCTAACTTGATCTGGATTTACTTGTGTTCGTGTTCCGTATATATAGTAATGTCCCGAAGCGAGTTTTGATAGAGGAATCCCATAATTCGTTGCCACAACACCGGCGGAGTTAAAATCCCGTAAGTCCACACAGTAGTTACTTGTAAAATCCGAAGCTGAAGTGATTGAACTTGTTCTTGAAGTGAATTTTGTTGGGTCAATATTGTAAGCATTCCAAGCTGTGCCTTGAATCTCAGTGGCTAAACCTGCAAATGCTCTTGCAGTACCAGAAAATTGAGTAAATCTATTTCCAACGAATTGGTGAATCTGTGGTAGCGGCAAATTTGCATTTTTAGCAAGTTGTGCAAACGTATAGTTTTGATAGACAGGATGGGGAACATTTAGACCGTAAATTAGTCCGAAAAGTGCTCCTACTCCGGTCCTTGAAGAATCATCTGCGTTAAATGGAACAATTATGCTATCAGCAGCAACAATTGCCTGTTGTGTATATAACGCGAAACTCGGATTTGTATCAATAAATATTACAATCTCTCCGTCGAGTTGTTGTGCCACTAAATCACATAGGTCTCTTGCCCATAAAAGAACATTTCGCCAAGTGTTATACATTGCCTGTGGGTTAGCATAGTAAGCCATTGGAGACAATACAATTTCTAAATTACCGTCGCCAGGAATGAGAAAAACGTTGTCTGGGATTTGCGGGTTGTATTGACTAGCTTGATGTAAGAATTGAGATGCGTTAACAGGAGTGATTTGAGTAGCACCAATTTGGGTCAGTTGGTGGCTAATGAAGCCAACTAATGTTCTCGGGTTGGTTTGTTGTTGTAAATTAATAAGGTTATTCTCCCCTTTTGTTCCTCCTCCTAAATACATCATAGTTGAATTTGCTTGGGGGCAAAGATCCAAAATAATAACCTTTTCATTTGGATGGGTCTCTGCATAGAGCGACCCTAAATGAAAAGAAAGTGTGCTTTTACCTACTCCTCCCTTATTATTCCAAAGAACATACCTTTTAATTATTCGTCCCATTCAGAAAAACCTCCTTATTATTCAACGGGTAATAAATTCGACAAGGAATCACTTTTTCCTCTTGTGATTGATTAATCGGTTGTTCGTGTAATTTTATCACTCTAGAAGCCTTGTTTTACTGACTCTAGGTGCAAAATCAGAAAATCATTATTTGGAATAATTCTCCCTACAGCATACTGATCGAGTCGCCACCACTGAACTATGACCCGAATTGTAGAGAGTTTGAAATACACCCTTGGTCGATCTAAGCTGCTATGAAGTGACTTCTGAATTCATCAGGAGTCATCTTTTTTGATGTCCAATTGGTAACAACGGGAATTGTAGTACTCGATATAAGCATCAACACGTGCCCGTAGTTCATCAAGAGTTTCGCAGTCTTGATACTCCAGTTCATCCTTCATATGACCGAAAAACGTCTCCATAGATGCATTGTCCCAGCAATTTCCCTTGTGGGACATCGATTGCTTGAATCCGGCCTTTTGAATCCGCGTAAGAAACGTCGGGTGTCTATAGTGTATGCCTTGATCGGAAT
>DASTWJ010000176.1:0-20748 GCA_035776695.1 Bacilli bacterium
CCGTAGCAGCAGGTGTCGGTGTTAAGATGCTGGAAGAGAACCTGCCGTCCGGCACGCCTGTCGCCTGGGTGATGCCGAACACGGCGGCGATGCTGGGCGAGTCGATGTCGCTCTATGCACTGGGGCAGCATGCGACCGACAAGCATCGCGACGTGTTGCAGATGATCTTGCGGAGCATCGGCGAGGCGCTGGAATGCACGGAAGAACAGATCCACAACCTGACGGCGATCTCCGGCGCGGCTCCCGCGTTTCTCTACCGCGTGGCGGAAGTGTTGCAGGAGACCGCGATGGGCTTTGGGCTGGATGAACGAGCGGCGCAACTGCTCGTGACGCAGATGTTCAGCGGCTCTGCCAAGATGATGCAGACGGGCACCCCTGCCGCTACGTTGCGCGATCAGGTGACCACGCCCGGCGGTGCGACGGCTGCGGGACTGCGCGTGTTGGAAGAGCGCGGGTTGCCGAAGATGTTCGAAGATGCGGTACATGCGACGAATGCTCGGTCGAAAGAGATGGCGAGTGGGCAGAAATAGAGCAACTCCGTCCCTGGTAAATGACCCCGTGGTTGACCATGGGGTCATTGTCTGTAAACCAAGCCGCTTATAAGATACTAACTTTTGGGAATTTTAATCATTCGCGTATGACTTCGATCTCTTCATCTCGCTGGCCATACAAAAAACCTCATCTACAGGATGCGGTTAAATAACTTACTCCTCATTCTCATCATCTTCATCTTTCTTCTCCACAATGATCACACCAAAATTCTTAATATACTCTTTCAATAAAGGGTCTAGGAAACAATATACACCCTTATCTACTCTAGTTATGATCTCCCTCTTTACGAGGTTACCCATATTTGTACTAAATTGATTTTGTTCCAATCCAAGTTATTCGAAATAAATTCTACAGAAACATTTGGATCAGTACTTTCAGCCATAATTTTTAATATACGTTGATATTTGCCTGACCCGGCTTTTTTCAATAGAGAATGCAATTTATTACGCCTTAAATCGCTCACAACGCGGAGTTTTGCTGACTCAAAATCATCAACACTGATATGTCCATCAGTATCGACAGCTAGCATTCCGCTCCCCATTATATGGACTGGTTCTGGAAAACCATTTGAGATCTCATGAGTTAGTTCCAACACTTTGCTGTCATATGTATACTTAATTTTATCGAAACCACCAATTAATATTCGAGCTGACTCTTCAGGTTCCAATCTGGGAATAGGTACATCACGAAAAGTACGATATATTGAACCGTGATCTGCTTCTAAGTTCTCAATTGCGCCTGTGATTCCCGCACAAAAGAATGCAACATTGTTTACGCCCTGTCTACTTAACCTTTCAGCACACAACTTGAAAAATGTTGCAATACCTGAACTAGCTTCGACTCTATCTAACTCATCAATGAAGATCAATACACCGTGGTTTTCTTTCTTAGTAATCTCCTTACTAATTTCCTCCATTTTTGAGCAGAATTGAACAACTAGTTCAGAAATTGACTTCTCTTCGTCTTCTTCCGCTTTACTAATCATCAAACCGAACGCGTCCAACTCTAAAGTGAATTTTTGGAAAAACTTCTTAACACTACTTTCCAACTCCCTTAATACACCAAATGCAATATGCTCAGGAGTTTGACCCTCATCCGCATCATGCCAAGCTACAACGAAATTAAAACTCTCCATACCTAACTCAATTCCTAACTGTGTAGCTAGCCTATTATCGCCAGTTGCGAGCAAGCGAGTTTGCACAAGCAAGGAACTCTTGCCCATCCCTCGATCACCTGTGATAATAGTGTGTTTTGGGTTGTCATTAGCAGTTTGATAAAGGGAATCAACCACATTATCAACTTGACTCTCCCTTCCAGCAAACCTTTCAGGATCAGTTACTGGTCTATTCGGAAAAAAAGGATCCACATATCTTTTGCTTTTCATTTGTTTCCCCTCCAAATGCATTGATATATCAATACAATTGTAGCACAATAGATGGAAAACCAAACCCGACATAGTCAAACTTATTATAAATTATCTTGTAGAAATAATTGTGCTTATTGTAGTAGAAATGGATACTGTTCAAACATCGAAACTATCCAACTTGCCTTCTTGCCCATTGCTACATCAGTGTTCGATTATCTTCTTGCTCCTCCTACCATTGTGTGCTCAGAGATTTTCTATATTACTTTTGACGACCTTTTGAAAGTGGAATCGCTTTCGAGAATAGACAAGAAGGAGTATAGTATCGCCATGATGATGCATGAAATGTTATAATTTTATTTCCATACTACCGATCAATTCGCCAGCGCCCTTTCGGCGTACCCGCCGACTACATCCCAGCATACGCTTCGTCTGTCACCACGACACCATACGGCTTGCCGAACGTGTAGTTCATCGCACAATGCACTACTAGCCTTCCAAAGCCGTTAGGAACCTCTTTTACCCGAACTGCAAGTCCATCCGATGACTGTGGATCAACGCCCCCATTTTCTATAGGTAAGCACTAACAGACGATCAGCCTCGTTGCGAGTCGGCAAGTCGGTGTCCTCCAAGTAAGGTTGTTTACCTCATTCCAAACCACTCTAACCATAAGCTCAAAAGTCCCGCCATCTTGTAATCATCTTCCACTATCATGTTCTTGAATTTCATCAGGTCAAATCTCCGTCCACTGTATTCAAAAAGCCGACTCCATGAAGAAATCGCATTCTGTAACAGAAAGTATTTGAACAATCGCGACATATATATTATAGTAACCATATATTCCATTTCTGAGGAGGGAAACTGTTATGACACAAGATAAAATCTTGGAAAAGTTTTCTGAACGTGAACTCATTAATCTGGGAATGTATTACACCGAACTGCGGAAAGGGTACAAGGACATTACGGTACAAGACATCTATGGACCTAACAATACTGCAAAAGATCGGCTAATGGGAATCGAAATGCATGATGGAAATTTGGCAGAAAAAATTAATGACCTTGATGAGAATGAATGCAAGGTACTTGTCAAGATTGCCAAAGAATACTATAAAGATCACAAAATCGAATCACTATTTAAATAAACGGATACAAAACCACCTCATGGTGGTTTTTTTCTTGCGCCCAAATTGACACATCTATTAGAATATTCAAGTCTATTTTATGTCCCTCCAATCAAATGTCCATTGAATACTATCACTCATTGTCATTTTTCAAAAAAAACACTTCCGAATGAAAAATTTGCTATATGTTATATATCACACCAATATAACCAAGACGCGTAGATTAATACGCGTCCTGGCTATTCCCAAGAAAAATTGTTGACTCACCCCTTCATCAATTTGATTAACCGCTCCTGCACCTGCGTCATCTCCTCCATAATCCGCTCTGACACATCCTCCGGCACATGCCCATCCGTCAAGCGATCAGCCAGAGTGGACAACTCCATTTGCAAGATCATCCGCTGCTCCGCCCGTTGCCGGTCCTCCGGCGGTGTGTTGCGCAGGACTTGCGTTTCCATCCACTCGGACCAAGAGCCTGCAAAATGCATGACCTGCCCGCTCTTGCCCTTCTCCACATCCCCCGCTTCAAACAACAGCAACTGCGTCGCCAACCGCTGCACCATATAGCGGTCATGAGAAACCAGCAACAACGTACCGGGGAAGTTGAGCAACGCCTCCTCAATCCTCTCCCGCGCCGAAATGTCAAGGTAGTTGGTCGGCTCATCGAGGACGAGCACATTCGCCCCTGAGAAATACAGCTTCACAAACGCCACGCGGCATTTCTCCCCTTGTGAGAGCGACCCGACGCGCTTGAACACGTCCTCGCCCCGGAACAGGAAGCATGCCAACACCGTCCGCGCCTCCGACTGCTTCAGCCCGTCGATGGACAATACCTCTTGCAACACCGTCTTTTGCGCATCGAGGCGGTCGACCTCCTGCCCGAAATAGCCGATGCGTACCTGCGGGTTGCTTTTCACCAAGCCCTCGCTCGGTTGCAACTCGCCCGTCAGCACTTTGAGCAGCGTACTTTTGCCGATGCCGTTCGGGCCGACCAACGCCATCCGCTCGCCACGTTCGACGACGAAGTTCACTCCGCGATACAGCTCACGTTCACCAAAGCGCACCGCCACATTTTCCACGGAGAAAATACGGTGGCTCATGCGACCTTCCCCCGCAAAGCTCACCTCAATCGTGAGCGACTCCTTCGGACGATCCACCGCGTTCTCCTGCAAACGCTCCAACTGCCGCTCCTTGTTGTGCAGGCGCGAGACATGCTTTTTGGACTTGGCACGCAAAAAGTCCTGTTGCCCCGCCGCCTTGTGCGCCTGCTGGAACCAGCCGCGGTACATGTCGATCGTCTCTTGCAGGTGCTTCATCTCCACCTGTTGCCTGTCATAAGTCGCCTGCTGGGTGCGGCGTTCCCGCTCCTTGGCCTCCACATAAGCCGTGTAGTTGCCCGGATACGACCCGATGCCATCCGCTCGCACTTCCAAGATCCGCGTCGCCACGCGATCCAGAAAATACCGATCGTGCGAAACGGTCACCACCGTACCGGAGAACGCGTGAATCCTCTCCTCCAGCCAATCCATCGTCGCCGCATCCAGATGGTTGGTCGGCTCATCGAGCAACAGCACCCGCGGCTCCTGCAACCACAACCGCGCCAACTGCGCCCGCGTCTTTTGTCCGCCGCTCGCTTCGGCGAACGGCGTGTGCCAGACTTCCTCACCCAGACCGACATCGAGCAGGGCACGTTCTACCTCGCTGTCATGCGTGTAGCCGCCGAGAGCTTCAAAGCGCGCTTGCAACGTGCCATATGCCGCCAGCAAGGCTTCCATCCCGAGTGACATCTGTTCTTTCAACAAGGGGACCAGCTCCTGTACACCCTCCGCCTGCTCCACAAGTTGTTGCACCCGAGCGGGATCGCCTACCTGCGCGTCTTGATCCTCTGCCGGCTCGTTTCGATTTCTCTTGTCATTCGCAGAATCACCGAAACTCCCCATCCGCGCTTCCAACGCCGCCATCTCCACTTCGACCTGCACCAATTCCCCCTTCGCCCGGCGCACGAACTCCCGCACCGTCTCGCCTTGCTCAAACTGCGCCTGCTGCGTCATCAACCCGACCTGCTCGCGAGACAAGTTCTTGTCCCACTGCACCTTGCCTCCGTCCGGCTGCAACTCGCCGGTCAGGATGCGCAGCAGCGTGGTCTTGCCCACGCCGTTCGGGCCGACGATGCCGACTTTCTCTCCATATTCGATACCCGCCGTCACGTCTTCAAACACCGTGCGGTTGGCAAACATCTTCTTCACATCAAGTAACTTCAGTGCGTACATAAAGGCCATTCCCCCTGGGATCGGTATTCCGACAAGACCCCATGCAACACAAAAAGCCGTGGTGCAAACGCGACCACGACTTGGAAAATTCGACGTAGGGAAAGACACCATGACCTCTACACACGAACCCTTTTTCAAAAAAGGGTCTCTGGGACGCACTCTACCACCCCACCGTGTCAGTCCTCTGCCTCTCACGCATCGCATCTCCACATGTCATTCCCAACGAACCGCCGAAAAAGGACGTACCTCTCCCGCGTTCGCCGCCTGTCGCCAAGCCGCGTTTGCTCTCTCGCACCTATGTTGTTTCATGGGGTGTGATTAGATCGCAAACTGGAATTTCATGTCGGAGTTGGATACCACCTTTCGAAAATGTATGAAAATCCTAATACTGCTCAGTATACGCAGGAAAAGCCAAACGCGCAAGAGAAACTTAGGAGAGCAACCCATTGGTTTTTCCAACAAGCAAAGGAGGCAAACACCGTATGAACATCATCGTTACCAGCTTATTCGTACAAGATCAAGACAAGGCATTGGAGTTTTATTCAGAAAAGCTGGGGTTTGTAAAAAAGGTGGACATTCCCCTCGGAGAATATAGGTGGATCACGCTTGTGTCTCCCGATGATCAAGACGGTACCGAGCTGTTACTCGAACCGAATCACCATCCGGCCGCCAAAGAGTATCAAGAGAAGATCTTTGCCGAGGGCATCCCGGCAACCATGTTTGGAGTTGCGGATATTCAGGTAGAGTACGAACGGTTATTGGATAACGGCGTGAAGTTTACAACGGAGCCGACAAAAATGGGAGACGTCACCATCGCGATCTTCGACGATACATGCGGCAACCTGATCCAGATCGTGCAGAAGTAGCTTGATGTCAAAAAAGTTGTCCAATTGTATAACCCCGTCCTGCTTTTGGACGGGGTTATACATCGAACAGAGCCGCTCGGAAACCGTTTGATCTGCTCTTTGCATCGCAAGTATCACAAGCGTTACCGCTCCACTGCTCCCGCCCTTCTCTTCCACTCCTGAAAACTCATCCGCACCGGCTTTCTCCTTACCTGTCGCGCCGCCAACAGCACCAACGCAACCCCGACCCACGGCAACACCGACTCCACCAGCGCCGCCCAATGGGACGGCAACAGCACGCGCACCGCCGCATCTTCGGAGATCATCTCCCCCGCCGTCGCGCCGAGCAAAGCGGCCGCGCCGTAGATCAGCAGGGAGAAGCGGGCCATCAGCTTGGCGAGCAGGTCGGCGCCCCAGAGGATCATCGGGGTGCTGAGGAGGAGACCTGCGAGGATCAGCAGGACATTGCCATCCGCCACCGCGACCACGGCGACGGCGTTGTCGAGGCTCATCACGAGGTCGGCGATGATGATCGCCTTGATCGCCGCCAGCAGCGAACCGTTGCGCCCCTGCGCGATCTCTCCTTCTTCCTCCCCTTGCAACAGCTTCACGGCGATCACGAAAAGCAACAACCCTCCGACCGCTTGGAGAAACGGAATCTTGAGCAGCGAAGCCGCCAGAAACATCAGCGCAAACTTCAGCACGACGGCAGCCCCTGCACCCCAGAAAAACGCCTTTTTCTGCAACTTCGGCGGCAATTGGCGGCAGGCCAAGGCGATGACCACCGAATTGTCGCCGCTGAGCACCAGATTCAACGCGATCACTTTCACCAATTCCAACCAGGTAAACGTCAGATCCACCACACACGCCTCCACTGTCTGTCTAAAATCTCGAGCACGCCTGTAAAGCGTACCGCTAATTCATATGCGCGAAGTTCTGCCAACTGTCCACCTTCCATACACTACACAACAAATGCACCGGAAAGGGGGAGCCTCGTGGAAGATCGCTGGTTTCTACTGATCCGCGACACGGTCGGCATCGCCGGCAATCTGGCCGAAGTGATCGGCGTCGTCTTCCTGTTCTCTCAACTCCGTCGGCGAGCGCGCACCTCGACCCGGATCTTGAAAGAACGACCCACACCCAACGCCACCGCCGCCCGACAATGATCCGACCCAACGGTCTTACCACCTGCTCTTTTCCCGGAAAAGGGCAGGTGGATTTTCGTTTTTGTGGTAAGCTAGGGGAAATCTGGTAGGCCAATACATTCTGACGAGGTATGGCAAAATGAACTCTTACTATGCGCGGCAATCGGGGAGGTCTTGAGATGATTCGTCCTTATGTCGAAGCGGATTTTCCCGCCGTTGTGGCTATGGTTCAGAAGGACAATCCCTATTATTCCCCGACTTATATCGCGGACAAGTTGGAGGGCTGTGGAGCTTTTGTGTTTGAAAAAGAGGACGTGCTTCGAGGTCTGGTTGCCGCTCGGACGCTGAATGCGGAGCTGGCACAGCTTTTTTGTACACCGATCCTTTCTTTCGCGGGAAAGGGATCGGGCGGCAGTTGTACACGACCGTACTGGACACGGAAGTTGCCAAGCGGGCAGCAAAGTGGTTCACGACGTATCGCAAGACGGATGCTCATACAGTTGAATTTTTTACCCGTCGTGGAGTGGAGCCTTGGATTGATGTAAAGTTCATGCATTTTCACGGGGAGGCATTGCCCGAGCCTGAGATCGGCTGGCGTTTGTATGAGGATGGGGACTTCGACGAGTATGTCGAGCGATACAGCGACGGGTTCTACGAGTTGAGGAAGTCGATTGGTGAAAAGCCCTACGCCGTCAAGGAGAAAAAATGCGAGGAGTGGCGGCAACAAAATCTCGCCAACCGCAAGAACTTGTATGTCTTCTTCAAACCGGGTCAAGACATGACTCCCTCCAACCTGATCGGCTCGGCTCTGATCCGCCCCGACGGCTGGCTCGACGACCTGTTCGTCATCCCCTCTCTCCACGGCCAAGGCTACGGGCGCAAAATCACCCAATGCATGGTCAATCGCTGCCTTGAACGCGGACTGAGCCCCGTCTCCCTCGACGTCGTCTCCACCAACACCTCTGCCGTTCAGTTGTATGAGCGACTCGGTTTCGTTGTCGAGCAAGAGAATACTTCAGGATATGGACGGATCCGTAAATAGAACGCCGCCTCAAAGCGTTGCGAACACCAAAAAAGACAGCCCCACAGCGGCTGTCTTTTTTGCCTATCCTCTACCCCAACAACTTACAAGCCGCACCAACAAACATCTTCACGCCGTTTTCCAGCGCGTCTTCATCGATGGTGAAGCGCGGGTGGTGATGCGGGTAGACGATGCCTTTCGCCTCGTTGCCTGCACCCACGAAGAAGAACGAGCCGGGAGCCGCCTGTTGAAAAGCGGAGAAGTCCTCGCCGCCCATGACCGGCTTCATCCTATCGAGCGCTTCTTCGCCCAACACCTCGCGCACCGTCTCTTCGATCACCTGCGTCACATCTTCGTGGTTGATAACGGGACGGTAGCCTTCTTCGTACTTGAACTGATACGTCCCCCCGTGCGCCATCGTGATCCCGTTGATCACGCGCTCCATCAGCTTCGGCACTTCCTTGCGCAGCTTCTCGTCAAACGAGCGCACCGTGCCGACGATCTCCACCGTGCCCGGCGTGACGTTGTGCGCGGTGCCGCCGCTGAATTGCGTGACGGAGAGCACCAAGTTGTCCAGCGGGTCGGTGTTGCGCGACACGATGTGTTGCAGGTTGGTCACCACCTGCGCCCCGATCGCGATCGCGTCGATCGTCTGATGCGGCAGGGCGGCATGACCGCCTTTGCCTTGGATTGTGATGTGGAACGTATCCGGTGCGGCCATCATCGGCCCGTAGACCACGCCCACTTTTCCATACTCCAGCGTCGACCACAAATGCGTCCCGATCACCGCGTCCACGCCCTTCATCACGCCCGCGTCGACCATCTCCTGCGCCCCGCCGGGGTACAACTCCTCCGCGTGCTGGAACAGAAAGCGCACTTCTCCGCGAATCTGCTCCTTCGCACTCGCCAAGATCTTCGCCGTCCCCAGCAGCATCGCCGTGTGCCCGTCATGCCCGCAGGCATGCATCACACCTTGCTTTTCCGACACGAACTCGAAGTCGTTCTCCTCCTGAATCGGCAGCGCATCCATATCCGCCCGAATCGCCAGCACTTTGCCCGGCTGCGACCCGATCAAGCGGGCGACGACGCTGTTCTTCGTCGGTCGCGACAGCTCCAAACCGCCGAACGACGCCAACGTCTCATAGACGAACTGCGCCGTCTTCTCCTCGTGAAACGACAACTCCGGATGGCGATGCAGATAGCGCCGCCACTCAACCACTTCCGATTTGACCTGATCAACCAGCCCGAGCAGAGATTCCAAGTGCATCTGTCCTCGTCCCCTTCTTCTTCATTCTCTGATTCGTTACAAATGCCCACCAATATGTGCAATCAAAATCTTGCCATTCTGCACATGTTCCCTTCCCCAGCCGAAATAAATTCGATCCTGCAAATAAGTCGTACGGCCTCTGATTCTTTGCCCGTTAAGTTTAGTATGAGGGCTACAAGAAATGGTTTCCTCTTTCCCATCTCCGGTCGGGAAAAGGAATCTCAGCTTATTTCGAATCGTATCTGCTTTTCGTTCAGGCGACGCCTCGACCGTTAATCGAGCTAACATCGCTTGATCTCCCTCCTGATGATGCAACCTGTAAATGACAGGCGCTTCATCATTGAGTGCCGTCAGTAAGCACTTCCAATCCCCTCTTTCACGCACGATTCGATCCATTCAAATATTTGCTGATACGATTGTGCTGTGAGTTCCCTCCTGAATTTCTTATGAATAGAAAATGAAAACGAAAAAGCCCTTTCCCTCTTCTTCACCACCTTTTGAAAGGACGTACTGTCGATTCGAGCAATCTGCTCCTTTGAATACCTCGATAACACAACGAGCCAAACGATCACAAAATCTCGATCTTCAAAAAATCTAGTAGAGTATCGACTACTCCTATCCATTTGATCTTTTTGCAAGCGGTATAATATTTCGAACTTCTCAACACTGCTCACAACAGTAGCTTTGTACTCTTCCACAGCACTTTCCTTGTTACATTGTTCATTTAGCTCTATGAGATTATGATCCAAGAAGTCCTGTAAGTTCCCCTTGAAATCAAAATGCCGTACTTCTCTATTATAAACGCGATTGAACGACAAGAATTGCAAAACAAACTCACGCACATCCACCTGCTCAACCTGTCTTTTATCAAGATACGAGGTAATGCGGTCCCACGTCCAAGAATCATAATCTGATAACAACCGTGAAACTTTCTTCTCCGCTAAGATGTCTCGAAACTCTTGACGTCTCACCGTAGAAGAACTGAGTTTATTTAAACGAGAAAAGATCTCCAAGAGGAAAACCTTCGGTGTTCGTGCATCCAACATATGTACTTGCACTTGGGATTGCATCAACTTGTATTGAAGTCCATGCGGAAGATCCGTAAAACAAAATCCATTGTACTGGGGTAGCATTTTCAGATTCGTTAGCTTAAACCTATTATCTATGTACGACAACAATGATTGTAACCTTTGAACGCCTTCAATCACATGAAAAATTCCGCTTTCATTTTCAAAGAGATAAATTGGAGTCATCGGTAGTCCAATCAGCACAGATTCGATGATTTCTGACCTCTGTAACTTCCGCCAATGATGACTCGAATGGTCACGTAGAGAAAGAGTAATCTCTTCCCCCTTCACTTGTTCGTACAGATATTTGAGAGAATAAGTCCTCGACTCAATTCGAATATCTTCTGGACCAATAGAAGAAAATCCCTCACCATTGCCCCCTGTCATAAGTCTCAACTCCTCCTCTTCCACCTACTTGAATACACTATCTATTTCCAAAGTGGTATCCCAACAAACTGTTGGGTTGATCTACTATAGACCAATGTTCGTTACGACAACACGTTTTTCCTATCTGCAAATATGAACACATAAAAAAGGCCACCCTAGGTGCAATCCCGAGTGGCACAACATTTATTTCATTTCTGCCAATACCTTCTGATCCAACAGGATGATCTGACGCTTCTCCACGTCGATCCAACCCTTTGCCTTGAACTCGTTCAATATCTTCGACGTCGTCTCGCGGGTCGAGCCGATCAGCGAAGCGATGTCCTCATGCGTCAGCTTGATCGAGATGCGCACGCCCTTGTCGGTGCGCTCGCCGTGAATGTCGGCCAGCTTGAGCAGCAGGCGGGCGAGGCGCGTCTGCACGTCGTAGAACACGAGGTTCTCGATCTGCTCCTGCGCTTCGGACAGGCGATGCTCGACGATCTGTGCGATGCGAAGCGAGACTTTCGGATTGGTCAGCGCCACTTTTTCAAATTCACGGATGTCGATGGCACAAATCTGCGCATCATCCAGCGCTTCCGCAAAATTCGGACGCGGCGAATCGTCAAACAAGGCGCTCTCGCCGAAAATATCCCCCGGTTCCAAAATGACGAGGGTAAAATGTTTGCCGGTCTCGGACAGACGCGAAATGCGCACGCGACCGGATTTCAGCATGTAGACTTTGTTGCTCGGGTTCTCCGGCGTGAAAATATACTCACGCTTCGGAATCTGCGTCGGGTTGGCGTTGCGCCCCAGTTGGTCGATCTCTTCGTCGCTCAGATCCTTGAAAAGATCGTATTGTTTGAGGTAGCAGACTTCACAAATGCTCATAAGGCTGACCTCCTCGTTCCTTTATTACTTCACTTTCTAAAGTTAGCACAGTTGCGCCACTTCCGCAAGGGAGAACTTGTTGTCGAATCCCAAACTTTATGCGATAAATCCACTATAATCTTCCGGCAAATCGCCTTCCGCCCCTTCGACTTCCACACCAACCTCCTAATCCCCTGCCAACGTACTCACCAAAATATCTATTGTCAATTGATCCTACAAATAAACCACCCGTAGCTCTGGCAAGCGAGGTGGTTGTCATCTTGTCTTCACTTCGAACCCGGAAGAGGTCGTCTAGCGAGCAGTCGCTTCCGATGCGTCCGGTAGCTCATGCGAAGGCTTCTCCGACACGACCAGCACGGCGCGGGCGATCTCCCGCAGCACGTCGGCGAGCAGTTGCTCCTCCATCATCGTGGCTTGGACGATCAGACGGCCTTTGTCGTTGGACACGTAGCGAGTCGGCACGCGGTTGAGCGTCAGGGCGAGGATGTCGTTCTTGCAGACCTCGCAGCTGCACTTCAAGTGTAGATGCTCCCATTGCTGTTCCAATACGTCTTCGACGACTCGTTCCATGTAGTTGACTACACCCATGCTGTCCCATACCCTTCCGGCCTTGTAAACGACTAGGCTTGTTGTTGTTAATCCTATTCTACCCGAATTTACTAGTTTCGGCTACTGTTTATCTTCACCGGACAAACAAAGACTCCTCCCGTAACAGGAGAAGTCTTTGCGGCTAAATGTTGAACATTTTGCTTACAAGCTTAGAACTGTTCCGGGTTCTGACGCCACTTCTCCAGCAGCCCGACATCTTCCGGCTTTACGTAGTTCTCTCGCACCGCGATCGGCAGCAGAGCCGAGTAGTTGGAGAGGGTGGCAAACGGGCAGTGGGCCGCTGCGAAATTCTCCGTCGCCTTGTCGAATTGGTAGGAGAAGATCGCCGCCACGCCTTTGACCACGCCGCCCGCTTCGCGCACGCCGTCGACCACTTTCAGCACGGAGCCGCCGGTGGAGATCAGGTCTTCCACGATCACCACGGTCTGCCCTTCTTTCAGCATGCCTTCGACGAGGTTTTGCTTGCCGTGCTTTTTCGCCGAGGAGCGAACGTAGATCATCGGCTTGTTCAGCTTCTGCGCCACCCAAGCGGCATGCGGTACGCCGCCGGTCGCCGCGCCTGCGATCACGTCGACATCGCCGTACTTCTCCTTGATCAGTTCCACGAAGCCTTCTGCGATCAGGTCGCGCACTTCCGGGTAGGAGATGGTCAGGCGGTTGTCGCAGTAGATCGGCGATTTCAGGCCGGACGCCCAAGTAAACGGGTCGTGCGGGCGCAGAAACACCGCTTGAATGTCGAGCAAAGCTTTGGCAATCTTGTCGCTGTAAGTGGCTGTGGTCATGTGAACTCCTCCTCCGAATTGGACAGTCAACTTGTCGGTACTAGGCTTGTTCGGCCCGCACTTCTTCCAGAATTCGCAACGCGGCTTCCTTGGGATCTTGCGCCCCTGTGATCGCACGACCGATGACGAGGTAGTGCGCGCCCGCCTGCAACGCTTGAGCCGGCGTCATGATCCGCTTCTGGTCGTTTGTCGCCGCCCACGCGGGACGAATGCCGGGGATCACCGTGAGGAAGTCCTCGCCGCATGCCTCGCGAATCGCCGCGATCTCGTGCCCCGACGCGACCACCCCGTCCAAGCCCGCTTCCTGCGCCAGCTTGGAATAGTGGATCACGCTGTCGAGCACGGTGCCTTGAATGCCGATCTCGTCGTTCATCATCGCTTGCGATGTCGAGGTCATCTGGGTCACGCCGATCAGCTTCGGCACGGCGAGGCCCAGCGCTTCGGCCCGCTTGACGGCCGCTTCCTTGCCGCGGCGCATCGCGTCCAGACCTGCCGCACACTGGATGTTGAACATGTAGACCCCGTGCGCCGTCACCGAGTCGGACGCGCCGGCGACGGTGTTCGGGATGTCATGAAACTTGCAGTCCATGAAGATGCGAAAGCCCATGTCTTGCAGCTTGTGCAGGATGGCAGGCCCTTCTTTGTAAAAAAGTTGCAGGCCGACTTTCATCGTGCGAATCGTGTCCCCGAGTTTGTCGGCGAGACGCAGCGCGTCATCCCCGTTGTCAAAATCAAGGGCTACGAAAATTTTGTCTTCCGCTTGCAAGCCTGTGCCGTTTGCGCTCATCGTGCCAGCTCCTTCCACGCCACGCCTTGCAGATCGCGCACGCGCTCGATACCGTTCTGTTCACAGTAGGTGCGGATGCCCGCGATGATCTCCGGGCAGGCCAGCGGGTTGACAAAATTGGCCGTGCCGACCGCGACAGCCGTCGCCCCCGCCATCAGGAACTCGATCGCGTCTTCGCCTTCCATGATCCCGCCCATGCCGATCAGCGGGATGTTCACAGCCTGCGCCACTTGGTAGGTCATGCGCACGGCGACCGGTTTGACCGCCGGACCGGACAAGCCGCCGACCCCGTTGGCGATCAGGGGCTTGCGCTTGTTCAGGTCGATGCTCATGCCGACGAGCGTGTTGATCAGCGAGATCGCGTCCGCGCCCGCCTCCTCCACCGCTTTCGCCATCGCGACGATGTCGGTGACGTTCGGGGAGAGCTTGACGATCACGGGGACGTGGGAGACTTTCTTGACCTCCTCCGTCACATGCGCCGCCATCTGCGGGTCGGTGCCGAACTGGATGCCGCCGCACTTGACGTTTGGGCAGGAGATGTTGACTTCGATCGCATCGACATCTTCGCTGTCCATCAGGCGTTTGGTGACGTTGACATAGTCTTCGACCGTCGTGCCCGCGATGTTGACGATCACGGGGATGTCGTACTTCCGCAGGTGCGGCAGTTCTTCGGCGATGATCTTCTCCACGCCCGGATTTTGCAAACCGATGGCGTTGAGCATGCCGCCCGGCGTTTCGGCGACGCGCGGCGTCGGGTTGCCGAGGCGCGGTTCCATCGTCGTCGCCTTGACGCAGATCGCGCCGAGTTCGCCGAGGTCATAGAAGTCGGCGAACTCCTTCCCGAACGCGAAGCAGCCGGATGCCGGCATGACCGGGTTCTTCAGCTTCAGAGAGCCGATCTCGACGGACAGGTCTACTTTGGACATTGTTGTCATCCCAACACCACCTCCGGCGCGTGAAAGACCGGGCCGTCTTTGCACACTTTTTTGTAGCCGACGGAGCCGTCCGGCATCACGCAGGAGGTGACGCAGGCCATGCAGGCTCCGATGCCGCAGCCCATCCGCTCCTCCAGCGAGAGGTAGCCGACGACGTTGCCTTCCATCCGCGCTTGCACGGCGCGCAGCATCGGGATCGGGCCGCACGCGTAGAAGCGATCCGCGCTGCCGAGCCGTTCGTCAGTCAGGTAGTCAGTGACGAATCCCTTGATGCCGAGCGAACCGTCATTGGTCGCCACCAGCACTTCTCCATAGCGGTTGAGGTCGTCGATCAAGACCGCGACGTTCTGCGATTGGAACCCGACGATCGACGTGACCTTGACGCCTCGTTGCGTCAGTTGGTCGGCCAGTTCGACCATCGGCGGCACGCCGATGCCGCCGCCGATCAGGATTGCGTGCTTGTCGCCGTCGTGCAGTTTGAAGCCTTTGCCCAGCGGGCCGAGCACGTCGAGGGTATCGCCGACTTTTTTGTCAGCCAGCAGTCGCGTGCCTTTGCCGCCGACGCGGTAGGCGATGCCGATCGCCTGTTGTTCGCCGTTCGCCCCTTGGACTTTGCAGAGGGAGATCGGGCGACGGAGCAGATGGTCCACCCCGTCGGTCACCCGAATGTGCAAAAATTGTCCCGGATCGTACGTCAGGTTCTCCGGCGCGGAGAAGGCGAGCCACCGCATGTTGTCGGCGATGCTCTTGTGTTCGAGGATCGTAAGCCGTGCCATTTGCCTGCCCCCTTTGGGTTTAGTGGTTCGCTTGCAACGGCTTGGTCGCAAATCGGATCGTGGAGAGAATGTCGAGCATCGCTTGCGCCGTATCCAGCGAGGTCAGGCACGGGATGCCGTGTTCCACCGCTTCGCGGCGGATGCGGAAGCCGTCGCGGGTCGTTTCCTTGCCGCGGGTCAGGGTGTTGATGACCATGTTCGCTTTGCCTTGGCGGATCATGTCCACCATGTTCGGCGAGCCTTCCGCCAACTTGTTGACTTCCTGTACTTGGATGCCGTTGTCACGCAGCAGTTTGGCGGTGCCGGAGGTGGCGATAAACTTGAAGCCCGTCTCGGCATAGCCGCGCAGGATCGGCAGCGCCTCCTCCTTGTCCTTGTCGGCGATGGTGGCGATGATCGTGCCGTATTCCGGCACGGAGATGCCGGCCGCCATCAAGCCTTTGTACAGCGCTTTGGCAAACGACTTGTCCTGCCCCATGACTTCGCCCGTGGACTTCATTTCCGGGCCGAGTGTGACGTCGACACGGCGTAATTTGGCAAAGGAGAAGACCGGTACTTTGACTGCGACCGAATTTTTCGGTTCCGGCCACAGACCCGGCTCGTAGCCTTGAGCGGTCAGCGATTGGCCGAAGATGATCTTCATCGCCACATCGACCATCGGCACGCCCGTGATCTTCGAGAGGAACGGCACGGTGCGGGAGGAGCGCGGGTTGACTTCGATCACGTAGACTTGGTCTTTGGAGACGACGTACTGGATGTTGAGCAGGCCCTTGACGTTCAAGGCGCGGGCGATGCGGGTGGTGTAGTCGATGATCGTCTCTTTCAGGTGCGGGTAGAGGCGCTGGGTCGGGTACACGGCGATCGAGTCGCCGGAGTGGACGCCTGCGCGCTCGACGTGCTCCATGATGCCCGGGATCAGCACGTTCTCGCCGTCGGAGATCGCGTCGACCTCCACTTCCAAGCCGGTCAGGTAGGAGTCGACCAGCACCGGATGTTCGGAGTTGACTTTCACCGCGTGGGTCATGTAGTAGAGCAGGTCTTGCTCGGTGTACACGATCTCCATCGCGCGGCCGCCGAGGACGTAGGACGGGCGGACGACGACCGGGTAGCCGATCTTGTTCGCCGCCGTCACCGCATCTTCGACGGTAAATACGGTCGTGCCTTGCGGGCGCGGGATGTCGAGCTGGGTCAGCAGTTGGTCGAACTTCTCGCGGTCTTCCGCCGCGTCGATGTCGGCGAGTTGCGTACCGAGGATCTTCACGCCGCGCTTCGCCAGCGGAGCGGCGAGGTTGATCGCCGTCTGGCCGCCGAACTGGACGATGACGCCTTCCGGTTGTTCGCGGTCGATCACGTGCATCACGTCTTCGATGTGCAGCGGCTCAAAGTACAGGCGGTCGGAAGTGTTGAAGTCGGTGGAGACCGTCTCCGGGTTGTTGTTGATGATCACCGACTCGTAGCCTTGTTCCTTCAGCGCCCACACCGAGTGAACGGAGCAGTAGTCGAACTCGATGCCTTGGCCGATGCGAATCGGGCCGGAACCCAACACGAGGACTTTCTTGTTGTCGCTGTCTTGGACTTCGTCTTCCTGCTCATAGGACGAGTAGTAGTACGGAGTCGCTGCGTCGAACTCGGCCGCGCAGGTGTCGACCATTTTGTAGACCGGCTTGAGACCCAGCGCGGTGCGGGTGCCGTAGACTTCGTCTTCGGTGGTGTTCGCGTATTCGGCGATCACCTTGTCCGGGATGCTCCACTGCTTCGCTTTTTTCAAGTTCGTTTCGCTGAGCCCGTTCTTCTCGATGTCTTGGAGCAGGCGGACGATGCCTTCCATCTTGACGAGGAACCACTTGGTGATCTTGGTCAGGTCGTGCAGTTGATCGACGGTGTAGCCGCGCTTGAACGCTTCGTTGATCAGGAAGAGGCGTTCGTCGTCGGCGACGATGAGGCGTTTCTCCAACTGCTCTTGGGACAGCTCGTTCGCTTCCGGCAGGTCGAGCGAGATCAGGCCGATCTCCAGCGAGCGGATCGCTTTCATCAGCGACGCTTCGAAGGAGCGTTCGATCGCCATGACTTCGCCCGTCGCCTTCATCTGGGTGCCGAGCACGCGCTTCGCTTGGACAAACTTGTCAAACGGCCAGCGCGGGATCTTGGTGACGATGTAGTCGAGCGCCGGTTCGAAGCAGGCGTAGGTCTGCTTGGTGACCGGGTTGACGATCTCGTCGAGGGTGTAGCCGATGGCGATCTTCGCCGCGATCTTCGCGATCGGGTAGCCGGTCGCCTTCGACGCCAGCGCCGAGGAGCGGGAGACCCGCGGGTTGACTTCGATCAGGTAGTATTGGAACGAGTCCGGGTCGAGGGCCAGTTGGACGTTGCAACCGCCTTCGATGCCCAGCGCACGGATGATTTTCAAGGAGGAGGTACGCAGCATCTGGTACTCGTGGTCGGACAGGGTTTGCGACGGCGCAACGACGATCGAGTCGCCGGTGTGGATGCCGACCGGGTCGATGTTCTCCATGTTGCAGACGACGATGCAGTTGTCGTTCTTGTCGCGCATCACTTCGTACTCGATTTCTTTGAAGCCGGCGATCGAGCGCTCGACGAGAACTTGGGTGATCGGCGACAGTTGCAGACCGAGGTCGACGATCTCCTCATACTCCTCCCAGTTCGAGGCGATGCCGCCGCCGGTGCCGCCGAGGGTGAACGCCGGGCGGATGATGATCGGGAAGCCGATCTCCTCGGCGAACGCTTTCGCTTGCGACCAGTTGTTGACGATCTCGGAGGCCGGGACCGGCTCGTCCAGTTCTCGCATCAGGGCGCGGAACAGTTCGCGGTCTTCCGCTTGTTGGATCGAGGAGAGTGCGGTGCCGAGCAGTTCGACGCCCTCTTCCTCCAGCACGCCCATCTCGTGGAGCTTGACGGCGAGGTTGAGGCCGGTTTGGCCGCCGAGGGTGGCGAGCAGACCGTCCGGACGCTCTTGGCGGATGATCTGCGCCACGAACTCCGGGGTCAGCGGTTCGATGTACACTTTGTCGGCGATGTCGAGGTCGGTCATGATCGTCGCCGGGTTCGAGTTGACCAGCACCACTTCGATGCCTTCTTCGCGCAGGGCTTGGCAGGCTTGGGTGCCCGCGTAGTCAAACTCCGCCGCTTGGCCGATGATGATCGGGCCGGAGCCGATGACGAGGATTTTCTTCAGGTCTGTGCGTTTCGGCATGTTAGTTCCCCTCCCAGTGTGCGTCGATCATGTCCATGAAGCGGTCGAAGAGATAGTCGGAATCGTCCGGACCCGGACGCGCTTCCGGGTGGTATTGGACGGAGAAGACCGGATACTCCGTGTGGCGTACCCCTTCGACGGAGCCGTCGTTTTGGTTGAGGTGCGTCAGTTCGAGGCCGGTGCCTTCCAGCGAGTCGGGCGTCACGACATAGCCGTGGTTTTGCGAGGTGATGTAGCAGCGGCCGGTGAGCAGGTCCTTGACCGGGTGGTTCGCGCCGCGATGCCCGAACTTGAGGCGGTCGGTCTTCGCGCCGCACGCCAGCGAGATCAATTGGTGGCCGAGGCAGATGCCGAAGATCGGCACTTGCGGGATCAGGTCGCGCACCGTCTCGATGATCTCGTTCAGGTCGGCGGGGTCGCCGGGGCCGTTCGAGAGGAACACGCCGTGCGGCCGCCAGTGCATGATCTCTTCAACCGACGTGTCGGCCGGTACGACGGTCACGTCGCAGTCGCGAGCCAGCAACGAGCGCAGGATGCCCGCCTTCATGCCGAAGTCCATCGCGACGATCCGGCGTTTCTCGCCGGGGCAGCGGTAGGTCGACTTGGTGGTGACCCGCGCCACTTGGTCGCGCGGCAGCAAGTGGTCGGTATTCAACTGTTGCACGTATTCCTCGACCGACTTGTCTTCCGTCGTGATCACGCCGGCCATCGTGCCGCGCACACGAATCTTTTTCGTCAGCATGCGGGTGTCGATGCCTTGGATGCCCATGATGTTGTTGAACGAGAGGTACTCGTCCAAGTTGTCCATCGAGCGCCAGTTGCTCGGCACTTCCGCCCATTCGCGCACCACGAAGCCGCGCACGTGCGGGTGCGCCGACTCGATGTCGTCGACGTTGATGCCGTAGTTGCCGATCAGCGGGTAGGTCATCGTGACGATCTGCCCGTAGTAGGACGGGTCGGTCAGCACTTCCTGGTAGCCGGTCATGCCGGTGTTGAATACGACTTCGCCGTAGGATTCGCCCTTCGCGCCAAAACTTTCGCCTTC
Organism: Bacilli bacterium; assembly: GCA_035776695.1. Taxonomy (GTDB): domain Bacteria; phylum Bacillota; class Bacilli; order Tumebacillales; family Tumebacillaceae; genus Tumebacillus. The sequence goes on from DASTWJ010000176.1 coordinate 20,051, forward strand.
AAAAACGGTTCCATCTTCGAGAATCAGCCTCGCTCGCATGGTTCCTCCACCCTTCTTCTGTGTCTCGTATTGTGTATCTTGTCCGATTACTTGTTGCCGTTGTAGGTGACGCGACCGCGGTTAACGGTCAAGGTGCTCCAGCCCTTCACGTTGTACCCTGTGAACGGAGTGTTGCGCCCTTTCGTGAAGAACTCGTCCGGGTTCACTTCGCGCTCCGTGTGCAGGTCGACGACGGTCAGGTCGGCAATCTTGCCTTCCGCCACTTCGCCGCCTTCCAGCCCGAAGACCTGCGCCGGACCCGTCGCGAACTTCTTCACCAGCTCATGCAGGGGCAGCACGTCTTTTTCCACGAGGTGGGTGTAGAGCACCGGGAAAGCCAGTTCCAACCCCACGAAGCCAAAAGGGGCCGTGGTGATCGGGCGCGCCTTCTCTTCCGGGGTGTGCGGCGCATGGTCGGTGGCGATCATGTCGATCGTGCCGTCGAGCAACCCTTGCAGGCAGGCGAGACGGTCTTGCTCCGTCCGCAGCGGCGGGTTGACCTTCATGTTCGCGTCCTTGCCGTCGACCGCGTCGATGATCGCTTCGGTCAGGAGCAGGTGGTGCGGGGTGACTTCGGCGGTGACTTTCAAGCCCCGCGCCTTCGCCCAGCGTACCAGTTCGACCGAGTTGTGGTCGGAGATGTGGCAGACGTGCAGGTG
>DASTWJ010000177.1:0-3869 GCA_035776695.1 Bacilli bacterium
CTTGGGAGACGAAGTTGAGCAGCACGGAGGTGGTAGCGATCAGCACGAGACCGCCGAGCGCCGTGTTGCGAAAGCCCCACTTCATCATCCGCGGGCCGCCGATGAACGACGCCAGCGGCCAGCCGATCGACAGCGGCGTCAAGACCATGCCCGCCATCGTCGCCGAACCGCCGAGCACGCCTTGTACATAGGACGGCATGTAGGAGGAGACGCCCAATAGCACGCCGCCTACGAGGAACTGGGCGATCGCCGACACCGAGATCGTCCGCGACTGAAACAGGTCGAGCGGAATCATCGGTTCCGCCGCTTTCTTCTCGTTCCAGAGGAAGAGCAGGAACACGACGACAAACACCGCAAACAAACTAATGACCTCCACCGAAGACCACGCGTACTTCGATCCGCCCGTCAGCAAGGCGAGGAGCAGCGCCGTCATCGAGATCGTCAACGTGACCGAACCGAGATAGTCGATCTTGTGCTGCTTCTTCTCGACGTTTTCATGCAACGAGACGATGAGCACCGTCACGGCGATGGCCGCGATCGGCACGTTGATGTAGAAGACCCACGGCCAGGTCAGGAACTCGATGATCAAGCCGCCGAGCACCGGGCCGATGATCGAGGAGATGCCCCAGACGGCGGAGAACCAGCCCTGCACCTTGCCGCGCTCCTCCGCTTCGAAGATGTCGCCGATGATCGTCGTGGCGACCGCCATGATCCCGCCGGCTCCGAGACCCTGAATGGCGCGGAAGATGATCAACTGGATCATCGTATCGGACAGTCCGCAGAGCACCGACCCGATCACCATCACGGTCGAGCCGAGAATGAAGATCACCTTGCGTCCGAACAGGTCGGACAGCTTGCCGTAGATCGGCACGGTAATCGTCGAAGCCAGCAGGAACGCCGAGAACACCCACGACATGATCGGCAGACCCCCGAGTCGCCCGATGATTGTCGGCATCGCCGTCCCGACGATGGTGACGTCGATCGCCGCCAGGAAGTTCGCCAGCATCACGGCCACGACAACCGCGGTGCGATTCGTTTGTTTCATAGGAAGACACCCTTTCTTTCGCATCCACAATCGTACATATGTACACTTCATTTCAAATTGTATCGGTTCCCTCGCCAGACCGCAAGAACCAACTGTAAATAATGGCATGTCTTTCAAGTATGCCCTTTCTTTTCAGAAATGGCTTCCCCAAATGCTTCCTTTCTTTTACTATAGAGGGCGAGGTGAAAAAATGAAGAACCCGCTAACAAGTTATCCCAAAGGAGTTCCGCTGATGTTCGTGAGCTCGATGCTGATGAACTGCGGCTTTTACGCGTTGATCCCTTATCTCGCTGTACATTTAAAAGAAGACTTGCTCTGGACCGCCACGCTGGTTGGCTTGTTGCTTGGCGTGCGACAGATGAGCCAGCAGGGGCTGATGTTTCTGACGGGCGTGCTGGCCGATCGTGTCGGGTATCGGTTTATGATCGTCGTCGGGATGTTCGTGCGCGGGATCGGCTTTTCGCTGTTCGGCGTGTTTGATAGCCCGCCGGGGATGTTCTTCGCCGCGATCATCGCCGCGCTTGGCGGCGCGATGTTTGAACCGACCAAGGATGCAGCGCTGACCGTATTGACCCCGCCGGAGATGCGCAGCCGCGTGTTTGCGATCAAAAAGACGGTGACCCAAGGCGGCATCCTGCTGGCGGCGGTGGTGTCGGCGTTTCTGATGAGCTTGTCGATTCAGGCGTTGGCGTTTTTCAGCGGCGGGATCTTTCTGTTCTTGGCGCTGTTGACCTTCTTGCGCCTGCCGACGATTCAGGTGCAGGATGACAAGAAGCTTCCCTTCCGTCAGATGTGGAAAACGGTCTTGCGCGATCGGCACTTTCTGGCGTTGATCGTGATTGTCACAGGGTATTGGTTCTTGTTCATGCAGATTTTCATGACGATCCCGATGCAGGCGATCGCGATCACGGGCAATGACAAGGCGATCTCGCTGGTCAACTCCGTGCTGGCGGTGGTGATCCTGCTGGGGCAGTATCCGATCAACCGGCTGATGACGCGTTTCTCCGTGGTGATGCAGGTGTTTATCGGTCTCGCCTCGATGGGTGCCGGGGTGCTGGTGCTGGGCACGACGCACAGCTTGACGGTGTTTCTGATCGGGTTCCTGTTCTTCGCCAGCGGCTCGATGGTGGTTGAGCCGGCGAATTACGAGATCACGACCAAGCTGGCCAAAAAAGAACTGACCGCGACTTACTTCGGCTTCTCCTATCTGGCGATGGCGTTCGGCGGCGGCTTCGGGCAAAGCGGAAGCGGCTGGCTGTTGGAAGTTGGTGAAAGGATCGGATCGCCCACACTGCTCTGGTGGATTTCGGCCGGGGTGGCGATGTTGTCGATGGTCGGGATTGTGTTGCTCGGGAGGGCGATGCGGCGGAAGGAAGCACGTGAACAGACAATGTTCGGCGGACAGGAAAAGCCTCTTCCACTCGGGTAGTGGGAGAGGCTTTTTGCGTAAAATAAGGAAACCCCCGCAAGAACGCAGTTCGAGTTTCACACTCCCCTTCACACGTGTAATAACATGTGTTACGATTGGGTCATGGAGGTGAATCGGTGAAAAGTTACTCATCGAGAGAATTGCTAAAAATACTGCTGGCAGACGGATGGTACCCTGTCACTACGGTCGGCGACCATCACCACTTCAAGCATCCGTAAAACCCGGCAAGGTAACTCTCACTCATCCTAAAAAGGACATTCCAAGTAAGACCGTCAAAAGTATTTTCAAACAGGCAGGGCTTCCGCTTCCGTAGAAGCCCTATCTTTTCCACATAATAAAAGTAACAAATAGTGTCTCAGAACAGGAGGAAAGCGGGATGAAAAAAGATCGCTACATGTTCTCGGCCATTTTTGACTTCGCTGAAGATGGCATCTCAATTGAATTTCCTGATCTACCCGGATGTCTTCCTAGTGCTCATTCATCTGAGGAAGCCATGAAGAATGCCAAAGAAGCTTTGGCTCTTCACCTGTACAGCATGGAGCAGGACAGTGAGGCGATCCCGGAACCTACAGATTTTTCAACATTACGTATCGAACCAAACCAAGTTATCGTCATGATCGAAGTCTGGATGCCGCCGTATCGCGACGAGATCGAAGAGAAAGCCGTTAACAAAACGCTCACGATCCCCAAGTGGCTCGATGATTTAGCCAAAGAGCGCAAGGTGAATTTTTCAAGAATCCTGCAAGATGCCCTCAAGAACTATCTCGGTGTTACTGACAAAAAGAAAGATGCGATCTAATCGAAAGACGGCCCGAGGCTTATGTCCTCGGGCCGTCTTTCGATTAACAATGCTAAAGTCATCCCCTGTTCATCGGGTCTTGGAATGTGACCGCGGCATCAGAAGAGGATACTCGACCGGTGCTCACGCTTTCAGTCCCCTGTTCATCGGGTCTTGGAATGTGACCGAAATCGGGATGTCAAAATGTTGATGTGACGCGGGTTCTTGCCAGATCAAGATCCGTCAGGATTGCGTCTTTTTTCGAGGATCGGTTTTTTGCTTCAAAATAGGGGGGATCCTCGAAAACTCGCTTTCTTGCCTTTAGTATCCCCTCTAAGAGCATAACGAATGCGTCTCATGGAAATAATATCATATTTTATGATTCCCTGTCGTCTCTAGCCAATATTTTTGCTCAAACAAAAAGCCCTTCATCAACTAAAAACGAAGGACTTCCGACCTCTTATCCCTGTCCCGCAACCAACTTGGGGTCAGGCGGGGAAGTTTCAGCGTTGTTTTTCACATCGGCCGATGCAACCACTACACTAAAAACAGCTACCACCAATACCCCAATCATCGCCATACGTTTCATCAAAATTCCTCCTCCTGTAAGTACTCAC
>DASTWJ010000178.1:0-3474 GCA_035776695.1 Bacilli bacterium
GGACAAGCGCAATCGAGCGGCGGCAATCGTCAACAGCCGACGCAGGACGCTTTTTCCGTAGACGCAGCCGTTCCGGAGGATGAGGAACAGCTCGGACTCGAAGAAAACGGCCTGGACGTCACGGCGTAAAGGAGGAGCACCGGATGGCGACGACCAACACGAATACGACGACCACGCGCATCGATGATTCGATGATGTACAAGACCAACCAAACTCGAACGCCTACCAAAGAATTGGATCGCGATGCGTTCTTGAAAATCCTGATCACCCAGCTACAATACCAAGATCCGACGCAACCGATGCAGGACAAGGAGTTCATCGCGCAGATGGCACAGTTTTCCTCGCTTGAGCAGATGAGCAAAGTCGCTCAGGCCAACGAACAGCTGTTCACGATCAACGCGATGACCCTTGGCGCTCAGATGATCGGCAATACCGTCACTTATTACGACGCGGACGGCAATCAACAGAGCGGCGAAGTCAGCTCGGTCAAGTCGGTCGAGGGTGTCGTTCAACTGCAGATCGGCGATCAATGGATCAACATGGGCGACGTCGAGTCGTTCAGCAAGTCATCATCGTAAAACCGAATGGGGGTGTGTGAAGTGAGTCAGGAATGGAGAATGCCGCCTGTATCACTCCCGCTGAATCCCCGGACCAACGCACCGTTGAAAAGGGCGGTTACTGCTGGGACCACCACGTTCCAAGCCGAGCTGAACAAACAGCTGCGCGCACCGTCCGTGACCTTTTCCGCTCATGCGCTCGAGCGCTTGCGGGTTCGCAATATTCGCTTGAATCAAGAGGACCTGACGCGGCTGAGCAACGCCGTCGATCGAGTCGCAGGCAAAGGTGGACGGGAATCTCTGGTCGTGTACCGAGACACCGCTTTTGTGATCTCTATCAAAAACCGCACCGTCATCACGGCGATGGACACCGCTCATATGAAAGACCACGTGTTCACCCAGATCGACAGTGCCGTTTTCGCCTGATACCTGAAGGGCCGGACCGCAGAAGCGGGAGCCCTCAAACCGCCGACTGACAGACGCGGTTACAAAGGAAGAGGAGGATGAACAGATGTTACGATCACTTTACTCCGGGATTTCGGGGATGCGAGGGTTTCAAACCAAATTGGATACAATCGGCAACAACATTGCCAACGTGAACACCGCAGGTTTCAAAGCAGGGCGTGTCATGTTCAAAGACATCATGAGCCAAACCATGCAGGGCGCCGGTGCTCCGGCCAACGGGTTGGGCGGCACCAACGCGATGCAAGTCGGTCTCGGTTCGACGATCTCGGCGATCGACACGCTGATGAACGACGGTTCGGCGCAAATGACCAACCGCTCGCTCGACTTCGCCATTCAAGGCAACGGCTTTTTCACCGTTATGAACGAAGACAGCGGCGAAACGTTCTATACCCGTGCCGGCAACTTCTATTTTGACAACGAAGGCACGCTGGTCACGTCTGACGGCTACAAAGTGCTCGACGAAGGCGGCGGTACGATCCAGATCGATCTCGAAGCCACCAAGTCTTTTTCCTTCGACTCCAAAGGCAAGATGACCATCGTCAACGGCGATGGTGAGATCGAAGAAGGGCCGACGCTCGGTCTGTCCAAGTTTGCCAACCCTGCCGGCTTGGAAAAAGTCGGCGGCACCATGTTCCGTCAGTCGGCGAACTCCGGCGAAGCGCAAATCGGCGCTCCCGGCAACACCGATACCGGTACCGGTCTGCTGCTCGTAGGGGCGTTGGAAATGTCCAATGTCGACCTGACCAACGAATTTGCCGAAATGATCGTCGCACAACGCGGCTTCCAAGCGAACTCGCGGATCATCACCACCGCCGACGACATTCTGCAAGAAGTGGTCAACCTCAAGCGCGGCTAAGTCTGACTCTGAGGTGAAAGCATGATCAAAGTCACCAAGTTCAATCGTTCCGAACTCTATGTGAACGCCTGTCTCATCGAGACGGTAGAAGCTACGCCGGACACGGTGATCACGCTGGTTAACGGTAAGAAGATGGTCGTTCGCGATACAGCCCAAGAAGTGTTGGCGGCGATCGAATCATATTACCGCACCATCGGCCTGATCTCCGTACAGGTCCGACAGAATGCGGAGGGAACAGATGTTTCGTAACAAAGCGTTCAATATCGTCATGATCGTGATCGTTGCGATCGCACTACTAGGTATCGTAGGCTATGTCGGTTGGACCACGCTGGTCGCTCCGACGCTCGGGGTTCAAAAAGAAGCGGAAGTCGAACCGCCGGCAGCGTCCGAACTGCTCGCCGCACAATTCGACATCGGCAAGATGACGACCAACCTGCAAGGCGATGCTCTGATTCAAGCTTCGTTTACCATACAAGGAGAAAGCGAAGACGTGAAGAATGAAGTAGAAGAGCGAAAATTGCAGATCAGGGACATTCTCAATTCGGTCCTGCATCAAACGACACAAGCCGACATCCAAAAAGCGGACGGGCTGGTCTCTCTGAAAGCTCGTCTTGTCGAAGCAGTCAATCAAGTGATGCTGGAAGGCAAAGTCACCGACGTACTGATCACCGACATCGTCGTCCAGTAAAGCCACTTCGGTACAAAGGAGGTGATGACTGATGGCAGAGGTTTTGTCGCAAAACGAGATTGATGCCCTGTTATCCGCACTCTCTTCCGGGGAATTGACGGCGGAGGAAATCCGCAAGGAAGACACCGACCGCAAGATCAAAGTCTATGACTTCAAACGGGCGATGCGTTTCTCCAAAGATCACATCCGCTCGATCACGCGGATCTACGAGAACTATGCGCGGCTTTTGACTACGTACTTTTCCGCACAATTGCGCACGTTTGTCCAGATCTCGGTCGCGTCTGTCGATCAATTGCCCTACGACGAATTTATCCGATCCATTCCCAAAATGACGATCATGAACGTGTTCAACTGCCGACCGCTCGAAGGCAAATTCGTGATGGAGATCCATCCGAGCATCGCCTATGCGATGTTAGACCGCCTGTTGGGCGGGTCCGGTGTGGGCACAGATGATCTGCGCGACTTGACCGAGATCGAGATGACGATCATGGAACGCGTCTTCGGACGAGCGCTCGACAACTTCCAGGAGGCGTGGAAGGCGGTTTCCGAACTGGAAACCGAACTGGACCACATCGAAGTCAACCCGCAATTCCTGCAGTTGGTGTCGCCGAACGAAACGGTCGCGGTCGTTTCCCTGTCGACGAAGATCGGGGAAACCACCGGGATGATCAACATCTGTATGCCCCATGTCGTCTTGGAGCCGATCATTCCCAAGCTCTCCGCTCATTATTGGATGGGCGCCTCAAAGATCAGCAAAGATCACAGTGAAGATTGGGAAGCCATCCGTCAAAACCTTGGCAAAACCCAGGTGACGCTCGTGGCTGAGTTGGGTTCGTCGGCGATTTCGGTCGGCGACCTGATGACCTTAGGCGTCGGCGATGTCATCCCGTTGGTACAGGATGTCAACG
>DASTWJ010000179.1:0-2217 GCA_035776695.1 Bacilli bacterium
CAGCCACCGGCTATGCGAAGGCGGAAGTCATCGGGCGCAACCCGTCATTGATGCAATCGGGCTGGCACAACCGCGATTTTTACAAAACGATGTGGGACAAGATCTCCACCGAAGGCGAATGGCAAGGTGAGGTCTGGAACCGTCGCAAGAGCGGCGAAGTGTATCCGCAATGGCTGCATATCCGCTCCGTCTGCACCGGCCGCCCCGACGAAGGAACGCTGACCCGCTATGTGGCGCTGTTTCGTGACATCACCGACCGCAAGGCGGACGAGGAGCGGCTGCACCACCAAGCGACGCACGATGCGTTGACCGGCCTGCCCAACCGCCTGCTGTTCCTCGACCGACTCCAGAGCGCGGCGCAGGATGCCAAGCGCCTCGACCTGTTCGCCGCCGTGATGTTCCTCGACCTCGACCGCTTCAAGATCATCAACGACACGATGGGTCACAACCTCGGCGACAAATTGCTCCAACAAGTCGCCACGCGCCTGCCCAACTGCCTCGGCGAACAGGACAGCCTCTGCCGCCTCGGCGGGGATGAATTTGCGATCCTCTTGGAAAAGCTGGAGACGCCAAACGTTGCGGTTGATCGGGCGCAATCGCTGCTCGATGCGTTTTTGCAACCGTTCGAGCTGGAAGGGCAGGAGTTCTTTCTCACCCCGAGCATCGGCATCGCCCTCTCGCCGTCCGACGGCACCGAAGTCGAAGAGCTGGTCAAGAACGCCGACTCCGCGATGTACCGCGCCAAGGAGAGCGGCAACAACTACCAGTTCTACACCCCGATGATGAACGCGAAAAGCTTCGAGCGCCTGACGCTGGAACAAGAGCTGCGCAAAGCGTTGCTGCAACAGGAGTTCGTCTTGCACTACCAGCCGCAAGTCGCCTTGGAGAGCGGGAAGTTGATCGGGATGGAAGCGTTGTTGCGCTGGCAGCATCCGACCCGTGGTCTGGTCTCCCCCGCCCTGTTCATCCCCTTGTTGGAAGAGAACGGCCTGATCGTCCCCGTCGGAGAATGGGCGCTTCGCACGGCGTGTCGCCAGAACAAGCTGTGGCTCGACGACGGGTATGACCTGCACGTGGCGGTCAACTTGTCGGCCCGCCAATTCGCCCAGCAGAACCTCGTGGAGACGGTGAAACGGGTGCTGGAGGAGACGGGCTTGCCCGCTTCGCACCTCGACTTGGAGATCACGGAGAGCATCGCGATGGAAGACAACTCGCGCGCCGTGCGGACGATGCAGGAGTTAAACGAACTGGGCGTGGGCATCTCGATCGACGATTTCGGCACGGGGTATTCGTCACTCAGTTATTTGAAGAAGTTCCCGATCCAAACGCTGAAGATCGACAAGTCGTTCGTCGATCAGATTGCCCACGATCAGGACGATGTCGCCATCGCCGCCTCGATCATCGCCTTGGGCAAAGCGCTGCGCCTGAAGGTGGTCGCCGAGGGCGTGGAGACGGAGGAGCAGTTCGCGCTATTGCGGGAGATGGGATGCGACAAGATGCAAGGGTTTCACTACTCGCGCCCGTTGCCGCCTGAGCAGTTTGAAACGCTGTTGGCACAAATTCGCTAAGCCGTTTGATCGGCTTGGCGTTTTTTTCCGGCGTGAAGTCCGCGCCTGTCCCTTGCAAGCGCAGCTTTTCCACATACCTTATTCGTAAAAGGGTCTTTTTCCGAGGTGGGGGTGAAGATAAACAAATGATTCGTTATACGGCATTAGGCGACTCGATCACCGCAGGCGAAAGCGCGACCTCCCCCGCTCGGGCGTATCCGGGGCTGGTGCTCCGCTCGCTTCGTCGGTCAGGGACACAGGCGGACGGGCTTGTGTTGGCCGTGCCCGGCTGGACGAGTGGCGACTTGGAGCAGGGCTTGGAGTTAAACCCGGTGACCCCGCTGAGCGAAGCGACGGCGGTGACGCTTTGGGTCGGCGGCAACGACTTGGCGCAGGCGGGACTGGCGATGGCGAACGGTGCTCCCCGGTCCGTCGTGGAGCATACCTTGACCGGCTATGCCCGCCATCTGGAAACGATGTGCGGCTTGATTCGCAAGGTCAGTCCGGCGAAGCTGTTGCTCTGCACGCAATACGACCCGTTTCCGAACACCCCGCTGTCGAGAGAAGGCATCAACGCGCTCAACACGATCACGACCGGTGTGGCGAAACGTCACCGAGCGACGGTCGTGCCTGTTCATTCTTGGATCGACGGACGACAGGCTGAATTGCT
>DASTWJ010000180.1:0-2262 GCA_035776695.1 Bacilli bacterium
GTTCAACCTCGACTTCAATCATCCGCAACCGTCCTATCAAGTGGGCGACTATACGCTGACGATGGTCAACTACTTCCCGGACATCCGCGTCGATCTGGAGAAAAAGGAGATCTACACCAACTCCACCGACCCGTACAACCCGGGCGTGCAGTTTGACATCCAAGGCCCCGGCATGGACAAGCCGAGCCGCCAGTGGATGATGCCGATGGCGCCCTTCGTCGAGCAGATGCTCGGCAAAGACTACGTGTTCCAACTGAAGTTCCAAGACGTCGACCTGTTCCACATGACCGGCCTGCTCGTCCACCGCGACTTGGGCGTGCCGATCGTCTATACGGGTTGTGCGCTCGTGTTATTCGGCCTCGTGCTCTGTTACTACTTCCAACATCGCCGAATCTGGGCTAGACTAGAGAATGGTGTGCTGCACGTAGGGGCGAACACCAACAAGAACTGGTTGGGCATGCGCAACGAATTCAACAAGACGTTGACGGCGAACGGCTTCGAATCGGCCGTTCTTAAACCCAAGTTGAAGAAAGGAGGACAATCTACATGATGATGCAACTGTCCAGCGTTTTTTTCGGCACCGCGTTCGCTTCGTACTTCGTGTCGACGATCCTCTATGTGATCGGCGTCACCGGACGCAAGATGAAGGTGCAAAATAAAAAGCTGGCCAACCTGTGGACCAAGTGGGGCTACACGGTCACCGTAATCGGCGTGGCGGCACAACTGATCGCCATCGTCACCCGCGGGGTCTACGGCGGTTTTACGCCGGTCTCCAACATGTTCGAATACATGAGTTTCTGGGCGTTCACGATCATGCTCGCCTTTGTCGTCATCAATGCGATTTATCGAGTGCCGGTGCTCGGCGCGTTCGTCGCGCCGATCGGTCTGATCATCTTGGCCTACGCATCCGTGTTCCCGCGCGATGTGAAACCGCTGATCCCGGCTTTGCAATCCTACTGGCTGAACATCCACGTCACCACCGCCGCACTGGGGGAAGGGATTCTGACGATCTCCTTCGCCGCAGGTCTGATGTACCTCTTGAGGACGGTGGACTTGACCCAGCGCAACTGGTCGACGCGCTTTTTGGAATTTGTCGTCTACCTGTTCTTCGCGCTGCTGGCGTTTGTCGCCGCCGCGCTCGGTTTCCGGGCGGCGGGCTACCAAGTGCTCGCGTCGATTAGCGACACGGTTCAAACGATCTACTTCATGCCTCCGATCATCGGCCCGACCGGCACGGAGCTCGGCTCGCTCGATACGGTCGCCGGCGTGTCGTTGCCGCTGGTCGACATCCCGGGCTGGATGCATGGCTCCAATGCGGCCGTACAGTCCAACACGATCCTCTGGACCGTGCTCGTCTCGCTGGTGATCTACGGTCTGGTGCGCTTGATCCTGCGCAAGCCGGTGTCCGTCGCGATGTCCCGTTGGGTACAAGCTCTGGATGCCGACATGCTCGACGAGGTTTCTTACCGCGCCGTGGCGATCGGCTATCCGGTCTTCACCCTCGGTGCGCTGGTCTTCGCGATGATCTGGGCACAAGAGGCATGGGGCTCCTACTGGAGCTGGGACCCGAAGGAAACGTGGGCGCTGATCACTTGGCTGTACTACACGGTCTACCTGCACATGCGCCTACGTCAAGGCTGGGAAGGTCAACGCACCGCATGGATGGCCGTCTTCGGCTTTGTGGTGATCATGTTCCTGCTCGTCGGGGTCAACTTGCTGATCTCCGGCCTGCATGCCTACGCCAAGGCGTAAGACAGACAACCGCATAACTCGTTTGCTACTCAAACCACTCACGTACAAGTCACCGAAGCACAAATTGGTGGCTTGTACTTCTATTGGAGCGTGATACTCATGGAAACCACGGCAAAAATTTTGGTCGTAGATGATGAAGAGCGCATTCGCCGCCTCGTGCGGATGTATCTGGAGCGCAACGCGTTTGACGTGGAGGAAGCGGAAGACGGCGGCGTCGCGCTGGACATGGCGCTGACCAACGAATACGACCTGATCGTGCTCGACCTGATGCTGCCGACGATGGACGGCCGCGACATCTGCGACGCCTTGCGCAAACAAGGCAACGAGACGCCGATCATCATGCTGACGGCGGCGGGCGACGAGATGAACCGCATCCAAGGCTTCGAACTCGGCGCGGACGACTATGTGGTCAAACCGTTCTCGCCCCGTGAGCTGGTGATGCGCGTCAAAGCCCTGCTCAAGCGTTCATCCGGTCATCAAGGGGAAAAGGAAACCCCGGCGCTGAACTCC
>DASTWJ010000181.1:0-4643 GCA_035776695.1 Bacilli bacterium
CCAAATTCCGCCTGCACTTCCGGCAACAACGGCGTATAGATCGTTTGCGTAAACGGCCCCAAGAAGGCGGCAAACGCCACCAGATAGACGATTACTTGCAACTTGCGTTTCAAAATAAGTCCCTTCCTCTCTTCGCTACCCACTGGTTCATACCCTTATCGTATCATACTCGAAATAAAACGGGTGCTTTGTTTTGTACTCTTTCTCCTTCTCTTGCATCTAATAGGAAGAGAACCGTAGCGGCGAAGGAGTGTTTGGATGAAGGGGGACAACCGGCACAAGCACAACCTCGAGGAATTGTTCTGGGGACGCGGGGTGCATGCGCACGCCTATTCCACCCGCACGGCGTTGTCGCGCCGCCACACCCATCGGGTCAGCGGCAAGCTGTCGAACGCCGTGGGAGACGATGACGAACATGTGCATCGGTATGAGGGCGTGACGTCGTTCGAAGACGGGCACGTGCATCGCTTCAGCGGCGTGACCGGCCCGGCGATCCCCTTGCCGGACGGCGGCCATACGCATGAGTTCGCGGGCGAAACCTCGTTCGATCACGGGCACGATCATTTTTACCAAGGGAAAACGGGCAAGGCGCTCCCCTAAGCCCCTACCGTCGGGACAAAAAAGGGCGTGTTCCTCGCAAGTCGGACACTTGCAGGGGCACGCCTTTTTGTCGAGCGATGGAATGAATTAGTGCGTGTCGCCTGCAAACGCGTCACAGCAGGATTGGACGAGCGTCACGCCCTGTGACAGAGCCGCCCCGCCGCCGAATGCCGCGCAGACGCCGACCGTCTCCAGTACGTCTTGGCGCGTCGCCCCGTTTTGCAACGCCGCTTGCGTGTGGTACATGATGCACGTCTCATCCTGCGACTGGACGGAGAGGCCGAGGGCGATCAGGTGCTTTTCCTTTTCGCCGAGCGAGCCGGCCTTGAAGCAGGCGGCGGTGAAGTTCATGTACGCTTCTCCGACCTCGGGCACCTGTTCGCTGAAGTGACCGAGCCCCGCCTTGTAGGCGAGTAACGACTGTTCGATGCTCTGTTGATCCGGCGTGCTGGACATAAGAAGACCCCTTTCCCTGTTAAACTGCCACAGGTAGTGTGGACGGGAAAGGGATTGGTTATCCGCTTCAAATGACCGGTGGTGTTACGTACGCGGGACAAGCCATTCCGGCACGAGTTGTACCGTCTCGTCGGCTTGCGAGAAGGTCGGGAGGCACTCGGCCAATCGGAACACCTCCCCTTTTGCCAAAGCGTCTTGCACGAGGTGTTCGACGGCGGGCAGGTCGACCCCGCATGCTTCCAGCGTGACGGAGATCGTCTCATACGTTCGCCCTTGGTCGTTGCCGAAGAAAATCCGATCGTGCACCTCCTCCATGAAGTGCCGATACGCCGCCTCGTCTCGCCACAACCCGACGATGCAGGCGCGGGTCGGGTCTTGCACATCCCAGCCCCCGAACTGCCCGCAGAATCCGTCCACGCCGCGCAGAGCAGACCATGCTTCTTGCGCTTTGGAAAAAGGTTCTCTGTTCGTTTCTTGCACCGTGCATACGATCCCTTTCAAGTACATGCTACTCCATCCTCCCTCTCGGCAAGACGCCATGCCTCTTGTCGTACTTGTCAATCTTTACGAATAGTGTACCAAATCAAGGATGGAAAAGTCTGCTACAATCGGGATATGATAAACAGAAGACATCCGAACGGAGAGAGGTGACCCCGATGCCCCGCCAATCGAAACGCGACCCGCAGATGGTCCCCTTCGGCTACGAGCCGGAGAAAGCCGAGGTCAAAGGCACGGTGATCTGGATGGACGCGTTTGCCGAGACGACTGAGGAAGAGCTGCGGGAGATGCTTGAGTTGGCCGACACGCGCGATTTTGCCCAAGCGGTGTTGTTTCCGCACCATGAGAAAACGTTGCGGGCGATCAAAGTGACGGACATCCCCGCTTTTCACAAACGGGTCAAGAACTTGCAGGCGCTGCTCGATGCGATCGATCCGCTGCTGCCCGTCGAGGTCGACCGCTGGGAGGAGAAGCGCAACAAATACACGCCGATGGAAGCGTCGCTGCGCTTTCTGCTCGACAAATACCCGGCCCCGCATTTTCTCTACCTGACCGACCGCTTCGCCAACGCGTTTGCCTCCTTCGCCTCGTTTGACGAATGGATTCGCCGCGTGCGCCTGATCATCCGCATCACCGGCCCCTCCGAGCCGCACCCCAAGCTGTTGAACTACCCCAACCGTTGGGAGGCGTTGGAAACGTAACTGGAGATGCCGCTGACATGAACCCCCGACCTGCTTTCGATCAAGAAGCAGAGCGGGGTTTTTATTTTCACCCAATAAATCAAACACAATATTTCGGCGCTCAAAATTAGTAATATTAAAACGAAGAGAATTCAGAAGAAAATAAGAAGAATTACCCCTCTCCCTCCGCTAATTCCCACTCACGACGAAAAACGAAATTCGACAAAATGAACGATTAATCAGAAAATAGAAACGTAACGATGAGTTACAAACCAACTTAGAACTTTTACACCAAGGAGGAAGGTACCCATGATGAAAAAGAAGTTGAAATGGACTGCGGCTGCAGCGGTCGCTCTTACCCTCTGCGCCATGAACACCTACTCGTTTGATGCGAGTGTGGCAAACGCGACACCTTTTGAAGGAGCGACTCGGGGCTTGGCTTTCTACAACGCCCAAGCGCAATCGGTGGTTGAGACCGTCCAAAATAATAAGCAAGACCAATCGTTCGATCAGCTGCGTCAAGCGCTGGCCAACAACCGCGTCACAATTCAGACGCACGGGTTGCAGACGGCTGCCGATCGTTCGCCCAAGGGCTTGAGCGACAAGATCAACGACCTCGCGTATCCGATCGATGCTGTGCGCAACGACGCGACCCTGCAAGCGGATTTGCATCAAGCATTGGTCGACGGCAAGAAAGTCTACCTCTATGGCGAAGGCTTCTCCATCCGCGAGTACGAGCAACTGCTCGGCATCGAAGGTGAAATCGCACCGACCCAGTCGATCGAAGAGTTGAAGAACACCACCCGCAAAGAGCCCAAACTGCTGATGGACACCGAACAACTGCAAAACGTCATCGGCTTCTCTCTGGTCAACGGCCCGAACAAAGTGTATCTCTCCAACTTTGTCGGCGGCAAAGCCGGCCACACGCCGGAAACGCTTTACCTGCACGCGATCTTGGATGACCAGATCGACACCGCCGAGCAGACCGATGCACAAAACGGCAAGACGGCCCCGACCAACGTGTCTTTCCTGGGTAAGGACCTGCCGATCAAGCAAAATGTCGCCCATGCGGACGCCTCTCCGGTCACCTCGAAGTCCGACATCAACACATACGTTTCGAACAACAGCGGCACCACCGTCGGCAAGATCAACACCGACTATTACTTGAGCCGGGAAAAAGACGAGTCGGACAGCACCTACGACTACTTTGTCGTCGAAGATCATACCGAGATCACCGGCTACAACGGCGCTGACCCGTACTACCTGAAAACCGACCACGACATCCCGTACGACTCCGACCACATCAAGGACTGGAGCCCGTCCGATACATCGGGTGACAGCATCTCCGTCTCGGTTCCGTGGGGCATCTCTTACTCCTTCGACCCGAACGGTTCGATCGCCGTCAACGACATCGGCAACCAAGACCTCGACTACGGCCGTTGGGAAGTCACCCCGCGCTGGTATGCTTCCGTGCTGCCCGATCCGACCCGCTTCAAGCCGGCGACCGCTTGGCTCTCCTCCGGCACCTATGCGGTTATGGACATTCGCAACGATGCATACTTTGATCAATACGGTTCCGCATGGCTGGCTCATCAGCAAGTCCATGTCGCGTACGACTACTAATCGGCAAGCACAACCTCATGACGAACAAGCAGCAGGCTAGTCGGAATCGGCTAGCCCGCTGCTCGTTTCCACACCCTATGCCTTAGGAGGTACACGCACATGACCAAAACCAAATCGTCGCTCCTCGTAATCGGCTTGCTGCTCATCGCCCTCGTCGGCGGCTATCTGCTTTGGCACTGGTGGGTAAACAACTCCTGGAAAGCGGAGGAGACGCCCGTTTTTCTCACTCAAACGAACGTGGAGCAGATCGACTTCCCCGCCGCTTACAAGAAGCTGGAAAGCGAGTTGCAACTCAACCCGGATACACGGATTGAAAATGTCGAGCTGCGCGTGACCCAAGACGGTCAGTTGCAACAGATCGAGTTCGGGTTGGCCGAGCACGAACAGAACGCCTACCTCGCGCGCTCCTACAGCCAATGTTTCTCCTGCACCGGCGAACGGTCGATGCGGTTTTCCGAAGTGCGCGCCACCCAATGGGCGCAATACCCCCGTCTGATCCGCGCCGAAACGCTGTTCACCCGCTTGCAACAGCTCGACTGGCCAACGCTTGCCGCCCACTTCCCCGGCGCAACCGAATGGTCGATCCACACGAACGGCTGGAACCAAGGGATCGCGCTACAAGCCGACTACTTCCATCTCGAAGCGGATGGCACGCTCACCTCTTTGCCCGCCGAAGGGGTACATGGCGGCTTTTCGCTCATCCTCCAACCGTACGACGGCTCCCGACGTCAAATGGTCGTGATGCTCGATGCGTAACACCTTAACACCCTGGCAACCTTGTCCCGT
>DASTWJ010000182.1:0-2893 GCA_035776695.1 Bacilli bacterium
TGATCAAGCTGACCGCGTTAGGGCGGGAGACGCTGTTGCAGGAAGTGAGCGCCGATGAGATCCAAGCGGAGGCGGTCGAACAGGATGCCACGCCGGCGCATACGCCGCTGATCCTGCAGCCCAACTTCGATCTGCTCGTCCCCTTGGAGGAATTCCATCGCTTGGAGTGGGAGCTCGACGAAGTGACCGACCTGATCCGCGTGGACACGATGCGGGTGCATCGCCTGACCAAGACCAGCGTGTTCCGCGCTTTGGACAACGGCTGGACGGGCGAGACGGTGCTCGACTTCCTGCGCGAGGAGACGGGCGATATGGTGCCAGGCAACGTCGAGCGGATGATCGAGCAGTGGGCGGCCGAATTCGGGCGGGTGCGGCTCTATCGCGCCGTGGTCGTCGAGTGTCGCGAAGGCATGCTGGCCGCCGATTTGAAAAAAATCCCCGAGGTGAGGGAGCATGTGCGCCTCGAACTGACCGACACCCATTTCCTGATCGGAGAGGAAGGCGTGCCGGTGTTGCAACAGATGCTGGACAAATTGGGTTACCAAGCCGAGATCATCGGCTGATGGCGGCTTGACGGAGCGGACTTCGGTCCGCTTCTTTGCGTTTCCCATCAATTCCCCCTTCACAGACAGCCCCTATTTTCTATACAATAAAGGCAAGAAAGTTTTTTCTCAGAAAAGAGGAAATCCTCAGGGGCAAGGCGAATACAATACAATAAGAAAATTCACAACATTCGAACTGATCGGTGTCGACACCCAGGTGCGGCACGTGCAAGCAAAGGAGGGGAACGGCGATGGGAGAAGTCATTACGATTGCTGAGAAAAAGGTCTTTATTAAAAAGTTCCTCGAAAAATACGAACTGCAAAACCGGGAAGCCGAATGGTTGTTGCAATACCTCGCGTCCTCAGACGAGTTGCTCAACCGCGTGCATTTTGTGGATAACTTCCGCAACCTGCCGAAAACGATCCTCATGTCCACCAAGTGCGTCCAGATGACGCCGTTCAAATTCTACAAGAACAAACGCGTCACTTCCGATGTGGAAAAGGCGTTTCTCGATATTCACAACCATACGGAAGAGGAGATCTACATCGGGCTCTTCTTCAAAGACCGCACCACTTCGCCGGAGTACGCGGCGGTGCTGGAGCAAAACCCGATGGACGATACCCGCGAGTCGATCGACGCGCTGGTGTCCTTGCAAGCGGAACTGTTCCTCGATTTCGCCATCCGGGAGCACCAAGTGGCGAAGTTGCAGACCGAGATCGACGCGGCGCTCGATCGCGGCGACAAGGAAGCGTTCCTCGAATTGTCAAACAAACTTCGCGAACTGCAGGAACTGGGCTCTTGAGCCCGGTTCTTTTTTTTGTACATAATAAGAAGAACTCTATACATACTGGAAAGGAGGAGGATTTTCACCATGAGGCTGGCACATGTACATATGAAGCAGTTTGAAGAGTACCGACCTTATATCGACACGCTGATCCTGCCGATCGGCACGATCGAGGCGCATGGGCCGCATGCACCGCTGGGCACCGATCTGTTGATCCCGAAGCGCTTGGCCGACCACTTGGAACGACAACTGAGCGGTCGCGTCTGGACCGCACCGGAGATTCCGTACGGATCGTGCCGCATGCTCAGCGATTTTCCGGGAACGATCGATGTACCCGCTTCCGTTTTCACCGACTACGTGTACGCCGTGGTCGCTTCGTTTGCCCGCTGGGGGCTGAAGCACGTCGTCTTGCTCAACGGGCACGGCGGCAACATCGAAGGGCTGCAGGAAGTGGCAACCCGCCTGACCGAGCAGGGGCTCACCGTCAAAGTGAGCAACTACTGGCAAGATTATGCCGAGCGGATCGCTCAGATTACCCCCGGCGGAGGACATGCCGGGGAGGATGAGACGTCGCTGATGCTGGCGATCGACCCGCAGTCGGTCGACCTGTCGCTGGCCGGCCGTCACGTCATCGAGGAGCCGCAGGGCGAGGTCGATGCCGCGAAAGGGAAAGAGCTTTACCCCCAAGCGTTCTCCGGCGATGCACAGGCCGCGAGCGAGGAAAAGGGCGAGAAGTTGCTCGACCTGATCGGGCGGGCGCTGGTGGAAGAGATTACGGCAATGTGGTCGGCGAACTCGTAACTTTTTATGAACTTTGCCGGAAAGTCTGTCGAACACGGGTAAAATTGCGCGAAGGCTTGCTTGACACCCTTTTTGGCAAACTGTAAGATTGAAGTCGAGATGTTTCGGGTCATTTTCCCAGATCTTCAGCAACCGTGGTAGATCTTAACATCGCACGGCTTTATTTCATTGTTGAAAGATGGCAAGGATGACTGGACGAACGAATTTTGTCAACGTAGGGAGGTAAGATGGACCAATGAGTGATGCTAAAAACCAAGGGAAACAAGGCCTCTCTCGCCGTCAGTTTCTGACCTATGCGTTGGGTGGTACCGGCGCGTTCATGGCAGCCACTGTGGCAGCTCCGCTGATTCCGTTCACGATCGACCCGCTCACCCGTACAAGTGGCGGTTCTTTTGTTGACACCGGTATGAAAGTGGACGACCTTTCCAAGGATTTCCCGACATTGGTCGAATTCAAAGTCCACCGCAAAGACGGTTGGATCGAGGAAAACGTCACGGTATCCGCTTGGGTCATTCTCCAAGAGGACGGTACCCCGCTGGCGATGTCCCCGACCTGCACCCACTTGGGTTGCTCTGTCGGCGGTACTTTGGATCCGAGTGGCAACCCGAAGCCGTCGGACGACAAATGGTGGTTCCACTGCCCGTGCCACGGTGGTCAATACACCAAGTACGGGATCAATGATCCGACCAAGCCGCCGCAGCGTCCGCTTGACGCCTATGAAGTCAAGGTGGACAAGGGTACGATTCACTTGGGTAAGAAGTCGCA
>DASTWJ010000183.1:0-3453 GCA_035776695.1 Bacilli bacterium
GCGGGAGAATTTACTTGATTCTCCCGTTTTTCATTTCTCCTTTTCAAAGAGGCAGTCGCTTTGGGCACTCGGACATTCTATCCATCAATTTCTGGACATTAGGTGCAGTCAGTTTTCGGACAATAGAAGGCAGTAGTAACAGCACACATTAAAACAGTAGGAAAAATGTTTAGCCTCCGAGAAAAACCAACACATTTTATGATAAAATCACCAATAGACACAGACATACAGTGTCCCTATCGCACTGTCAAGGAGGCTTGTCCATGGACTATCCGGAGTACATCACCGCGATCCAGACGATCGCGCAAGAATACATGCCGAACGAGACCTTTCTGACTTCGGACAAGGCGAACGAATTGGCCGACCGCCTGTTGCAGCTCGACCTGCTCAACCCGAACGAAGGCAAAAAAGGCCATCACCAAACGGTGCTCGTCTACCGCGAGAATCGCCAATGGATTCCGGTCACGATCCACTGGAGCACCAACGAGCAAGGGCGCATTCACTACGTGCGCATCCACACCAACAAGTACATCAACGAATACGGCGAACAATAACCACCACCTCAAACCCACTGCAAAGGAGACCCACCGATGACGACGAACATCCTACACGAACTCGAATGGCGCGGTCTGATCCACCAGACCACCGACCAAGAAGGATTGGAAAAGAAACTGGCCGAGGGCCCGATCGCCCTCTACTGCGGCTTCGATCCGACGGCCGACTCCCTGCACATCGGGAATTTTGTCTCGATCCTGCTGCTCAAGCGCTTCCAGATGGCGGGTCACAACCCGATCGCGCTGGTCGGCGGCGCGACCGGTCTGATCGGCGACCCGTCCGGCAAAGCGAACGAGCGCACCCTGAACACCACAGAAACGGTCCAACAGTTCTCGGACAAAGTCCGTGCCCAACTGTCCGGCCTGCTCGATTTTGAAAGCGAAACCAACCCGGCGATCCTCGTCAACAACTACGACTGGACCGCACCGCTGGACGTGATCTCCTTCCTGCGCGACATCGGCAAAAGCTTCGGCATCAACTACATGCTGGCAAAAGAATCCGTGTCCGCACGCCTCGAAGCGGGTATTTCCTTCACCGAGTTCTCCTACATGATCCTGCAAGCGAACGACTTCCTGAACCTCTACCGCCAGCACAAGTGCATCCTGCAAGTCGGCGGCAGCGACCAGTGGGGCAACATCACCGCCGGCATGGAGCTGATCCGCAAGCAGGAAAGCGGCGAAGCATACGGCTTGACCTCTCCGCTCGTCACCAAAGCGGACGGCACCAAGTTCGGCAAAACCGAGTCCGGCACGATCTGGCTCGACCCGAAGAAGACCACCCCGTACGAGTTCTACCAATTCTGGTTGAACGCCGACGACCGCGACGTGGTCAACTACCTCAAGTACTTCACCTTCCTGACCCAAGAGGAGATCGCCAAGTTGGAAGAGGAAGTCAAGACCAACCCGGGCGCACGGGAAGCGCAACGCACCCTCGCTCGCGAAGTCACGATCATCGTCCACGGCGAAGCGGCGCTGGCGAAGGCGGAGAAGATCTCGCAAGTCCTCTTCTCCGGCCAAGTCAACGATCTGGCAGGCGACGAGATCGAAGAGGCGTTCAAAGACGTCCCGTCGCACACGATGGAGAGCGACGAACCGGTGAACATCGTGCCGTTCCTCGTCACCGCCGGCGTCTGCCAGTCGAACCGCCAAGCGCGTGAAGACGTCACCAACGGTGCAATATCCCTCAACGGCGAGAAAGTCCGCGACTTGGAGAAGACGATCGAAGCGGGCGACCGCATCGAAGGCAAGTACATCGTCGTGCGCCGCGGGAAGAAAAAATACTTCCTCGTCAAGTTCGCCTAAGCGCCCACATACGCTTTATCACCAAGAGGTCTTCCCCTAGGGGAGACCTCTTCTCGTCCTGTTCTCCATACCGCCTCCACCAAGAAATGGCGAACTCGCTCCGAATTTGCTATGATACGAAGAGGGAACCAGGAACGGAAGCAGGAGGTGTTGACGATGACGGTACGATTTAGCATCGCCGACGTCGCAGAGATGATCAAGCAGCCGATCGACCGCGTGCGCCTGGCGATCGAGAAGCTAGACGGGCGCGGCGACCTGACCGCCGAATCGTTTCTCTTCGCGGACAAGAGTTGGCGCATCGCGCCACTCGACATCAAGAAGATTCAGGCGGTGATCGCCGAGCTGCCAAGCGAAGCGTCGGACAAACCGAAACGCCGCGTCGTTCGCAAAGTGGTGAAAACAACAGAGGAACAGTCCGACTAAAAGGGGGCGTGTCATCATGCAGGAACGGGATTGGGATACGTTTTTGCTGCCCTATTCACAAGCGGTGGAGGAGCTGAAAGTCAAGTTCCGCTCCCTTCGCACCGAACTGAAGCACAAGGAAGAATACACCCCGATCGAATTCGTGACGGGTCGCTTGAAGAAAGTCTCCAGCATCATCGAGAAAGCCAAGATCCTCAACATCCCGCTGGAGCAGGTGGAACTGGTGCCGGACATCGCCGGGATTCGGATCATGTGCCAGTTCCAAGAAGACATGCACTATGTCGCCGAACACATCCGCAAGCGCAAGGACATGGAAGTGGTCGAAGAGCGCGACTATGTGACCAACCGCAAACCGAGCGGCTACCGGTCGTACCATTTTATCGTCAAATACCCCATCCAGACGGCGGATGGCGAGATCCAACTGCTGGCCGAAGTGCAGTTGCGGACGCTGGCGATGAACTTCTGGGCGACGATCGAGCACTCCTTGAACTACAAATACAAAGGAAACATCCCCGAGAAGGTCAAGGAACGCCTCGTCCGTGCCGCCGAAGCGTCCTTCCACCTCGACGGCGAGATGTCGGCGATCCGCGACGAGATCAAGGAAGCGCAGATCCTGTTCGAAGCCAAGTCCAACATGGTCGACGACATCCTGCGCATGCTCGAGAAACTGATCAAAGCCGGCCAGATCGAAACGGCCGCCGAATTCCACGGCCGCTTCCACGAGAACAACGACGACATGGACGTTTTGACCGATTTGGCTGCGGAGATCAAGCGGGAACTGCGGCGGATCGAGAACAACAACATCTTCTAACCCCTTGCATAGCGTGTAGAAAAAGGGGAGGTGGTACGCTTCATGATCACCGCCGAACAAGTCCGCGAACGGCTGGAGGAAGTGCTTGACCCCGAACTGATGATCGACATCGTGAACCTCGGCCTGATCTACGACATCACCGTCGCGGAGGACGGTCGTCTCGTCACGATCCTGATGACGCTGACCACGATGGGATGCCCCGCTTTCGAAAGCATGCGGCAGGAGATCGTCGAGCGCATCGAGACGCTTGGTGTGGAGCAGGTGAACGTCCATCTCACCTTCGACCCGCCGTGGAGCAAAGAGCGGATGTCGGAAGAGGCACAGACGATTTTCCGCTATTTGTTTTAAGCAAAAGAACGCATG
>DASTWJ010000184.1:0-6742 GCA_035776695.1 Bacilli bacterium
TGTCCAACCCGACGCATTCGGAGACGCGGATGCCCGACGCGTACAGCACTTCCAGCAACGCGCGGTCGCGCAAGCCGAGCGGCGTCGACAGGTCGGGCGCTTCAAGCAGCGCGTTCAGCTCGTCGATGTACAAGAAATTCGGCAACCGCCGTTCGAGCTTCGGTTGCGTGACTTGGCGCGGCGGATTCTTCTCGACCAAGCCCTCCCGTTGCAAAAACTCATACAACGAGCGCAGCGCGGAGATCTTGCGGGCCATCGTGCGTTTCTCCCGGTCGCGAGCCATCCGCCCGACGAACGTGCGCACGGCGACATGGTTGACCTCGGAGAAAGCCTGATAGCCTTCCGCCAGCATATAGGTCACAAATTGCTCGATGTCTGAAAAATAATGGTCGATCGTGTGGGGCGAGGCGGACTTTTCCACCTGAAGATACTGCATGAACAGATCGACTTGATGCTCGATGTGCGGCGGCCAGGTCAGCTCTTGTTCAACAGGTTCCATCGGTTCCTCTCCCACCTTTCCTGCATCCCTATTCGCAGCCTTTGCCGATTAGACCAGCGGGACTAGGCCAGCCCGTGCTCCTCGGCAAACTGCGCCAGTGCCTCCAAGGCACGCGCGGAGATCTTTTCATTTTTCTCCTGCTTGTTGCGAATCTTCTTGCCTTCCAGCGGCGGCAGCAGGCCGAAGGTGATGTTCATCGGCTGGAAGTTGTGTGCAGACGTATGCGTGATGTAGTGCGCCAACGCCCCCATCGCCGTTTCCGCCGGGAAGACGATCGGTTCCTTGCCGTCGATCATCCGCGAGACGTTGATGCCGGCCATCAGACCGCAGGCGGCCGATTCGACATAGCCTTCGACGCCGGTGATCTGCCCGGCGAAGAACAGGTTGTCCCGGTTCTTGAATTGGTAGGTCGGACGCAGGTGGTTCGGCGAGTTGATGTATGTATTGCGGTGCATGACGCCAAAGCGGACGATCTCGGCGTTCTCCAAGCCCGGAATCATCCGGAACACGCGGCTCTGCTCGCCCCACTTGAGGTGAGTCTGGAAGCCGACCATGTTGTACAAGGTGGCGGCGGCGTTGTCTTGGCGCAATTGCACGACGGCGTACGGCGTTTTGCCGGTGCGCGGGTCGGGCAGGCCGACCGGCTTGAGCGGGCCGAACAGCATCGTCTGCGGGCCGCGCTTGGCCATGACTTCGATCGGCATGCAGCCTTCGAAGAAGACCTCCTTCTCGAACTCTTTCAGTTCGGCCGTCTCCGCCGTGATCAACGCTTCATAGAAGGCGCGGAACTCTTCTTCGTTCATCGGGCAGTTGATGTACGCCGCTTCCCCTTTGTCATAGCGAGAGGCGATGTACACTTTGTCAAAATCGATCGTTTCCTTGTTGATGATCGGCGCTGCGGCGTCATAGAAGTACAGGTACTTCTCCCCCGTCAGATCGGCGATCGCCTTCGACAGGTCGGGCGAGGTCAGCGGACCGGTCGCCACGACGATGATCGAATCGGGATCGTCGGGGATCTGGGGCAGTTCTTCGCGCACGACTTTGATGTTCGGGTGGTGGGTGACGCGCTCCGTGACGAGGGCGGCAAAATTGTCTCTGTCGACCGCCAAGGCACCGCCTGCGGGGACGGCCGCTTCGTCAGCGGAGTGGATGATCACGGAATCCAAGCGGCGCATCTCTTCTTTGATCAGCCCGACAGCGTTGGCGAGCGAAGCGCCGCGCAAGGAGTTGGAGCAGACGAGTTCGGCGAACTTGTCCGTTTTGTGTGCGTCGGTCGAGCGGACGGGGCGCATCTCGTAGAGGGTGACTTGGTGACCGCGCTTGGCGATCTGCCACGCCGCTTCCGAGCCTGCCAGCCCTGCGCCGATGACGGTGATGTGTTTGGCCATGAGTTCGGCTCCTTTCCTAGTTCCGGTGGAAATAAGTCCTGCACATAAAATAAGGACAGGGCAAACTCAGTCCTGTTTGCCCTCTGTCACTTCTTCATTATGGTTGCATTCGCTGCCGGAGCATTGAATGACTTCTGTGCCTTCGCCTTTACTCTTGCCCTTGCGCTTGATGATCAGCGGTGACCCGCAAGACGGGCAATCGCGACCGATCGGGCGATCCCAGATGATGAAGTCGCATTCCGGGTAGCGGTTGCAGCCAAAGAATACTTTGCGGCGTTTGCCTTTGCGCTCCACGAGCTGCCCTTCTTCACACTTCGGGCAAGGCACACCGATTTCCTTGAGGATCGGTTTGGCGTTGCGGCAATCCGGGAAGCCGGGGCAGGCCAGAAACTTGCCGTAGCGTCCGTGCTTGAAGACCATCATCCGCCCGCATTTTTCGCAAGGTTCGTCCGACTCTTCCTCTTCCAGCACGACGTCCTTCATCTGCTCTTCGGCCACTTTCAGATGTTGCTCGAAGTCGCCGTAGAACTCGGACAACACTCTCACCCAGTCGATGTCACCTTCTTCGACGTCATCGAGGTAGGTTTCCATGTTCGCGGTGAAGTCGGCGTCGATGATCTGCGGGAAGAACTCCTTCATCATCTCGTTGACGATCTCGCCCAGTTCGGTGGGGACGAAGCGTTTCTCTTCCAGCAGCACGTAGCCGCGCTTCTGGATCGTCTCCAAGGTCGGCGCGTAAGTCGACGGGCGACCGATACCGATCTCCTCCATCGTCTTGACGAGGCGTGCCTCCGTAAAGCGGGGCGGCGGTTGGGTGAAGTGCTGCTTCTGGTCGAGGTCGGGCGCTTGCAAACTCTGCCCTTCCTGCAGCGGCGGCAGGAACCGCTCATCCTCATCCTTGCCTTCGTCGTTTCCTTCAATATAAAGCGTCATAAAGCCGGGGAACTTGATCTTCGAACCGGTTGCCCGGAACCGCGCGTCTCCCACTCCGATGTCGACCGTCATCGTGTCGAGCACGGCGGACGACATCTGCGAGGCGACGAAACGCTCCCAGATCAGCTTGTAGAGTCGGAACTGGTCGCGGCTGAGGTTCGCCTTGACCTTGTCCGGATGGCGCAGGGTCGAAGTCGGACGCACCGCTTCGTGCGCCTCTTGCGCGCCCTTGCTCTTGGTCGCATAACTACGCGTCTCGGCCGGGTAATAGTCCGCCCCGTACTCGCTGACGATATACTCTTTGGCTTCCTCTTGAGCGGTGGTGGAGATCCGCACGGAGTCGGTCCGCATGTAGGTGATCAGACCGACGGTGCCTTCCCCGCCGATGTCGATGCCCTCATAGAGCTGTTGCGCGAGAGACATCGTTTTCGCTGCTCGGAAGTTCAGCTTGCGTGCCGCTTCCTGTTGCAGCGTGGAGGTGGTGAACGGTGCAGACGGATGGCGCTGGCGCTCCTTCTGCTTAACGGACAACACCTTGAAGTCTTGGTTCTCGATCTGCGAGAGAACCGCTTCGACTTCCTCTTTGGACTTCAGTTCTTTCTTTTCCTCTCCGAAACCGTGGAACTTCGCATCAAATTTAGACTTGTCGACCTTGAAATTCGCCGTCAGCGTCCAGTACTCTTCCGGCACAAACGCGCGAATCTCCATCTCCCGGTCGATGATCAAGCGAACGGCGACCGATTGCACGCGGCCCGCCGACAGCCCTTTTTTCACTTTCTTCCATAATAAAGGGCTGATCTGGTAGCCGACGAGACGGTCGAGAATCCGACGCGCCTGCTGGGCGTTGACCAAATTCATATCGATCGTGCGGGGATGTTTGAACGCTTCCTTGACCGCGTCCTTGGTGATCTCGTTGAACACCACGCGGCAAGGTTTGTCCGGCTCCACATCGAGGATGTGGGCCAGATGCCAAGCGATGGCCTCCCCTTCGCGATCGGGGTCGGCCGCGAGATAGACATGTTTGACTTTTTTGCGGGCATCCCGCAGTTCTTTCAGGATGTCGCCTTTTCCACGTATGGTTATGTATTTCGGAGAGAAGCTGTCCTCTACGTTGACCCCGAGCTGAGACTTGGGCAGATCGCGAACGTGACCCATCGAAGCTTTCACGACATATTTCTTGCCGAGGTATTTGCCGATGGTTTTCGCTTTGGCCGGGGACTCCACGATGACTAAATAATCGGACATGGTTGCTTCTCCCTCCTTGGTTGATATTTGGAATCCGCCTTCATTAATATCAAGCAATATGTATCAATATATCCCAAACTATACCGTCTTGTCACGGGGGGTGACATTTTTTCTGTTTCTTCGCGCTGTTTCGCGGGTGTTACATCGCGTCGGCATCAAGGTGAATCGTCCGCACACAGTGTTCCCTCCCTTTGGTCTTTTTCATCATTTTAACACATGTCGTTCTCTTGTCTGCAGCACCGGGTTCGGGTAAAATCCGATTATCTCCATAGTTAACCGAAGAGGATGTGTTTGTCGATGACGAAAAGAGAAGGTGCCACCATTTACATACGCCGCCACCGCCCGGAAGATGCGGACGCACGGTTTGCGCTGATGACGCGGAATCGGGAATTCTGGAAGCGATACGAGCCTTCGTTTGAAAACCGTCCCGAACTGACGAGCGAGCTCGTGCAGGAGTTTATCAAAAACGAGATCGAAGGTTGGGAAGCGGACAAAGGGTATCATTTCGGCATCTTCGTCCGCGAGACGGACGAGCTGATCGGAAGCATCATGATCGCGAAGGTCAACCGCGGCCCGTTCGATGGTGGAATCGTCGGGTACTCGCTAGACGAAGCACATAACGGTAAAGGCTATGCGACGCAAGCGGTGCGGCTGGTCGCTCAGTTTGCGTTTGAAGAACTGAAATTGCATCGTCTCTACGCCGGAGTGATGCCGAGCAACATCGGATCATGGCGCGTGTTGGAGAAGGCTGGATTTGTCCGCGAAGGGCTGAATCGCAAGAACTTGAAGATCAACGGCGAATGGGAAGATCATTACGCCTACTCCATGTTGGAAACCGATTGGGAAAAAGGTTCGCTGTGACGGGCTTGTGAAGTGAGGCAGGGAGGGGTTTAGTTTGAAGGCGTACGGATATAACGCCCGCCGGGGAGAGCTGTGAGATGACCTTGGACTTGCAGTTTGAGGAGCCACGTGTGCAGTTCACCGCTCTCCCAACCGGTACGCAGCAGCAATTGGTCGACGGTCGCTTCTTGGTAGCCTAGCGCTTCGAATAGGACTTGGGCTTCAGGCGGCAGGTTCACAGGGCTTACAGCGCTTCCTGCGACCTCTGAGCAGGCGTGTGCAACGAACCCGTAGTCCTCCAGAATGTCTGGTGCGGTTTGCACGAGCTTGGCCCCCTGTTGAATCAGGCGGTTAGTCCCTTCGCTTTGCGGGGAGTAAATCGGCCCCGGTATGGCGTACACATCCCTCCCCTGCTCCAGCGCTTGGTCGGAGGTGATCAAGGAGCCGCTCTTGGCTCCTGCCTCGATCACCAGCGTAGCTTGGGAGAGACCTGAGATGATGCGGTTGCGGATCGGAAAATGAGACGGTTTGCCGGGAGTCATCGGGTGGAATTCGGAGACGACGGCACCATGTCCGTCGGCGATGCGGTGGGCGAGGCGGAGGTTTTCGCGGGGGTAGATTTGCTGCAGGCCGCTGCCAAGCACGGCAAGGGTCTGACCACCTGCTTGCAGTGCGGCTTCGTGCGCGATCGTATCGATGCCGCGGGCCAGACCCGACACGATGGTCAGCCCCTGTTCGGCCAGTTCGCCGACGAGCTTTTGGGTGACGTTGCGCCCGTAGATGGTCGGTTTGCGCGAACCGACGACGGCGAGGGCTTGTTCCGCACAAGGCGGCAAATCTCCAAGGACGAACAAGCCGCCCGGCGGGTCGTACAGTTCCCGCAGGATGGCGGGGTACTCCTCGTCTACATAGGCCAGAAAGCGAAT
Source organism: Bacilli bacterium (assembly GCA_035776695.1). Taxonomy (GTDB): domain Bacteria; phylum Bacillota; class Bacilli; order Tumebacillales; family Tumebacillaceae; genus Tumebacillus. The sequence continues at coordinate 5,832 of DASTWJ010000184.1, forward strand.
CCCTAGTGCCCCGTACTCACGCCGTAACGCATACGGGTCAAATGAAACCCTTGCGCTGACGAGTTCTTGGGCCGCCTTCAAGCGGATGCCGGCGACTTGCACCATGTCATCCGCTTCGGCCTGCCAGATGGCAGAGCCTTCGCCGAACGCATTATACAAGCGTCGTATCGTGACACCGCCAACACCCCTCGTCGTACAAAGCCAGAGAAAAATATCCTGTTCCCTCATGGGCCATTCTCCTTTTGACAGACCCCGACGCGTTCCGAGTGGGGTCTTTTTTTGATGGACATGGATAGAAAAGAGAGACCCTGAACAGAGTCTCTCTTCGCTGCCATGTATGTTAGAAACGTAAAGCCGCCGTTATGCCTTGACGAGAACTTTCTCGTACAGGCCTTTTTCTTTCAGCAGTTCGACCATGGTCGAACCGAGGTCGGACGGGGTCGGAGCGACCTTGATGCCCGCCGCCTGCATCGCTTTGATCTTCTCGGCTGCGGTGCCTTTGCCGCCGGAGATGATCGCGCCTGCATGACCCATGCGCTTGCCGGGAGGAGCCGTCGCGCCTGCGATGAAGCCGACAACCGGCTTGGTGCAGTTCGCTTGGATCCACTCAGCCGCTTCCTCTTCCGCGGAGCCGCCGATTTCGCCGATCATGATGATCGCATCGGTGTCCGGGTCGTTTTGGAACAGTTCCAGCACGTCGATGAAGTTGGTGCCGTTGACCGGGTCGCCACCGATGCCGACAGCGGTCGATTGACCGATGTTTTCGACAGACAGTTGGTGAACCGCTTCATAGGTCAAGGTGCCGGAGCGGGAGACGACGCCCACGCGGCCCGGGGTGTGGATGTAGCCCGGCATGATGCCGATCTTGCATTCGCCCGGCGTGATGACGCCCGGGCAGTTCGGCCCGATCA
>DASTWJ010000185.1:0-13557 GCA_035776695.1 Bacilli bacterium
AATGAACTCTGTCACCCGAGGCGTCGCGGTAGTAGAAGGTAGATTCCATCTGAGTAAGTCGTTCTTGATTCCAAGTGGGCGTCTCCATAATGGAAAGATACCCAAACACTACCGCCGCTTTTAAACCACTTGCACCGTTATCGTCTCTCATGCCGTTGAGTCGTTCGAAGAGGTCTGAGCCTCTTTTCGCAACAGACCCCCTCGCTCCACTTGCCATTTTTGCTTGAAGAAATTCAACCTGTTCCTTGGTGATCTGTCGCGGCTCTAAAATCAGCAAGTCATACCCGCTCAAGGCTAAAAGCTCTTGTTCCCCGATCCACCCATAGTGAATCTGAAACGTCTTCGCCTTACGAAAACGCTTCTGCGGCGTGTCCGTCCACGATTTGAGCATCTCTTCGCCTCCTTCCACAATCTATCTCCCATGCAAAAAAGCATCTGGGAGAAACACTCGCTTCTCCACAGACGCTTTTCTCAATCCAAACGGTTGTATCCTTCTTACAGCTTCAGCGTCGAGTCGAGCGCGATCTCGATCATCTGGTTGAAAGTCAACTGGCGCTCTTCGGAAGAGGTGACTTCCCCGGTGATCAAGTGGTCGCTGACGGTCAATACAGCCAGCGCTTTGCGGTCGAACTTGGCGGCCAAGGTGTAGAGCGCCGCCGTTTCCATTTCCACCGCGAGGGTGTTGTAAGACGCGAGAAGCGGCACCAGTTCCTTGTCATCGTTATAGAAGGTGTCGGAGGTGAAGACGTTGCCGACGCGCACGCTCATGCCCGCTTCCTTCGCGGCGTTGTAAGCGTTCATCAGCATGTCGAAGTTCGCCGTCGGTGCGTAGTCGATGCCTTTGAAACGGTACTTGTTCACCGCGGAGTCGGTCGACGCGGACATCGCGAGGATGACGTCGCGTACCTTCACGTCCTTTTGGAACGCACCGCACGTGCCGACGCGGATCAGGTTTTGCACGCCGTACTCGTTGATCAGCTCGTGTGCGTAGATCGAGATCGACGGGATGCCCATGCCGGTCCCTTGGACGGAAATGCGCTTGCCTTTGTACGTGCCGGTGTAGCCGTACATGCCACGCACTTCGTTGTACAGCTCGGCGTTCTCCAAGAACGTCTCCGCGATGTATTTCGCCCGCAGCGGGTCGCCCGGGAGCAGAATGGTATCTGCGATTTGGCCTTCTTTTGCTCCAATATGTACACTCATGGTGATCGTGCCTCCCATTCAGTTGAACTTCAAATCAAGTCGTGCCTCTTACCAATGTACCACAATTGCCCAACTTTATCCTTCCGAATTACCCCGTACTCGATACACGGAGATCTCCGGGCGGCAGTCGATCCGAAACGGAACCTTGACCGTGCCAAGCCCCTTGTTGATGGCGAAGTAAAACGCCTCCCCCGCCTTGCGCAGCCCGACATGAAAATACGAGTACGCCCCGAACGTCCGGTTGAACAAGCGAATCTGCCCGCCGTGCGTGTGCCCGACGAGGAGCAGATTCGGCGTTACGCCCAGCCCGCGAAGGTAATGAACAATGTTCGGGGAGTGCGCCAAATACAGCCGAAACTCCCCGTCCCGCTCCTGCCCCCGCGCCGTGTACCGCTCGCGTCCGTAGGTCGAGTTGTCGAAACCGTAGACGAACACGTCCGTCTCTCCGATCCGCACGCGCCGAAACGCGTTCTCCAGCACGACCAGCTCACCTTTTACATGAGCGAGGTAGTTCTCCCCGGTGATCGCCCGCTTGCGAAGCCGTACGACCTCCTCGCGCTCGTAGTTCCCCGGTACGAAGAAGACACCGTGGCGGGCCCGCAGTTGTGCTAATTCCGCCATCACCTGCGGCAACTGCCCGCGGTGGTTCGTCAGGTCGCCCGTCACGCAGATGAGGTCCGGCTGTAGGGCGTTCACCATCTGATGCACCCGCCCGTTGAAAAACCGCGTCTTCCCGTGCAAGTCCGAGATCTGCACGATGGTAAAAGAGTCTCTGCCCTTGCTCGGTACACGATACTCCTTCACCTCGACCGCCCAAGTCCCCCAAGCCAAATAACCCCCTGCCAACAAGCAGAGAGCTCCAAGCAACCACCACACCGTCACTTACACCTCTTCTCCCGCCAGATGCGCCGTGCTGTTCATAAACCGCGCCACCAGCCCTTTGCTGTTCCATTCGAAGAGATGAATGCCCGTGTCGCCCGTCTCATAATAAACGGTGGACTTCGGCGGCTGCTCCAAAATCGCGCGAATCAACTGCGTGATCATCCAGCCGTGCGCGACGATCGCCACGCGCTCGCCCTGCTTGAGCTCGCTTTGTACCCGCGACCAAACCGCTTCGGCGCGCAGGCGAAACTCCAGCCGCGATTCGCCGCCTTCGATGCGTTCATGCTCATGCACCGGGTCGGGATGCAGGCGAAACCCTTCTTCCATCGGCAGGCCCGCACGCGCCCCGTTGTTATATTCCATCAACTCCGGCCAGAACTCCGGCTCACACCCGCTCGCCTGCGCCAGATGCTCCGCCGTCATCCGCGCCCGCTGGAGCGTGCTGACCAGCAGCCGATCCGGCTTATAATGCTCCGTCACCCAAGCCGCCATCTTCTCCGCCTGCCGCTGCCCTCGCTCCGTCAGCGGAAAGTCCGCCCGCCCCTCGTGAACATCCAACAAATCCGCTTCCGATTCACCATGTCGAATCAGCAACAACTGCATCTGCAACTGCCTCCCCCGCGCTATGTCTATCATGTCATGTCATAGTGGGGATATGGTAAACGATTCCTGCTGTTCGTGCAAGTGATTATTTCCATGACATGAAGCAGCTGTTTCCGCATAGATATCCTCTGATCGTGCATACCATCTCTAAACCATCACTTCTCCCCAAGGAGCGTGATCTCCTCGATGAAGGACAACCTCGTTCAGTTCCCGACCGCGCCGCAACAAAGAAGCTACCTGACCGTGGAGGAACTGATTCGCCAACATCAATTGTCTCGACAGCAAGAACAAGACAAAATCAAACAGCGCGTTCAGAACATCCTCAATCAAGTAAAAAAGGGAAGGGAGTCGTGATGACCCCCTTCCCTTTTACCTTATCTGGATTGACCAGTAGCACGATGTACAATTTCTTGTACACGTGCATAAATGGACTGCTTGTAGTTTTCATACTCCGTTAGACGTTCCTGAACAAGTTGCTGAACAGTCATGGGTTCAGAACGATGGTCGCTTCCCATCTTCCCAATCAACTGGTCTTTGGTCACCATCATTCACGCCTCCTTTATGCAACCGTTTCTTGTACAAACGGAATTTGCAACAGAATCAGTTGAGAAACGGCTCAAACCGCTTGTACTCCGCGTTGCGGAACTTCTTGTACGCATCGATGTGAAAATACTCATGGTCGGGCAACGTCATGGCCAAAGAAGCCAGACAATCGTCATCACATACCACAGGAAGACCGCCCCGCCGGCGTAGACCCAGACCGGCCACTCCGTAAAGAAGCCTCCGGCAATCAAGCCGCCCGCCACCGGAGCGGATGCCCCAGCCTTGAATTTCACCAACTTTGCAACATTGAACAACAGCTTAACCTGCTTCAACGGATTTACCACCAACCAAGGAACCCACATCGTTGTCCGATTGGTGCGCAATTGGCTTTCACGAATCTTCTCAATTACCGGATCAAACTTGTGAATTAAGCTATCCAACTCTCCATCGTAATTGGATTGAATGACAGGTTGACTCATCTACACCCCTCCCTAAACTTTATACCTTCAAAAAAGATACAAGTATTTTACCATATCAAATAGTTTCTTCCACACCATTTCTACACGAGCTCTAAGGCACCCCTGATTTTACCAACCCCAAAACTATTGTTGTACTGTAACTTTTCATGCTACGATTACGTCCAGAAAGGCCGAATCGATCGGAACCGACCTGATCGTACGGGGGATGCAACATCATGGGGTGAATGTTTGGAATTTTTACACTTTTATCCAGACACGGGAAATCCTCTTCCCGAACCCGTCAACTAACCTCGGAGGCGCTTGAGGAGGTCACCCTAGAGCTATGAAAACGTGGACAGTCAAGCTTATGGCCGGCGTGTTGCTGGCTACAAGCCTTTTTGCACAACAGAGTACGACCGCACAGGCGGCGAGCAGCACGGGCTACACGGCGCACGTACAGGTCAACGACGCGCTGGTCGAATTCCCCGACGCCCAACCGTTCATCGACGAAAACGGACGCTTGCAAGTGCCGATCCGCTTCCTCTCCGAAACGCTCGGCTACAAAGTCGCTTGGAGCTGGGCCGAAGATCACGAGATCCTCGTCACCCTGACCAACGGCGAGGACAAGATCACCCTGCAAACGGGCGAGCACGTCGCCACCGTCAACGGCGATTCCGTCAAGATGGACACGGACGCTTCGCTGTTTGAAAGCCGTACCTACGTGCCGATCCGCTTCGTCTCCGAATCGTTTGGCGCAGGCGTTTCCTGGGATGAAAATACTTACTCCGCGATGATCACCACCGACGGCATCGTCCATCTGCCCGTCGCCCAGTCCAAGCCGTCGGTCGCCCGCGTCGCGACGCCGCTGGGACAAGCCCTCGGCGAGACGCTGGTCGCCGATGCGAAGAAGTTTATCGGCGTGCCGTACGCTTGGGGCGGTTCCACCCCGCGCGGCTTCGATTGCTCCGGCCTGATCCAGTACGTCTACAGCCGTCACGACGTGTCCGTGCCGCGCACCTCGCGCCAACTGTGGACAACCGGCACAGGCGTTGCCAAAAGCGCGCTGCAACCGGGCGATCTCGTCTTCTTCTCCACCAACGGCACCGGCCGCGTCAACCACGTCGGCATCTCCCTCGGCGGCTCCCAATTTATCTCCGCCACCTCGTCTCGCGGCGTCAAGATCGACACGCTGAGCGGCGGCTACTGGGGCGCACGCTACCTCGGGGCGAAACGCGTGTTCTAGGACACGACCCTTTTTCTAAAAAAAGACCCTCTTTCCGCGACTTGTTTCGGGGAAAGGGGGTCTTTGTGCGTCGCTTGGTAGCCACGTCCCACACTTACTTCCGCGGACGCCTCGGCTTGTGATAGCCGCGATCCCCATACGGCTGCAGCTTCTCCATCCATTTCTCCTCCAGCTCTTTCAACGCTTCCTTCGGGTTCTCCCGCCGCTTGTCGTCGAGCGGAATCTCCTCCAAGATTTCAAACGCGAAGTTCTCCTCGCCATACTCCTTCCAATCGGCCACCAACTCCCGGTTCAAATGCGTACCCATCCGCATCTCGAACGCGAGGCGCGTGTAGATCTTGTCGAGGTTGGCGTTCGTGTAGACGTACACCTTGCCATTGTGCTTGTTGCGCAGTTGGAACACGCCCATGCGCTTCGGCGTCGCCTTGTATTCGCGGATCAATTCGGCTCGTCGCATCCATTTCTCCTCCTCTTTTCGTTCGCGCTTCTTCTCCTGCTGCTCCAGGAGGGACATCAGCACGAGGAAGACTTTCGCCTGCTTCGCTTTCTCCCGCAGCGTGAAGCGGTGATTCCGCACGGTCGACGGGCTGCCGACATCGCTGTGCTCGACGATCTCCTTGTCGCTCAAGCCCTGATAGAACAGCTCCAGCATCGTGCTCTGCACCTCGCTCAGGCCGGTCACCTTCTTCCCCAGCCCCAGCAGATGCTCAAACACCGAACCATGCTCCTGCTCGATATGAACACGCACATACCGCTGTGCTTCGTAGAGCGCGTCACCTTCCTGATACACGACCCCTTTTTCAAAACCCTGACCGCAGAGCAGGCAGACGTACTCTTCGGTCTCTTGCTCGTAGACATAGCCTTGCCCCATCTCGTCGACAGAGGCTAGGAACAACATCTCAGAGTGCGATTGATTCACAAACAACACCGCCATTCCGTTTGTCTATTTGCAAACATATTATGATCTTGTTTGCTATTTGTCAATGCGCAATCGCCTATTACCGCCCGTTTAGCAAACATCAAACCCGCCGATAAAAAAAGTTCTGTTCCCAAACTTGATAGCATGTTTCTATCATCTCTCTCGTATATTGGCTATGGGTTTACCTCCCGTATCAACTCGATTGAACGGGGTACTGGATAAAGGGGGATCTTCATTCATGAAACGTCGTACCAAAGCTTGGGCCGTCCTGACGTCTGTCGCGCTGGCGGGTGCTATCACCGCGCCGAGCACGATCACATTTGCAAAAGGGGCGTCCTACAACACCAACCCGTCCGTACAAGAGGTCGGGGACAAGTTCCGCAGCGAAACGCTGCAAGAAGCGATGCAAGCGGGCAAAATCGACCTGTCCGGCGCCGAGAGCGCAGGCGGTGAAGCATCCGGCACCACCCAAGGCGTGACCTCCGTCACCCAAGACGATGTGGGGGTCGTCAAAAAGTGGCTGACCAACAACGATGTCACCGGCGGCTATGCCTTGACCGATTTCACCTTGCGCGCCGTCGGCAAGTACGGCGAAGTCTGGGTCGCGAACAACCTGAACTACCCGGACGGCGACCCGCGCCAAGCGCTCGCTCAGATCACGGACGAGCAAGTCGAGTACCTGCTCGATCAATTCGATAACAACATGTATGAAAAGGAGATCAGCTTCTTCGGCAAGCCGGCGGAGCGCACGGGCGCAAACGGCTACAACGGCTGGTACAACGACGAGTCCGGCCGCGTGGTCATCCTCGTCGACAACATCAAGGACTCGTCCTTCTACAACCCGAACTACCCGTCCTACATCGCGGGCTACTTCTCCAGCACGATCTCCGACTTCTCCGATCGCAACGTGATGACGATCGACTGCTACGACTGGATCGACCGCATGGGGCCGAATGTAGCACGCCCGTATATGTATGAAGGCACGTTCGCGCATGAGTTCCAACATCTGCTCCACCGCGACACCGACAGCGCGGAGGAGAACTTCATCAACGAGGGCTTGTCCGACTTCGCCCAATACATGGTCGGCTACGGACATTCGACATCGCACGTGTCCTTCTTCGAACAAAACCCGAAAAACTCGCTGACGATGTGGGGCGACCAATCGGACCTGCAGATCCTCGGCGACTACGGCACGGCGTACCTGTTCGAGCTGTATATGTACGAGCGCTTCGGGCAGGAGTTTATCCAAGCCCTGTTCAAAAACCAAAAGCAAGGCATCGCAGGGGTCAACGACACCTTGCAGCAGATGGGCTATGACCTCGACTTCACCGAGCTGTACAACGACTTCTCGCTGGCGACCCTGATCGACGGGAAGTACCAAGGCAGCGACAAGTATCGCTTTGACAACATCGACCTCAACGTGAACACGGAGGCCGCTTCCCAGCTCGCCAGCGACGTGCCGGCTTGGGGCACCGATTACAAAGTGATCACGCCGAGCAAGAAGATCGATCACCTGTACTTCAAAGGCATTGACTTCCTCGGCACCAACTGGACCGCCGCTGAAGATCCGGAGCGCGGTAACGTGCTCTGGGCGAACGAAGGCGACCTCGCCGACAACCACCTGATCAAGGAGCTCGACCTGACCGGCCTGACCGACGCGACCTTGACCTTTGATACGAAATACGACATTGAGGAGCAGTGGGACTTCGGTGCCGTCCAAGTGTCCACCGATGGCGGCAAGAGCTGGACGTCGCTGGCGAACGGCGACACCCGCAGCGACCTCGTCGACGACGGTCACCCGACGATCGCCGCCAACCTGCCGGGCTTCACGGGCTCGTCGAACGGCTGGACCACGGAGTCTTTTGACCTGAGCCAATATGCGGGGCAGAACGTGCTGCTCTCTTTCCGCTACATGACCGACTGGGGTTACAACGAAGCGGGCTGGTACATCTCCAACGTCCGGCTCAACGGCAACGTGGTCGACGCGGCGACCTCGACGGACGGCTTCCTGAGCTTGGCACAAGCGACGCAAGACCACGTCGACTACCAAGTCTCCTTCGTCGGCTACAAGAAGGGCAATGCCACCGGCCAGGAAGCGCATGTGAAAGTGCTCCGCTTCGACGACCCGCTGAACTTCGACGCCGACCAAGCGACCGATCTGCGCAACATGCTCCACTCTAACGAATTCAGCAAAGTCGTGATGCTAACCACCTACGCCGCACCGCAAGGCACCAACGGCACCGTCGACTACGACTACGAAGTGCTAAACAAGAGCAACAAGAAGAAATAAGCCACACAAGGCCTAGCAAAAAGCCGACCTGTCCCGTCAGGTCGGCTTTTTCTTATGGTAGAATAGACAGCACAAGTACTTGAGGAGCGATTGTCCCTATGGAACGAAAAAAACAAAAGCAAGCGCCTACGTTTGAGAAGCAATACCAAGAGGAGCTCTATTATGCCGGCAAGCAGTTTTACAAGACGCTGTTCATCATCGTCGTGCTGGCGATCATCCTCTACCTGACGCACTTCCTCTCGAAGGGGTTCACCGTGCTGTTCGCGTTTATCGGCATCATCATGCTCATGGCGACGCTCACCTATTCGATCGGTCACTTCGTCCGCTATCTGATCTTCAAAGCGAAGGGGAAGTAGTCGCTGCCCCGGAGAGCACCGTCGCAACCAATGTCCAGACACCCATCCGCAACCCGCTCGACCAGACCGAGCAGATAGGCCAAGGCGATCGACATGCTACCAGCGTACGTGATGGACTTCTTTTTAGAAAATGGAAAATATGCCTTGCCAAGCGACTCTTCCCCCTGTATTGTGGTTCATAATCAGAGAAGGGATTGGATTTGTCATGTCTTGGATTGCGAAAAATATTCGCTGGCTCTATTTCTATATCTTCACCAACGGCCTCTACTTCGACCGCGCCCTCTGGGTGCTCTACCTCGGCGAACGGGGGATGAACATGGCGCAGGTCGGCGTGTTGGAGTCGTTGTTGCACTTGGTGATCGTGTTTATGGAAGTGCCGACCGGCCTCGTCGCCGACCTTTACGGGCGCAAACGAAGCCTGCTGATCGGGTCGTGCATCTCCGTGCTCTACGCGGTGTTTATGATGATCGGCGGGCACTTCTTCGTCTTCTCGCTGGCGTTCGGCCTGATGGGGCTTGGCATCACGTTCAAGTCGGGCGCGGAGCAGGCGCTTCTCTATGACACGCTCAAGGCGGGACGGCAGGAAGCGCGCTACACCCGCATCCTCGGCAACCAGAACGCCTTGATCCTGATCTCTCTCTCGCTCGCCAACTGGGTCGGCGGGATGCTGTCGGAGATCTCGTGGAACCTCGTCTACACGAGCACGCTGATCTGTGTCGGGTTGGGCTTGATTCCCGTGCTGTTCCTGAAAGAGCCGGCTCGCGGCGACTTGCAAGAAGCCCCCGCCTCGGACGAGCCCAAGCGCCGGATGCGCGACCAATTTCGCGACTCGTGGGCGGTCTGGAAGGAGAAGCGCGACATCCGCATGCCGATCCTGCTCGTGATGATGGTTTCGACGATGATCGTCGTCGTCTCCTTCTACTCGCAGGAATACTTCGAACTGCAAGGCTTCACCCACACGCAGATCGGCCTGATCTTCATGGCCGAATACCTGCTGGGAGCAGGAGCTGTCAAGTTTGCCTACCTGTTGGAGAGACGTTACTCGTTTCCCACGATCTTTTTTGCCAGCTATTATTCGTTTCTGTTGATGCTCGTCATCTACGCGGTGATCCAAGGCTGGGTCAGCGTCGCGCTGCTGTTCCTCCTGAGCACCGTCTCCGTGCTGCTCGAACCGATCTTCTCCAACTTCATCCAGCAGAAGCTCACCTCGGACATCCGCGCCACCTTCTTCTCGATGATCTCGCTGGGCGACTCGGTCGGCATCATGGTCGTCTTCCCGCTGTTCGGCTCGGTCGTCGACCGGATCGGATTTACGCGGTCGTTTCTGCTCCTCGTCGTGCTGCTGTTGCTGGTCGGCCTCTACGCCACCTTGTCTCACCTAAAAGCCCGCACACGAGGAAAAACCGCCTGACCTTAGATGGCAGGCGGTTTTCAATATTCCTTATTCCAAATCCGTTCTTAGGTGGTCGGTTCGGCGAACCCATCGACCGTCTTCACATCGACGAGACTCCATTTGATGCCGATCTTGTCGAAGACGAACAGCATCTTCCCGGTGTGCTTGTCGTCGCCCTTGGTGGTCAGCGACGCCGTCACTTGCACGTTCGGTCCAACCTCTTTCGAATCGAGCGTAACGGTCGGCGTCGGCAGGTTGTGCTCTTTGGCATACTGGTAGAACTTCGCGACTTTCTCTTGGTCGATCGTTTGCAGCACCAGCGCTTTGTCCCCGTCAGCGAACTGGTCGAAGATATTCTGGACGCGCCCTTCCGGAGACGGCGGCCAATAGAAAATAATCACCGCTACGACGATCACCAACAAGGCCCAACCTTTGTAATTCCGTTTCTTTTTCTGCATCTTCCCATCCCCCTATCGAGTGTCTTATGACAATCCATCGCTGTGTAGTTAACGGACTGATGATATCAGTTACCTCAACACTATCAGAATATTTGTGACAGTGTCAAGAACACGTAAAAACCGCCTGCAAGCAAGGCGGTTTTTGATAAGGGTTATGCATCCATATGCTCTTTTTTCTTCGAAGTTGAGGGTTCATACAGCGGACGTTCCGGCGCGGGGCCGAATTCGGCTTCATCCTCTTGGTTGTCGCGGATCGTCTTTTGCAAAACAAATGAGGACATGATCAGAAACATGGCGGTCACCGCGTAGTACCCTTTGACCGGCAACGTGGCATCCAACGTATAAATTCCGATGAACATGGCGAATACGGCTGCGGCGAAGGATGTCCACGCCAAGAAGGTAAAAGCCGGGGTGTTACGTTTTCGTTTCATTTTTTCAACCTCCTATGTATTGATATTTTATAGAAGGTTCCCAAAATTTGCAACAAAATTTGATCACACACATTTACAATGACAGGCCTTGCAATTTCTGGTATTCTCCTTACTAGTAAGCAGTGACTCTCGGAGGTGGCAATCGTCTTGTCCTACCGCAAGAACATGTTGTATATCCTCGCCCTGACTTTGGTGCTGAAGATCATCGTCGTGCTGGTCGCCGGTCCGAGCTATGACCTCAATTCGGATGATCGCTCGTACCTGACCACGGCACAGATCTGGCTGGACAAGGGCGAATTTACGTACAATGACCCGGATCGACCGACCGTGTTTATCACGCCGCTTTTTCCCGCGTTACTCGCCCTGCTGATGAAGGTGATCGGCCCCGGTCTCGTCTTGGAGCAGACGATACGCGTCCTGCAGGCGGTGATGGTGACGGTCGCGCTGTATCTGGTGTATCGGATCGGCACGCGGATTTTCTCGGAAAAAGTGGGCTTCTGGGGGGCGACCGTGTCGGCGTTTTACCTGCCCCTGTGGCTCGTCTCAAACTTTATTTTGACAGAAGCCGTGTTTCTGCTGTTGCTCGCGTGGTTGGTGCGGATCGCGCTGCAGGCGATGGAGCGACCGAGCGTCGGACGGATGATCCTGTTCGGCGTGGTCTGGGCGCTGGCACTCTACGCCCGCCCGACGATCGCGCTGTGGCCGGGGCTGCTGTTTCTCTTGCTGCTGGTTTGGAAGCATCTCCCCTGGCCCGTTCTGCTTCGCAGCGGTCTGATCGTCGCGCTGGTGCTCGTGCTCTGCCTGCTGCCGTGGTGGGTGCGCAACTACGAGGTCTCCGGCGGCGAGTTCATCGCGCTGACCAAGTCGGGCGGCAATCCGCTGTTGCTCGGGACGTTCCCGTGGAAACTGCCGCCGGTCGAGGTGCAACGGACGTGGCATGACACGAACAACCTGTGGGTCAACGACGCCTCTGACAACCGCTGGGCGAAGGAGCGAATCAAGGAAGGCTTCACGCAAGATACGCTTAACTACCTCGCGTGGTACACGGTCGGCAAGTTCGCTTACTTCTGGGGCAAAATCTACTATTGGCGTACCATTGCAGGCATCCCGGGGGCGGTCGTCGCGGTGATGCACTATGCCATAGTCGCATTCGGCTTTGTCGGGGTGTGGTTGGCTCGGCGCAATCGTCCGGCGTTGACTTTGACGTTGCTGTTCGCCTATATGTCCATCCTGCATATGATTTATCTGGCGCATGGTCGCTATTCGGTGCCGCTGATGCCGTTTCTGACCTTGTTCGCCGCCTATTCGTTCTTCCGCTGGCAGGAAAGCGGGTTTCGCTTCCGAAAACCTAAGACAGTGGAAACGTCGCCCAAGTTCTAATCGGAACAAGTGCCTGCGGATTTGCACAGGCACTTTTCCTTTTCCCCCCGGAAAGGAGTATGCCTCTCATGTCACGTCAAGAACGTCACCAATCCAAAACCAACCGTCGGCGAAAAGGGCTCCTGTGGAGCCTGTGCCTGCTCGTCACTTTGGGCCTGCTAGCCGGGGGCTGGGTGGGATACGCCGCATGGAGCAAGCAAGCGTCTCAAGAGCAGCCGCCCGCGGGGCAAGCGCCTACTCCTGAGCCTTCCCCGTCTCCTACAGCCCCTGCAAAGCCGTCTGACACGCAAGACCCTGATCCGTCGACAACCGACCCCGTCCCGGCGTCACCCGCTCCCACGGAGCCAACCGATCCGGCACCTGCACAGGAGGACCCTTCGCCGCCCACGCACATCCAAGGCGTGATCGAAGGCTTCTACGGCACGCCGTGGTCACAGGAGACGCGAATCGAGATGATGGGCTTCCTCTCGACGCATCACTTCAATACGTACGTCTACGCCCCGAAGGACGATCCCTACCAACGGGCTCGCTGGGGTGACCTCTACCCCGCCGCCCAAGCGAAGCAGATGCAGGCGTTGATCCAAGCTGCTGCGAACAACGGGGTCGATTTCGTCTACTCGATCTCCCCCGGCATCCCGCAACCCTTGCCCGATGAGACGCTGACCCAAGAGCAGGTCGCGCAGTCGATCTCCTTTACGTCGGAGCAGGACTACGACCGACTGTCCGCCAAGTTGGCGCAACTGCAAGGGCTTGGCGTTCACACGTTCCTGCTGTCGTTTGACGATGTGGAACGGCGCGTGAAGGCGGCCGACCAAACGGTCTACGGCTCGAACTACGCCCAAGCGCACATCGACTTGGCCAACCGCCTGCTTCATGCCGGACGGCAACAGGACCCGCAGTTTCGGCTCTGGTTTGCTCCCACCACCTACTACGGGTTGCAAGACAGCCCCTATTGGCAGGCGATCCGTAGCAGCCTCGACCCGTCGATCCCTGTGATCTGGACGGGCGAGTGGGTGCTGAACAAGGCGATCGGCTCCGAACAGGCCGATCAGGTGGCGCAGTTGATCGGTCGCAAACCGTTGCTCTGGGACAATTACCCCGTTAACGACTGGACCTACGCCGTGCAACACCAACCGCAACTGCTGATGGGGCCGCTGGAACATCGCGCCTCCGACCTGCCCGCTCACCTCGACGGCTACCTGACCAACCCGATGATCCAGCCGGAAGCGTCGAAGGTCGCCCTCGCCACCATCGGCGACTATCTCCACGACCCGTCAGGCTACAACGCGAATCCCGACGCGTTCTGGGAGCAGAGCATTCGCGAGCTGAACGGCAACGGCGACGCGAACGCGTTGTTGACCTTCTGCCGCTTCTCCTCCGAAAGCTCGCTGACAGACA
>DASTWJ010000186.1:0-16536 GCA_035776695.1 Bacilli bacterium
CGTGAAGAAACGCTTCTGCAATTCGACGGGCAAGCCTTCTCCCGAGCAGAAGATGCGGCGCAGAGATGTCTCGGCGGTTAGCGAGCTCTCCTCCAAGAACACCTGCAACATCGACGGAACAAAATGGGCGGTGGTGATGCCCTGTCCAGCGATCAACGATGCCAAGTATCTCGTGTCCTGAAGCCCACCCGGACGGGCGATCACCAGTTGCGCCCCGACGAGTAACGGCCAGAACAGTTCCTCGACAGACACGTCGAAGGAGAACGGCGTTTTTTGCAAAACACGGTCTTGCGCTGTCAGCTTGTAGGTTTCTTGCCCCCACAGCAGACGGTTGACCACGCCTCGATGCTCAACCAGCACGCCTTTGGGGCGACCGGTGGAGCCGGAGGTGTAGATCATGTAGATCAGGTTGCGCGAGGTCGTGCCGGAGTGGGGGTTGGTCGTCGGTTCGGATGCCAAGAGCGGCCAGTCTCGGTCAAGGGCGAGCACCGTGATGCCACTAGCAGTGCCAGCAACACCAGTACTATCAGTACTAGCAGCATCATGATCTGCACTTGAACCTGTATCTGCTCCAGCACCTGTTTCAGACCCTGCAATCCCTGCACTGGGCAAGACACTCAGCAAATGCTCTTGCGTCAACACCAACTGAACTCCCGAATCTTCCATAACAAACGCCAAACGGTCTGCCGGATACGCCGGGTCCAGCGGCACATAAGCCCCGCCTGCCTTCATAATGCCAAGCATCCCCACCAGCATCTCAAACGACCGCTCCACGCACAGCCCTACGAGCGAGTCCGGCCCCACGCCCCTTTTTTGCAAATGGTGGGCCAGTTGGTTCGCACGGCTGTTCAACTCGCCATAGGTCATCCGCTCGCCCTCAAACACGAGCGCAACCGCCTCAGGCGTGCGGGCCGCCTGTTCGCTGATCAGCTCATGCAGACACTTGTCCAGCGGGTAGTGCGTGGCATCCGTGCGGTTGTACGCCACAACCAACGCCTCGCGCTCGCCGTCCGTCAGCATCGGCAACTCCGCAATCCTCGCTTCAGGCTTGGCGACGATCCCTGCCAACAGCGTGCGGAAATGCCCCAGCCACCGGGCGATCGTCGTGTCGTCAAACAGGTCTTTGCTGTAGGTAAACGCCCCGCGCAAGCCGCCTGCCGTCTCTTGGAACGCCACGTTCAGGTCGAATTTCGCCTTCTCCTGCGCCCCTTGGAACTCGCGCAGCACCAAGCCGTCGATCTGCGCTTCCTCCGTCGCCATGTTCACTTGGAACAGCACGGACAGCAGCGGGCTGCGGCTCAAGTCGCGCACCGGGTTGACCTTCTCCACGATGCGATCAAACGGCAGCTCCTGATGGGCAAACGAATCCATCGCCGTCCCCTTCACCCGCTCCAGCAACTCCAAGAACGTCGGGTTGCCGCTCAAGTCCAGACGCAAGCCGAGCGTGTTGATGAAAAAGCCGATCAGCCCTTCCAGCTCCATCCGGTTGCGTCCCGCTTCCGGCGAGCCGATGATCAGGTCTTCCCCACCTCCCATGCGCTGCAGGAAGACGCCCAGAGCGGCGAGCAAGATCATGTACAGCGTCGCATCATGACCTTGGGCCAGACTTTCCAACTGCGCCGACAACTCCGCACCCAGTTCAAGCGTTTCCGTGCCTCCTTCATGCGTCGGCACGGCCGGACGCGGGCGGTCGGTAGGCAACTGCAGAACGGGCAACTCACCGGAAAATTGACGGAGCCAATACGCTTCCGATTCATCCAACGCCCCGGCGTTCAGACGGTCATTTTGCCAAGCGGCATAGTCGACATACTGGATCGGCAGGTCGGGCAGCGGGTTGGCTTGCCCGTGACAATAAGCTTGATAGAGCGTCACAAACTCGCGGACCATCACATCCCCCGACCACGCATCGGATATGATGTGGTGCAACGTAACCAGCATCAGGTGACGGGCATCATCCATTTTGACGAGCTGGACTTTGAAGCTCGGTTCCGCGGACAGGTCGAACGCATAATCGCCTTCCGCTTCCACCAGACCGCGCGCGATCTCTTCGCGCTCCTCGGCGGGCAGATCGGTCAGGTCATACAACGGCACATCCAACACGTAATCGGCGAGCACCTTCTGAACCCCTTGCCCATTGACGAGATGGAACGTGGTACGCAGCGTGTAATGGCGGTCGACGAGGGTCTGCACCGCTCGCTTCACCGCTTCCACGTCGAGGACGCCGAGCAGTTCGAAGGGCACCGGCTGGTTGTACGTGGTGTCCTGCGGATCGAGCTGATGGATGAAGAACAGGCGTTGCTGCGCATGCGACATCGGGTAGAACTCCCGCTCCATCAAGCGCGGAATCGTCGCCGTCGCCTCACCGCTGCCCGCTTGCAACTCGCGCACATGCGGGGCCAAGTCGCGGATCGTCAGGTTCCGGAACAGCACCATCAACGGCACATCGAGGCCGAGCCGCTGCTTGATCCGCGAGCGAATCTGGATCATCTTCAACGAATGCCCGCCCAGTTGGAAGAAGGAATGGTCGATGCCGACCTCCTGCACTCCCAACACGTCTGCCCAAACGTCAGCCAAGGCAGCTTCCAACTCATCGCGCGGCGGGGTCAGGTTGACCGCTTCCGGCCACGCATCCTCCGGCTCCGGCAACGCGTTGCGATCCACCTTGCCGTTGCGGTTGAGCGGGAAGGTGTCGAGGAGGATCAGGTGTTCCGGCACCATGTACTCCGGTACGACCTGATGCAGATGTTCGCGCAGAGTATCCGGCTCAACCGTTACGCTTTCTTCCGCGATCACGTACGCGAGGATGCGGTTCTGCCCCTCCGCATCGGCACGTACGATGGCGACCGCTTGGGCGACTTCCGGGTGCTGCAACAGCCCCGCTTCCACTTCGCCCAGCTCGATCCGATGCCCGCGCACCTTGACTTGGAAGTCCGCACGCGAGATAAATTCCAATCGCCCATCCGGCAGCAAACGCGCCAAGTCGCCCGTGCGGTACATGCGGTCGGACAGCCCGTCCGCAAAGGGATTTGGCACAAAGGCGGCCGCCGTCTTCTCCGCGTCCTTCAAGTAACCGCGGCCGACACCGATGCCCGTCAAACCGACTTCGCCGATCACCCCGACGGGGACGGGACGCAGGTAACGGTCGACGAGATACAAGCGGAAATTCGGAATCGGCGTGCCCAGCGTGACATACTCGCGGTCGAGGGTGTCGCCTTGAACGACGACCTCGTGATGCGTGTCGTCCGAACACTCCGTCGCCCCGTACGTATTGATCACCGTGGTCTGCGGGTACGCGTCCAGCCAGCGTTCCGCCAACGCGGAGCGAATCCCCTCCCCGGTCGAGATCATGAACTGCAAGTCGGGCAGGTCGGACTGCTCCACCCCCGCTTCCGAACGCGCCTGCAGCACCATCTCGATCACCGCCGGCACCAGTTCCAGAATCGTCACCCGATCCCGTTGCACCCGCTGCAACAGCTCCTGCGGGTCCATCGCCACATCGTTCGGGTAAACGACGACCGTGCCGCCACGCATCACGGGCGCGAGGAACTGCCAGACGGAGATGTCGAAGCAGTGCGACGCATTTTGCACGACGACGCTCGTTTCGTCGATCTTCAAGAGGTCGATCTTCGCCCAAAGGTGGTTGAGCATGCCGACATGCTCGACCATCGCCCCTTTCGGCTGCCCCGTGGAGCCCGAGGTGAAAAAGACGTTCGCCAAGTCGTTCGGCTCGTTGCAAACCGCAGGATTTTCCGTCGAATAGGTGGCGAGAGTGGAAGCATCCGCCAAGAGAACGCCTGTAGCGGATGCTCTTCCGCCGCTGCTCTTCTTGCCTTCCCCCGCATCCAACGAGAACACGGACGGCATCTCCTTCGCTTCCTGCGCCAACGCCACGGCACGTGCCGCCAATTGGTGTTGCGTCAGAATCACCTTGGCCCCCGAGCTGTTCACGATCGTCTGCAAACGCGCGTTCGGGTGTGCCGAATCGAGCGGCACATAGGCACCGCCCGCCTTCATCACGGCGAGAATCGCGACGAGCATGTCCACATTTCGCTCGGCAAACAGCGCCGCCAAGTCGTCGCGGCCAAAGCCCTGTTCACGCAACCAATGGGCGAGTCGGTTCGCTTTTTCATTCAGTTCCTGATAGGTAACACGTACTTCCCCACAGACCGCCGCCGTCTTCTCCGGGTGACGAGCCGCTTGCTCTTCGAACAACTGATGCGCCAACTTGTCGAGGTGCGGCTGCGGCAGTTTCGTCACATTGTACGCATCATACCGCTCGCGATCCTCTTCCGACAGCAGGTTCAACTCCGAAAGCTTCGCATTCGGCTGCTCCACGAAGCTCGTCAACATCGTCTGCCAATGTCGCCCGATCAAGCCGACCGTCTCCTCCGACAGCCGCTCGGCGTCATAGCGGAAGTTGAGGTGCCAGTCCTCACCGCGCAAGAGACGAAGCTGCAACGCTTGCCCACAATCGGTCGCGGTCTCCTCGCGCACCACTTGCAACGTCCGATCCACGCCCTGCTCCACCGCATCTTCCACGGTCAGAACCGAATGAAACAGCTCCTGCCGCTGCGACAACTGCGCATAGTTCCGCACATCGGCCAGCGGGATGTACGCATAGGACTCGATCTCTGCGATCTGCTCTTGCACAGACGACAAGAACTCCGCAACTGTCCTCTCTCCCTCCACATGCACCGACAGCGGCAACACGTTGCCGAATCGACCGACTGTCTCGGCGAATCCACTCCCCGCCACCGATCGTCCGGCAAACGCATACCCGAACGTCACCTGCTCCTCTCGCGCATAGAGTTGCAACAGCACCGCCCACGCCGCTTGCACCAGCGTCGCGGACGACACGCCGTACGCGGCGGCCCGCTCTTCCACCCGTTTGGCAAAAAGGTTCGTGAGGAGCAAGCTGTGCGTCTCCCAGCGACCCTTTTGCCCGATGGAAGACGGACGCAGGTTGAGCAAAGGCGTGGCTGTCTCAAATCCGGCCAACTGCTCTTGCCAGAACCCACGCGCCGGCGAGCGATCCTGTTCGGCGATCCACGTGAGGTAGTCTTTATAGGCAGAAGCGCTTGCCTCCGGGAGCGTCGCCCCTTTCGCCAGCGCATCATAGGTCGCCAGCAAGTCGGCCAGCACGTGTTGACGCGACACGCCATCGAGCAGAATCGCATGCGCCGTCCAGACGAACAGCGCCTTGCGCTCCTCCGTCACCAACAATGTCAACCGCATCAACGGCCCTTCCCCTAGGGCAAAAGGTTCGCTGTGCGCCGCTCGGGTCGCTTCCGGTTGCTCCGCGATCCGCTCGTCACTCACCTCCGCCCCGCGCAGGTCGTGTACCTCCACAGGGATCGGGCGGGATTTCAGCAGCACTTGCACCGTGCGGTTGCGAACTTGGCGGTACACCGTGCGCAACAAAGGATGCAGCGAGATCACATGATCCCACGCCGCTTGGAACCGGGCGGGGTCGATCGCCCCCGCCAGTTCGTACACGCCTTGCTCATAACTTTCCGTTTCGCGGACTGTTCGGTCTGCGCCCTCCGTCGCCGCTTCCGCTTGATACAGGCGGTCTTGGAGCAAGGAAAGATCGAGCGCCGCCTGTACATTTTCTTTCGACAGGTAATTCAAGAGAAGTCCTCCTTAGCTGAAGAGTTCGTCAAGTTCATCGTCGTCAAGCCCCACATCGCTGTCCGTGGTCAACGGCAGAGCGGAGAGGCGTTGGGTCGGGTTGGCTACTAGGCTTTCGAGCAGGGTCTGCCATTGTTTGTGCATCCTGTCGATCGTGGTATCGGTATAGAGAGCCGTGTTGTATTCGAACGTCATCTTCAACCCGTCCGCTTTCTCTTCGGCATAAAGAGTCAAATCAAACTTGGCCACGCCGGTGTCGATGTCTTGCGGCTCGACGGTCACGCCGGGCAGAGACAGCGTCGGCAACGGCGCGTTTTGCAACACGAACAGGGTCTGGAACAGCGGCGAGTGCCGCGTGTCGCGCTCCGGCTGCAGTTCGACCAGCTTCTCAAACGGGACGTCCTGATGCGCGAACGCTTCCAACGCCGTCTCCCGCACCCGAGCGACCGCTTCGAGGAACGTCGGGTTGTCCGCAAAGTCGGTGCGGAGCACGAGCGTGTTGACGAAGAAGCCGATCATGCCTTCCAACTCCGCGCGGTTGCGTCCGGCGATCGGGGTGCCGACGAGCAGGTCCTCTTGCCCCGTGTAACGATGTAACAGCGATTTGTACGCCGCCAGCAGCAACATGAACAGGGACACGCCTTGCTCGCGGGCCAACTTGGCCAGCGCATCGTGCAACTCTTGCGGCAGGAGGTGCGCTTGGTGCTTGCCTTTATAAGTCGGCGACTGCGGGCGCGGGTGGTCGGTGGTCAGCTCGAGGATCGGCAACGGGCCATGGAGCTTCTGCTTCCAATAGGCGAGTTGACGTTCCAGTTCCGCTTCGTACTCGGCGGAGCGTTGCCAAACGGCAAAGTCGGCGTAGTGAAGCGGAAGTTCCGGCAAGCGAACCTTTTGCCCCGTGACGATGCTTTCGTACAGCGCGGCCAGTTCATTCATCAGCACGGCGACCGACCAGCCGTCCGAAACGATATGATGCATGTTCAGCAGCAAAAAGTGTTCGTGGGTCTGGTTGTCCTCTGCCTCGAAACGGTACAAATGCGCGCGCACCAGCGGGCCGTGCTCCAGATCGAAGGCGCGAACCGCTTCCGTGTGGACGAGCTGTAGGGCCGCCTGTGCCCCGCCTTGCACGTCAACTTGCGTGAAGTCCATCGGGTGCGACGGGTGAATCACTTGCAGCGGGCGGCCTTCTCGTTCCGTGAACGTCGTCCGCAGAGCTTCGTGACGCACCAGAATCGCATCGAGACTCTGTTGCAAAGCGGTTGCGTTCAAGTCCCCGCGCAGGCGCAAGATCAGCGGGATGTTGTAGAGCGCCGCTTCGTCCGTCAACTGGTCGAAGAAATACAACCGTTGCTGGGCAAACGACAGAGCCGGTTCCGCACCGCGAGAGAGACGCGGAATCGCCGCTTTTTCCGAAAGGCGTTGACCGTTCTGGGAAGGCTTCGCATCAGTCGATAGATCCACCTGTACCACCTGCTCAGGGAACTGCGCTTGCAACGCCTCCGCCAACTGTGCGACAGTCGGCGCTTCGAACAGCACGCGAATCGGCAGCTCGATCCCGAAGTGCGACCGCAGGCGGGAGATCGCTTGCGTCGCCAACAGCGAGTGACCGCCGCTGTCAAAGAAGTTGTCGTGTATGCCGAGCGGCTTGACGTTGAGAATCTCTTCCCACTGGCGAGCGATCACCGCTTCAAGGCCGTTGCGCGGCAGAACGATGTCTCCCTCCTCCTCACGCGCCCCCCATTCAGGAGCCGGTAACCCGCGGCGGTCGAGCTTGCCGTTCGGGGTGAGCGGCAACGCGTCGAGGACGATCAGTGCGGACGGCACCATGAATTTCGGCAGTTTCTCGCGGGCGTAGGCGAGGACGTCCTGGGCAGACAGATCGCTTGCCACGGAAGATTTTGGCACGACATAGGCGACGAGTCGCTTGTCGTTCGAACCTTCCTCCCACACGGAGACGACCGCTTCTCGCAGGTCGGGGTGTTGCAAGAGGGCTTGTTCGATCTCGCCCAACTCGATGCGGAAGCCGCGGATCTTCACCTGCTGGTCGATGCGGCCGAGGTACTCGATCCGCCCGTCCGACAGGTAGCGACCGAGGTCGCCCGTCTTGTACAGGCGCTCCCCTTCCCGTTGCGCATAAGGATCGGCGATAAAGCGCTCCTCCGTCAGCTCGGGGCGGTTGTGATACCCCCGTGCCAAGCCGATACCGCCGATGTGCAACTCGCCCGCAACGCCGGTGGGCACCGGTTGCAAATGCTGATCCAGCAGGTAGACGGACGTGTTCGCCAGCGGAAGGCCGATGGTGATCTTGTCAATGTCGGGCGTCAGGTGCGCCATCGTCACACAGATCGTCGCTTCCGTCGGGCCGTATGCGTTCAAAAAGCGGCGGCCGGTCGCCCAACGCGCCACCAGTTCCGAGGAGCAAGCCTCGCCCCCGGCGACGATCGTCTCCAGCGCAGGCAGGTCGGCATCCGGCATGGCGGACAGCGCGGACGGCGAGATCATCAGGTGTGTCACCGCTTGGTCACGCAGCAGTTGCACCAGCGGCTCGCCCGGCAAAGCAGCTTCCGGCGTGGGCAGAACCAGCGTCGCGCCTTGGCAGAACGTGTTGAAGATCTCCATCAGCGAAGCGTCGAAGTTGATCGAAGCAAACTGCAACACGCGGCTCTGCTCCGTCAAAGCGAACTGTGCGCTCTGCTCGGCGGCCAAGTTGACGATGCCGCGGTGCTCGATCATCACGCCTTTGGGCTGGCCGGTGGAGCCGGAGGTGTAGATGACGTACGCCAGTTGGTCAGGCGTGATGGCGTGCTGCGGGTTGGCGTCGCTTTCTTGAGCGATCAGCGCTTCCTCCTGATCCAGACAGAGCGTCGGAGTTGACGATAATCCTTCTTCCGTCAACAAATGCTTCTGCGTCAAGATCATCGCCAACTCCGCATCCTCCCGCATAAACTGTAGCCGCTCCTGCGGATACGCCGGGTCGAGCGGTACATAAGCCGCGCCCGCTTTCAGGATGCCGAGCAAAGCCACCGGCAGTTCCGGCGACCGCTCCAAGCTGACACCGACGCGCATTTCCTTTCCGATACCTTGGCGGCTCAGGTAGTGAGCCAGTCGGTTGGCGCGGCGGTTGAGTTCCTCGTAGGACAGCTTTTCATTTCCAAACAGGACGGCCGTCTGCTCCGGTCGCTTGACGACCTGTTCTTCAAACGCGTTTGGAAAAAGGTTCGCTGTGACGGGCTTGGTTGCCTGACAAGATGTTCTCCTGTCTGTTAGCAGTTGCTTTCGCTCTTGTTCACTTAACATCGGCAAACGGGTGATCGCTTGCGTCGGATCATCGACCGCCCCGGCGATCAGGTTCGTCAGATGCCCCATCATCCGCTCGATCGTCTGGCGATCGAACAGCTCGGTGCTGTACTCCCAACGGGCAACCAACTCCCCCGCTTCCTCTTCGAACGAAAGCGACAGGTCGAATTTCGCCGTCCCTTGGTCGTACTCAAACGGTTGCAGGGTCAGCCCCGATGCCGTTTGCGTCGCCGTCGGGGCGTTGTTGACGGCGAACGTCACTTGGAACAGCGGCGATGCGGTCAACTCGCGGTCCGGTTGCAACGCTTCGACCAACCGCTCAAACGGCAGGTCTTGGTGCGCGTACGCCCCCACTGCGACTTCCCGCACGCGGGTCAGCAGGTCGCGGAAGGTCGGTGCGCCCGACAGGTCGGTGCGCAGCACGAGCGTATTGACGAAGAAGCCGATCAACCCTTCCACTTCAGAACGGTTGCGCCCCGCGATCGGCG
Organism: Bacilli bacterium; assembly: GCA_035776695.1. GTDB lineage: Bacteria > Bacillota > Bacilli > Tumebacillales > Tumebacillaceae > Tumebacillus. The sequence goes on from DASTWJ010000186.1 coordinate 9,417, forward strand.
AGCCGATGACGAGGTCGTCCTGCCCGGAGTAGCGGTGCAACAGCGTTTGGTACGCAGCGAGCAGGGTCATGAACAACGTGACGCCTTCGCGCCGGGAGAGCGCTTGCAGTTGCTCGAACAAATGCTGCGGCAGCGCTTCCTTGTAGATCGCGCCGCGCGAAGACGGCGTGCTCGGCTTCGGGCGGTCGGTCGGCAGTTGCAGGACGGGCAAGGTGCCGCCCAACTGCTGTGTCCAGTAGCTCAACTGCTCGTCCAGCACGTCGCCTTGGAGCCAGTTGCGCTGCCACTGGGCGAAGTCGGCATACTGCACCGCCAAGTCGGGCAGGTTAGCCGGTTGTCCGCCTGTGTTCGCGTCATAGAGGGAAGCCAATTCACCCAGCAACACGCCCATCGACCAGCCATCCGAGACGATGTGGTGCATCAGCAACAGCAAGACGTGCTCCTCGTCGGAAAAACGCAATAGCTTGGCGCGGAACAGCGGGCCTTGGCGCAGGTCGAAGCCTTGGGCGAACTCCGCTTGGAACAGGCGGTTCATCGCCGCCTCTTGTTCGTTCGCAGGAGTTGCGGTCAGGTCGACAAGCGGCAGAGGCGCATCTTGCGGCTCGGTGATCACTTGATGAACGGTGCCTTCCCGCTCGCTGAACACCGTGCGCAGTGTCTCGTGACGACGGATGATCGCTTGCAGGCTTTGTTCCAAGGCTTGCGTATCCAATTGCCCTCGCAAACGAATCGGTACCGGGATGTGGTACGACTGGTTATCGGGATGCAGTTCCTGCAAGAACCAGAGGCGTTGCTGCCCGAAGGACAGCGGCAAACCGCCTTCGCTGCGAGCGACGCGCTGAAGAGGCTGCTCGTTGGCACTCGTGTTTTGCAGCTTCTCGATCTGCTCCGTCAGCCCCGCGACGTGCGGCGAAGCGAAGAACAGGCGCATCGGCAGTTCGACGCCGAGCAGAGCCCGCAGACGGGAGATGACGCGCGTCGCCATCAGCGAGTGTCCGCCCAGCTCGAAGAAGTTGTCGAAGATGCCGACCGTGTCACAGCCCAGAATCTGTGCAAAGACCCCCGCGACAAGTTCCTCCAACTCCGTGCGCGGTGCCTCGTATTCGGACGTGACACCCGCCCGAGTCAATTCCGGTACCGGCAACGCCTTGCGGTCGATCTTCCCGTTCGCCGTCAGCGGCAGTTTGTCGAGAACGACAAAGGCCGCCGGCATCATGTGCTCCGGCAGATGATCCGACAGGTGTTTGCGCAGAACCGGGACGAACGAGTCGACGGCCAAGGCTTGAAGCGGGTTGTTCGCGAAACGTTCGAGCACGTCTTTCAGGTCATCACCGGAAGGAATCACATGAGATTGAGATGTCCCTTGGGATGTCCCTTGAATCACCTCTTGTAGTTCTTCTTGCGGCTTCGTATTCAGTTCATCGTACTTGCGAGTTACCTGTTTTCCTTCGTTTGCCGATGTTTCGTTTCGTTCATTTAGAGGAGCATGGGAACGCTCCTTTTTATCCAGGGCTTCGTTGCTCACCAATACATCTCGCCGCTCAAACACGGCATCGAAACGCTCGGTCGCCTCCCCGCCCGCACGCATCAAGCGGACGACGTATGGCAGGTCATCACCGATCTGCCACAGCATTTCGGGGTCTACGCCACCTTGCGCGGCCTGTGCGACCATCTCGCGCAGCTCGCCCACCGTAGACGGGCCTTTTTCCCGATGCAACAGGCGCGTCGCTTCGACTTCCGCGAGAATACGGGCATCCGGCACGCCGCGCACGACGACGCGTTCGGGATGCTCATCGCTCAGACGTTGGCGCAGGGAGTCTACGGTCAAGCCGTCCTGCTGCCAGTCAAACTCCAGCCCTTTCGCTGCAGCTTCTTCGACGCTGTCGGTGCGCTTCTCTCCGACGTGCAGAATCGCATCATAGCGGAACTGGGTCAACTCGTTGACGGCATGACCTCTTTTCAACATCACATCGACGGAACCGATGCGCGGCAAATACTGCGGTAACGCGCGGAAAAAGTCCGGGTCGATGACCAACTCGCTGTCCCGCGTCACGGAGATGTTCACGCGATTGCGCAGTTGCTCGATCGGCAAGCTGTCCTCCGCCTGATGCAGCTCAATCGTCGTCGCAAACGCCTCCAACAGCGGGAAATCGCGCACGTCGCCGATAAACACCGAGCCGGTGTCGGCGATCGAGTCCACCGCACCTCTCAGCACGTCATTCAGATAGGCGAGGCTCGGGAAATACTGCACGACCGAGTTGAGCAGCACCAAGTCGAACGCCTGCCCCGCATCGCCGACTTCATGCGCCGGACGGTGCAACAGCTCGACTTTCTCAGACAGCTCCGGCTGTTTCGACAATTGCGAGCGCAACGCGGTCAATACGGAGCTGGACAAGTCCACCCCGACATAGCGGCTGCGCTGCGGAGCCAGACGGTACAGCAACATTCCCGTCCCGCACCCGATCTCCAGCGCCTGTTCCCCGCCGAGCCCATCGATCCGCTCGACGGTGCGCACCAGCCACTCGCGCATCTCCTCCGTCGGGATCGGTTCGCCCGTGTAGGAAGAATTCCAGCCGGACAGGTTGAACTGATCGTCTTCGTTTGTCGTCAAGCCTTCCTCATACGTGTCGTCAAACAAACGCTCCCATTCCGCCACCTGTGCCGCCGAATCGGCTTCCTCCACCTCATCGGAGCCTTGGACGACATAGGCGACGAGGCGTTTGTCGCCGGCGTGGTCCTGCTGCACGGTCACGGTCACTTCCTTGACATCAGGGTGGCGGCCGAGCACCGCTTCGATCTCGCCCAGCTCGATGCGGAACCCGCGGATCTTCACCTGCTGGTCGAGGCGACCCATGAACTCCAAGGAGCCGTCCGCCACGAAGCGCACGAGGTCGCCCGTGCGGTACAGCTTCTCTCCGCTCTCCACGGGACGGAACGGATGCGGCACGAAGCGCTCCTCATTCAGTTCCGGCCGATCCAGATAGCCGTGCGCCAACCCGTCGCCGCCGACATAGAGTTCGCCCGGCACGCCGATCGGCACGGGCTGACGGTCGGCATCGAGCACGTAGATCGTCGTGTTGGCGATCGGGCGACCGATCGGCACCGGGGTGACCACCTCGTCCGGCGATGTCATCGGATGCAGGGAGGTAAACGTCGTGTTCTCCGTCGGGCCGTACATGTTGCAGACGAGCACGCCCGGCAGGTGGCGCATCGCCCGTTCCAACAGCGTCGGGGAGATCACTTCGCCGCCCGTCAGGATCTGCCGCAATCCGCGATAGTCCGACAGATCGCCTTCCGCCAGCGCGTGAAATAACCCCGTGGTGATCCACAACACGGTCACGCCCTGTTCGCGCACCACCGCTCCCAACTCTTCCAGTGACAATTTCGGTTGCGGGAAGACGATCAGGCGAGCCCCGTTGAGCAGGCTGCCCCAGAGTTCAAACGTCGCCGCGTCGAACGAGATCGGGGCGATCTGGGTAAACACCTGCTCCGAAGAAAAGTCGACGTACTCCGTGCCTTTGACCAGACGGACGATGCCGCGGTGCGAGACACAGACGCCTTTTGGACGGCCGGTGGAGCCGGAGGTGTAAATGATGTAGGCCAAGCTGTCCGCGTCGGCGGTAGAGGGAGGGTTGGCGGTGCTCCGTCGGGCGATGGAGTCCCACTCCGCGTCTAGGCAGATCGTCGCGCAGTCGTACTCCGCCAAAGAATCTGCCAAGCTCCCCTGAGTCAGCAACAGTCCGACTTTCGAATCCTCGATCATATAGGCCAAGCGATCCGCCGGATACTGCGGGTCGAGCGGCACATAGGCGGCGTCCGCTTTCAGGATCGCCAGCAGGCCGATGACCATTTCCAGCGAGCGCTCCATGCACAAGCCGACCGTCTGCCCCGGCGTCACGCCCCACCCGATCAAGGCGTGGGCGACTTGGTTCGCCCGTTCGTTCAATTCGCGGTAGGTCAGTTGTTGGTCACGAAACACGACGGCGATCGCATCAGGCGTCTGTGCCGCTTGCTCGGCAAACAGCGTCGCCACATGGCGATCACGCGGATAATCCGTTTCAAAGCCGCTCCACTCCACGACCAGTTGCTGCCACTCGTCCTCCGTCAACAACGGCAGGCGGTTGATCGTCTGCTCAGGAGGGGCGAACGCGATGCCGGACAGCAACATGTGCAGATGCCCCTCCATGCGTTCGATCATCGCCTTCTCAAACAAAGCGGCGTTGTACGTGATCGCACCGCCGTTCTCACCGACCGACAGACACACGTCGAACGGGAGATGCGCCCCGAGGGACGTCGCAGCTTCCCCCTGCTCATCTCCCAAGAGGAAAAGACTAGAGAGGGAAAGCAACTCCTGCCCTTCCCTTCCGAAGCCGGCCAGTTCACGTTCGGTGTCGGTACCGCTACCTGCGACCGCACAGGCAGAAACAGATTCCGCGTCCTCACCAATCGTCCCGCCGAGAGCAACAGAAGCTGATGCATCGAACAAGGCACGACCTGTCCCACCAATAGAACGGCTGGAATCATCAACAATATCTGATTCCTCTACATCCCTCTCAACAGCCAAAGCCTGCTGCACCTGACGCACCAAGTCCGCAAACAGCATCTCCCGTTGCATCTGCACACTCACGACATGCGGCGCAACCAGCTCTGCGCGTTCCAGCCCTTCCTGACTCTCCTGCCGCTCGACACGCATCGTGCCGATCAGCAACTCCTCCTGCCCGGCATACCGATACAACAACACCTGCCAAGCCGCGAGCAACAGGTGCGCTTCCTCGCACCCTTGCTCCTTCGCAAACGCCTGCCACCTTGCTCGCTGCTCGACATCCCAAGCCACGAACACTTTTTCCGCGACCATTTCCTGTGTCGCCAGGCGCGGGCGATCCGTCGCCAGATCGAGCACCGGCAACTCGCCTCCGAACCGCTCTTTCAACCTCTGCAACTGCTCCTGCAACTTCGCGGCGACCTGCGTGCTTGTCAGCCCCGCTTCCTTCCGTATCACATGCTGTTCGCTCACAGGAACACCTCCTTTTCTCCGAGATGGTTAAAACAGGTCGTCCAGCATGTCCTCCAACGCTTCCGCCTCCAACTTGGACAGGCGCAGCTCAGGGTCGTTCACGCACTGCTCCAACACCGACTCATACCGGCGCAGGAAGTCGGCGATCGTCTCGCGCTTGAAGCGGCGCGGGTCGAATTGCGTGCGGAAGAACAGGCGGTCCTCCCCTTCGTACATCTCGATGTGCATGTCAAACTGCCAAGACGGGTCATCGATCGTCACCGCCTCGCGGTCCACGTGTTGCGTAAACGTCTCCAACGACACGTCCTGCACCGTCACCTCTTGCGCGAACTCCTGTGCATCGCCGTGCGCGTTCTGTCCGACGAAGACCACCGAGTAGAGGTTGCCGGCATCGGCCCGTTGTTTGCGCAGGCCGTTCAGGATCAGGTCGAACGGCACCTCCTGATTGGCATACGCCTCCAGCGCCGTGCGGTTCACCCGCTCCAACGCCTGTCGGAACGACGGGTTGCCCCAGAAGTCCGTCCGCATCACGACCGGGTTGACCAACAGCCCCAGCACATCCTCCAAGTCGCGATGCACGCGCCCGGACGTCGGGACGCCGACGGTGACGTCTTTGGCTCCGGTGGTCTGGGAGAGCCAGACTTTGAAGCCGGTCAGAGCGGCGACGTACAGCGTCGTACCTTCCTGCTGCGCCAGTTCGCGCAACTTGCGCGTCAACTCCGGCCCGATCGTGTGCTCCTGCACAGTGTTCGGGTCGAGCTTCGCCGGCGGCGTGTCAAAATCGTACGGCAAAAGGGGTGCTGTGACGTCCCCGCTCAACTGTTGCTCCCAGTAGGCGAGTTGCGCGTCCAACTGCCCGCTCGCCAAGCGGTCGTTCTGCCACGCGGCAAACTCCACGTACTGCAACGGCTCCGGCCATTGCGGCTCCTCTTCCTGCAAGTACGCCTGATACAACAGGCTCAGATCGCGGAACATCACGTTCGACGACCAGCCGTCATATGCGATGTGATGCAGAGAGAACAGCAACAGATGCTCCTGCTCCGCCAGCTTGTACATCGTCAAGCGGAACAGCGGGCCCGTTTCCAGATCGTACGGCTGCATCCACAAGCGGGTGATCTCCTGTGCGAGATGCTTTTTCTGCTCGTCTTCGCGCAAATGCGTCAGGTCGTCAAACGAAGACGGAATCGGCATCTCCTCATGCACCACTTGGTACGGCACGCCGTCGATCTCCGTGAACGTGGTGCGCATCATCCCGTGGCGCTTGACGACCGCTTGGAACGCGCGTTCGAGCAGATCGAGTCGCACCTCCCCTTTTAACAAAGTCGGGAAGGTAAAGCCGACGCCGTGATCCGCGTCGAAATTGTATTGGAACCAGATGCGCTTCTGAGCGTTGGACAGTTCGTAGTATTCTTGCTTCGGCAGGCGCGGGATCGGTTTGTCTTCCGTCGTGACGCCTTGTTGCAACGCTTTGTCCGCAGCTGCGGCGATGCCGGAGACGGTCGGGGTTTCGAACAGGGTTTTCAGGGGCAGGGTCAGTCCCAGCTCCTTGTTGACCCGCGAGATGATGCGCGTGGCGTCCAAGGAATGACCGCCCAGCTCGAAAAAGTTGTCTTGGGTCCCGACTTGCAAGACGCCGAGGATCTCTTGCCAGATGCCTGCGACCGTCACTTCGACGACGCTTGTCGGCGCCAGATAGTCCGCTTCCAGCTCCGGGCGGTCGTCGTTCGGCTCCGGCAGTTGCATGCGGTCGATCTTGCCGGAGACGGTGGTCGGCATCGCGTCCATCTGGATGAAGCGGCGCGGCACCATGTATTCGGGCAGACGCTCGCCCAAGTAGGCGCGCAACTCCACTTGCGTCACATCGGACGCTGAGGTCTCCCCGTTCAACAGGTAGTAGGCGGTCAAGTTGTAGCCGTTCGGGCCTTTGTGCGCCACGACGGCACAGTTCTGAATCGCCGAGTGGGTCGCCAATACCGCTTCGATCTCACCCAACTCCACCCGTTGGCCGCGCACTTTTACTTGGTCGTCGAGGCGGCCAAGGAACATGATCGCACCGTCTGCGCGGAAATACCCGCGGTCGCCCGTCTTGTACATCCGCTCGCCGGG
>DASTWJ010000187.1:0-27889 GCA_035776695.1 Bacilli bacterium
TCGCGTGAAAGAGAAGAAAAAAGCGGGGTTCTTCAGGTCGGAGAACTCAGGGGAACAAGATGTGTAATCGTTTCGGCTAGACCGGCGAAACTGGGGAAATTTCAAACGGTGTTTTTGGGGAATTTTCAATTGGTGTTGACAATGGACCAGTTGCATGCCCAAAGATGAAGGAAGGTAATAGGTAATAAGCTTCGATTTGTCTGGTTGAGCCATCTTTTACACAAGACAGATACGCCAATTGCCCATTTCTATATGGCAAATAAGTGATGTCGGTAAGCGGATTTTTTTTTTGGGGTGCCTTGGTCGAATTCGCGTTTCAACTGGTTCGGACAAGTATTGTGCTCTTGGGTAGCTTTGGTAATTTTTGCTTGGCGCACTTTTCGCAACGAGTCGATACTTCTTCATTAATCGACGGATATTCTTGTGGTTCATTACAATGTTGTTTTCACGTTCAAGGCGCATTTTTATGACCAGTGCTCCTGTCTTACCTTGTAGAGCGTAAAATGAGCCATGATTATAGCTATATCTTTCTCGTCTGCAGTCTCCCGTATTTGCCTTTGTTCTTCGCTGGAAATCCATCGCCGCTTGGGCTAACACCGGCCCAGGCACAAATAACTCGTCATACGCTTCAATATGTGTAAACGGATCGTATGGTTGATGAGTTCAAAGCGCTCGAATGGTGTCAACGTTTCCTCTTCATTGCCTGTTATTCGAGCACCTCGAGCTTTTTTATGAAGTCGTTTTCTGCTGTTTAATCCGTGCTTCAGCACGTTTTAGTTTTTCTTCAGTGGAAAGGTGGCTCGATTTCTTTCGCCCCGTAATCCTTTTCCATAACGTTTCTCAAGAAGGCCACTTTTTCAAAGAGTCCGCCTTACAGGTCATAGTTTAGGAGTCTCTTTGCCCTTGTTGTCATACACTGCAAACTTCAACAAAAGTGTCTCGGATGCTTTTTCTATTTCCAGTTCACCACAAGATTCATTCTAGAGCCAAGATTAATACTAGAATTGATCCTTTTATTTCCAGCTCTCCACAAGATTTATTCTACAGCCAATAAAATTAGATTGTACCAATCTAGCTGGCAAATCTAGCTTTAGGTAAATAGGAAACATTGATGACATATTAGATGGTTTGATATATTATTAATTTGAGGAGATTGATTAGGGGGCATGAATTATGGGATTGGATATGAATCGATTTCGAAAAAAAGAGCAACTTCCTAAGGAGAAAAATTCTATAAAAATATATGATAGTCTTTCTCGAAGTGGGGGGTTAAATGACCTTTGGAGAGGACAGTTTCTAGCGCTCACTGAGTGGGAGAAACTACGCGAGAGTGAAAATTTAGTGGTAAGCCTGAATACAGGTGCAGGAAAAACAATTATTGGTCTACTTCAAGGTCAAGCATTGGCAAACGAAACACAGGGAAGGGTTTTCTATCTATGTGGCTCCATCCAATTGGTAAAGCAGACTGCCGAAATAGCTTCTAAAATGATGAAGCTAAAAGTTGCAACATACTATGAGAAAAAATTTGATAACGAATTGGAATTTAACAAAGGTAATGTTATTTGTATTACCACATATCAGGCATTACTTCATGGGTTGAGCGACAGGAAGTTGGCAAAGGATCAAATAGCTGGATTGATTTTTGATGATGCACATGTAGCAGCACACATCATCCGTGACCAGTATACTCTAACGATTGATCGTGAAAAGTTCCCTGTTTCTTACAATTATATGATCGAGCTTTTGAGTGATTATTTCGCTGAAGTTCATTCTTATGAAACTTTTGATCAAGTTGTGAATCAAAGAAATGATCCAAGTACTCTTTTTGTTCCGACTTTTATATGGGATCAGATTAATAAAAAAATAGCACGAGTGTTGGTGGATGAAGGAGTAACAGAGAAAACGACCGTTTTCGAATGGGAGTTTATACGTGATCATTTGGATCTTTGCGGTGTGTTCTTATCTTCCAATTCGATTGAAATAACGCCTTTCCTACCACCGGTACATTTACGTAAGTTTATGGGACCAATTACCAAGAAAATTTTTCTAACTGCCACCGTGCAGGACGAAGCAAATTTTATAAGATCTTTTAGTTTTGCGCCGAGCAATACTATTGCCCCAGCAACGCGCGCTGGTGAATCAGAAAGACTTATTATTCCCGCTTACGTTAATCCGGAAATATCCAGACAATTATTTGACCATGTCGTTGACTACAGTAAGAGAAATAAAGTACTTGTGATATCTAATAGCGAGTTAAGAGCAAAACGTTGGAGAGAACATGAATCGATATTCTCGAGTCAAGATTTCTCAGACAAAGTTGAAGAGTTCAAACGATCTACAAATGGATTACTCGTTGCTCCAGCACGTTTCGAAGGAATGGATTTTCCAAATGACACATGCAGAACATTGGTAATAGACGGATTGCCCAATGGTACTGGTTTGCTAGAAAAATTCCTATGGAATGTCTTAGGAGAAGTTAAGGTATTAGATGGAACGATTGCTGCAAGAGTTATTCAATCACTTGGTCGAATTTCACGAGGTAACGATGATTACGGAATTGTATTCCTTTTCGGGAACTCTTTAGCAGAATGGATTACAATGCCTAGCAATCGTGATTTATTACCAGGATTCATACGGGCTCAATTGGAACTTGGTGAACGGATTACCGGAGAGTTAACCTCGCTTGAGGAATTGGTCAGATTTGAAGATATGGTTCTAAACAGAGACCCGGATTGGACTGATTTGCATCAAGATGAAGTAAAGGGAGTGATTAGCGCTTCTGAGGATGATGATAATGTTACCGACAGAGAGGATCCTGATTATAAGTTCCAACTAGAAGTTGCGAATGCAGAAAGAAGTTTTACAAAAAATTTCTGGAATCGCGATTATCAGAAAGCCGCTCGTGCATTAGAGCCGACTTTAGATAAATTATTTCAAACTGACAAAGGACTAGCAGTTTGGCACGCACATTGGATCGGTTTCTGCTATTTAAAGCTTAATGACGAAACTGTCTCGAAGCAATACTATAATAGGGCTGCAAAATGCTATAAAGCAATTGGACTAATTCCTAATGAAAAAGTCCTTATCGAGGGTTCGGTGTTAGTACCTGATAATGAAAGTCAGGTCGGTAGAATAATTCAAGTACTTACAGAACGAGGGCCAATAAATTATGGCACTTTTTCAAGAATGGAACAGCGTCTACAGCCCTTATTCAGTTATGAAAAAGTCTCGTCAAATCAATATGAAGAGGCATTGAGATGGCTTGGATGTTATTTAGGGTTTCAAAGTAGTAGACCAGACCACGATTCTGGTATCGGAAGAGGTCCAGACGTGTTTTGGTTGTCCTCAGAAGTTGCGATAATGACAGAGAGCAAAGAACAGAAGGGAGGTATAAACCCATATACTAAAAAAGAAATTGGACAATCGTACCATCATTTAACTTGGTTTGAAGAGGAATACCCAAATAGTAGTAGACATGTGAAGTTGCTTATAGCTGGTCCAGATGTTGAGGCTGATAAAGCAGCAAGCCCTTCAAAGGACATGCATGTTTGGCTTCCAGTAGAAGAAATATGCCCGCTTGCTTCTAAAATAAAAAAATTACTTTATGACGCTTGGCAAGATTCTACGTTAGCAACTTTGGCACCAGATATTGAGAGAAAAGTCGTAGAAGCATGCCTAACACATATGGACATTTTTAATGAACTTCCTGACCGTCCAATCAGAAAAAATAATAGTATATAGAAAATAGTGCAAAGAAATGGGCAGCTCATCAGTCGACAAACTGATCGAGACGCCACCACCACTCTTGGTTGGGCTTCTTCCCATCGAAGTTGAACACTTGGCCGATGTGGGCGTACATCTTTTGCGCGTTAAGGAACAGCTTGAGGTCGAACTTTTTCAATTGCTCTCGTTGCTGTTCGGTCAACTTTGCCATCTGTTGTTCCAACGAATCGCGGATGTGCAACATGTCCAGCGACTCAAACGGACTGACTTCAAAGTCATCCACCAACTCGCCATAGGCTTGCAGGTCGTCATGCAAACTCATCGTGTCTCACCTCCGAGATTGCTTCTGGTAAGCAGTATGTCTTGTTGTTTCAAGTTTAATTTTTCTCTTACCGTTTGTCAGCAGGAATTTCTACTTGGCTGCCAGAAGTGTTAACTCAAGAATCGACAAACTGTGCAAGCAGTTGACATGAGGGAGCGTGGAATCATGAAGAATATCGGGACTGGCAAAGTAGAATTTTTGATGGCAAGTGGGACTGTACGGGAATTTGAAGGGGAGCTGGAGATGACGGCGGATCGCGTGGTTGTCACGGAGATTATTTATATCAACGGCAACCCGGCGGGGGCGCGGGAGATCAATTTGCCCAAGCAGCAGTGCGTGATCTATTGGAAGCCGGAAGTGTATGAGGAAGCGTAGCGTCGGGTAGCACGGACGCGAAGAACGGAGGAACGAGGCAAGATGAGCGGCGAACCGCGGATGTTGGTGGAGCAGGATCGGGCGGAGTTGATGGCGTTTTTGGAAGTTGAGCCTTACTATGGGATGTTTTTCATGGGGAATCTGTTGGCGATGGGAATGGAGCACCCCAATCTCGACTACTGGGGCTTGCATCGAGATGGGCAGTTGGTTGCCGTGATGATGCGCTACATCGAAAATTGGTCGGTCATCGCCAGTGATCGCGATCAGTCGCTTGACCTGACTTGGTTTCGCGAAAGGCTCAACCTCACGCATGATGTCGGTCGGATCATGGGCAAGCCGTGGATCGTCGAGTTCCTGCAGGAAGGCATGCCGAATCACAAGCCGAAGCGCATCTTCCATGATTTCTTTTGCTCGCTCAAGCGGGAGAATTTCCAACCCGGCTCCACGGAGGGCGTCTTCAAATTGTCGCTTGCCGACCAAGAGGCGGTGCATGAGCTGTACGCAGGAGAGGAGTTCGCCCACATCACAGGCGAAACGTACCGCCGTCGTCTGGTCGACTCCGGTTGCCGTGCGTTCGCCCTTGCCGATCCTGACGGGAGCGGGAAGTTGATCGCCGCTTCGATGACGACGGTGGAAACGCCGACCGCTGCGATGGTCGGTTCCGTTTTCACCAAGCAGACCGCTCGGGGCCGAGGCTACGGATCACGCGTCACAGCCGCCCTCTGCGCGGAACTGCTGGCGCAAGGCAAGGAAGCCTGTCTGTTTTATGACAACCCGTCCGCAGGCGTGATCTACCGCCGAATCGGGTTTCAAGACATCGGTTTTTACGACATGATCGATTTTGAGCGAACTTATTAATTTTTTTCTACAAATCTGTAACGTTTTGGAAGCCAAAACCGTCCTAGTTAGGGGACGGTTTTTTCGTATGGGAAGAGGAGGTAATGTATGAAGATTCGGACAAAAAGCGGACGTCTGGCTCTGTCTGCCGTATTGGCTGCCACGCTCATCGGCGGCTCGACGCAAGCTGCGTTCGCCGACAGCGCAGCGGAGGTTTCCGTGGACGTCGTCGGTTGGGACGGCTCCTTTAAGGAAACGGCCTGGACGCCCGTGCGCGTGCAAGTGAAAAACACAGGTGACGACCTGACCGGGCATGTGGTCGTCGAAAGCTCGAACACCGGGTACAACGGTTCGCCGGTCCGCGGCACCTTTGAAAAAGAAGTCGTGGTACCGCAAGGCGGCACGAAGGAAGTGACCGTGCTCGTGCCAGGCTATCTATTCCAACAACCGGTGAACGTCCGTCTCTACGATGAAGACGGCGATGAAGTTGATCTCCAAAAAAACATCGTCCGCACGCCGCTCACCGACACGTTGCTGGTTGGCGGGGTGATGGCGAAGACGGATGATTTGAACGTATTTTCTTTGGTTCCCTCTAGCACTCTCGGTGGGAGAGTTTCGGTCAAGCAACTGGCGGCAGACGACCTGCCCGATCGACCGGAGCTATTGAACGGGCTGGACCTGCTGGTGATCAACCATGCCCCGCAGGATGAGTTGACGCAAGGCCAACTCGATGCGGTGGAAGACTGGGTCGCCGATGGCGGCAAACTGCTTCTGAGCGGCGGGGCCGGTTACAACGGAGGAGGCAGTCTGTTTGCCGACCTGTCGCCTGTCGAGGTCAACGGCTCGACGACGTTGACCGATCTGTCCGGTCTCGCGAGCTACGTCCACACACCGTTGACGGTCAAACAACTGACCGTCTCGACCGGCGCACCGAAACAACAGGCGAAGGTGCTCGCCGCGTCCGGCGGCGTGCCGCTGCTGGCCGACCGCCGCTACGGGGCCGGTCATGTGCTGTATGCCGCGTACGACCTGAGCGAAGAACCGCTCGCGTCTTGGCAAGGCAACAAAGACCTCTGGTCCAACGTCTTCGGGCAGGCTGAGCTGAGCGTTGCCAAATACAACCCGCAATACACCGGGATCGACCCGATGGGCGCCGTTCGCATGCTGCTCGTTAATTCCTCGCAGTTTGAAGCGCTGATCCCTTCGATCCAGACGATCCTGATCATGTTCGGGATCTATCTGCTCTTGATCGGGCCGATCCTGTATCTGCTCTTGCGCCGCCTGAACAAGCGCGAGTGGGGCTGGGGACTGATCCCCGGCGCGGCGGTGCTGTTCTCCTTGGGCATCTACTTCTGGGGAGCGAACCCGATGCAAGGCGCAATCGGGCAGTATATCTCGCAAGTCGATCTGAAAACGCCGCAATCGGCGACCGTCAAGAGCGCCGGTTCCTTCATCGTCACCCACGGCGGTGATTATGCGGTCGATCTTCCGGCAGACACGCTGGCATTTGCCGGGATGTCCGGCTACAACAGCATGTCGAGGGACATGACAGGCTCGCGGACGCTGCAACATGCGGACGGCACGCAGATTCTCTACGATAACGTGGAATATTTTACAACCCGCAGTGCCTATGTGGAAGCGCGTTTGAAGAACAAAGGGCAGGTGGAAAACAACCTGCACCTCGACAAAGACGGCTATCTGCGCGGGACGTTGACCAACAAGTCGGCTTTTGACTTGGAGCAAACGTTTCTCATCGTCGGGACCAGCGCGATTGATCTCGGGGAGTTGAAAGCGGGTGAATCGACGAAGGTGGAGGAGAGAATCAGCTCGATCACCTTGGTCAAAAACAAGTACGGATCAGGCATGCTGACGAACAAGCTGGCTCCCGTCACTTACGGCCCGTTTGGCATCAACGGGGATCATGATCAGATGCTCAAACGCAACTTGGCCGAATTTGCCACCAATCCGATGAACCTCGGGGATGCGTCGTTGCAACTGTTCGCCTTCTCGCACACTCCGCTCGATCTGTATCGAATTCAAGGGGAAAAGGTCTCGGACGACAGCTACATCAGCCTGATCCGCCAAGAGATGGAGTTGCAATCGACGGACGATGCGACGATGATGCCGCCGGGGATGATTCGCGGTCGGATCATCGAGCAGACCGGCCAGATCGGTCTGATGCCGGAAGGGGTACACATTCTCGACGGCACCGTCGGGATTCAGTACAACGTGAAGATTCACGACAAATTCATCCCGGAAAAAGTACAGATCGATCTCGACAAGGCGGTGTACGCCGTCTACTTCCGTGAATATTTCAACTGGCAGTCGGGCGAGTGGGAGAAAGTCACGGAACAAAATGAATCCGTGTTGACCGGAGTCGATCTGCAGAAATACGTATCCGGCGACGGCAAGTTGAACGTACGCCTCTCCGGTGACGCCGGCCTGAACGGCGGGCAAGTGGTGTCGTTCCCGAACGTCGGGGTGGAAGGGAAGGTGGCACGATGATCCGCACCGTTGATCTCAACAAGAAATACGGCAAATTCCACGCCGTCAAAGACCTGAATCTGTACATCGAAGAAGGCACCGTCTTCGGCTTCGTCGGCCCGAACGGCGCCGGCAAGTCGACGACGATGTCGGTGCTGGCGACGCTGCTAGAACCAACGTCCGGGCAGGCGTATGTCGGCGGTTACGATGTCGTCGTCCACCCGCACAAAGTCCGGCAGTTGATCGGCTACATGCCCGACTTCTTCGGCGTGTATGACAACTTGACGGCGACCGAATACCTCGATTTTTATGCTGGAGCCTATAACATTCCCGAGTCCCAGCGTACGGCGTTGATCGCCGATCTGCTGGAACTGGTCAACCTGTCGATGAAGGCCGACAGCTATGTCGACACCCTCTCGCGGGGGATGAAGCAGCGTCTCGGTCTCGCCCGCTGTCTGGTCCACGACCCGCAGGTGCTGATCCTCGACGAACCGGCATCGGGCCTCGACCCGCGGGCGCGGATTGAAATGAAGGAAATCCTCAAGGAACTGAAGGCGATGGGCAAGACGATCATCATCTCCTCGCATATTCTGCCGGAGCTGGCGGAGATGTGCGACACGATCGGCATCATCGAGCACGGGCAACTGATCGCCCAAGCGCCGGTGGAGCAGATCGCCGCACAGGTGGCGGGGCATCGCGTGTTGCGCATCCGCCTGCTCGACCGGGTGGAGGAAGCGCACAGCTTGGTGCAGAGTTTGGACCAAGTGATGCAAGTCCAAGTGGAAAAAAAGGCGTTGCTCGTCCAATTCTCCGGCGATGACGACGCACAAGCCGCGCTGTTGACGCAATTGGTCGAGAACGGCTTCCCCGTCCTCAGCTTCCAACAGGAGGCGGGGTCGCTGGAAGACGTGTTCCTCACCGTCACGAAAGGAGTGGGTTCCTGATGCAAAAGTTGTCCTTGCGCCTGATGAACCCGGTGCTGGTCAAGGAGTTTCGCGGCCGGATGCGGACGATCAAGACGCCGATCCTGTTGCTCTTGTACCTGTTGGCGATCAGCATCGTCACGTTTGGCTATATCTATATCAGTTATTCGCACAGAAACTACTACAACCCCGGCGAGACGAAAGAGCTGTTCATGATCCTCACCGTGGCGCAATTGATTCTCGTCGCCTTCGTCGCCCCCGGTTTGACGGCGGGCACGATCTCCGGCGAACGGGAGCGGCAGACGCTGAACATCCTGCTGACCACCCATCTCTCGCCGACCAAGATCGTCCTGTCGAAGATGGCGTCCTCGCTGTCTTTTATTGCCTTGCTCGTCGTCGCGACGCTGCCGATCTACGCGGTGGTGTTCCTGTTTGGCGGCGTATCGCCGGGGCAGGTGCTCGGCATATTCGGGTTCTATCTGGTGACGATGGTGCTGTTTGGTGCGATCGGCATGTTCTGCTCCGCGTGGTTCAAGCGGACGGGCGTGGCGGTGGTCGTCGCGTACGGTCTGTGCCTGTTTATCTTGGGTGCCACCGCGCTGATCGCCGTGTTCGTGCTGGAACTGCTCAGCTACCAGTCGCATCTGAACGGGCAGTATGTGCAACATCCGAACATCTTCTATCTTTCCGCGCTCAATCCGGTGCTCAACCTGATCTCGCTGTTCGAGCCGGATGCGGCTGCGCTAGGTCAGAACATGCCCACCACGCCGGGGAGCACAGGCAGTTCGCTGCCGATGGCGCCGTGGCTGTATTATCTGGTCGTCTACCTGCCGTTCTCCGCCTTGTTGCTGTTCTTCACCGTGCGGATGATCACCCCGGTGAAGCGACCGTTGCTGCAAGCGATTCGCGGGCGCAACGCGGCGAAAAAAGCGGCGTCGGGCCATGACCCCGCACAGTCTCCGCCTCCTGAGGAGGAGACGCACTCATGATCCCGCAAGAGTTGCTGACCGGTCTACAACCTGTCCGTCGGCGTCTGTGGGGGAAACAAACGTTGATCCGTTGCGGGATCACTTTTCTGGGCGGTCTGGGGGCAGCATGTCTGCTGCTCCTGATCGCCCGCTTCGCTCCTGTGCTTCACAGCGCCCTCTGGGCGTGGGGCTTGGTGCTGGTAGGTCCGGTCGTCGGCTTGGCGATCAGCGCGTTTCGCGCCCCGACGTATCGCGAGGCGGCTCGCGTGGTCGACCGTTACAAGCTGCAGGATCGGGTCGGCACAGCTCTTCATTTTGCCAACGAGGACAGTGAGATCGCCAAGATGCAACGAGCGGAGGCGATCGACCAGCTGCTGAAAGTGCGGGCGGAAGTGCCGCAGATGATCTCGCTCGAACTGAACAAGCAAGCGAAAAGGTTCGCTGGTGCGGCCTTGGTTTGCCTGCTCGCGGTCGGCACCCTTACGTGGCTTCCGAACCCGATGGACGATCTCGCCACCGAACGCCACGCCGTGCAACAGGAAGCGGAAAAAGTGGCGGAGGAAGCGAAGAAGGCTGCTGAAGAAGCGAAGCAAAAAGCCGCGCTGTCCAAGCAAGAGCAAGCCAAGCTGGACGACGCGGTCAAGAAGTTGCAAGAGGAGTTAAAAGAAGCGAAAACCCGCGACGAGATGAAACAGGCGCTCGCCAAGGCGCAGAGCAAGTTGAAGCAGCTCGGCGATGCCAAACGTCAGCAAAAAGCGGACTTGCAAAAGCTCGCCGATGCGTTGGAGAAAGCCAAGCAAGGTCAGCAACTGGCCGACGCGTTGAAAAAAGGCGATGCCGCCAAGTTGCGGGATGCGTTGAAACAGATGCAAGACAAGATGAAGAACCTGTCGCTCCAAGAGAAGGAACAACTCGCCGCCGCGATGGAACAGGCGCAGGACCAAAGCGCCAACCCGGAGCTCAAAGAAGCGATGCAACAGGCGGCGAGCGCGATGCGAAGCGGCAACGCCGCGCAGATGGGGCAAGCGGGCGCAAAGTTGGCGGCTGCCTTGCAAAGTCTGAGTCCTGAGCAGTTGGCCGCGCTGTCACAATTGGGTGCGCAACTGGCACAGGCGAGCGGCACCCCTGCGCAGAACCCGCTCGACTTCAACGGGCAACTGGCCCTCGACCCGTCCGGTCAAGGACAACAAGGCGGGCAAGCGCCCGGGGGACAGAGTGGTCAGTCCGGGCAAAGCGGCGACGGAAGCGGCCAAGGCGCCGGACAGGGGCAGGGTCAAGGTCAAGGAGCGGGTCAAGGCCAAGGCGGTGCAGGAGGCTCCGGTTCCGGCGGTGGCGGTGGCGTCGGACAAGGCGGCTCCGGCTGGGGCACCGGTGTCGGCGGTCGCCAGTTGGTCACCGTTCCTGCGGGCGAATTCGGCGTCGGCGAAACGGGCAACGACGGCGGCGGCCCCTTGCATCAGGGCTCCAGCCAGATGAAAGACGGCCAAGGCTTCGTCACCCCCGGCGTCGCCCGCCCCTATGAGGAAGTCTACAGACAATACGAAGCGGTCGCCCGCGAGAGTGTCGACCGCAGCGACCTGCCGATGAGCGAACAGGAATTGGTTCGCGACTATTTTACAAACATTGCGCCTTAATCCCGAGAAGGGGAGAGAGATTGGAGGAACCAAGCGATGACGGTGATGTTGGAAACCTATCGCGAACAGATCAAACAGGCCCGCCACGAGATCGCCACCCGCGTGATCGGTCAAGGCGAGGTCGTCGAGCAGGTGCTCTTGTGCATCCTCGCCGGCGGTCACGCCCTGCTCGAAGGGGTGCCGGGCCTCGGCAAGACCCTGCTGGTGAAAACGATGGCGGACGTGACCGACCTGAGTTATTCCCGTATTCAGTTCACCCCCGACCTGATGCCGGCCGATATCGTCGGCACCGACATCCTGCGCGAAGAGCCGGGCAAGGGGATGAGCTTCTCCTTCCAGCAAGGCCCGATCTTCGGCAACCTCGTCCTCGCCGACGAGATCAACCGGGCGACGCCGAAGACGCAGTCGGCGCTGCTGGAAGCGATGCAGGAAGCGTCGGTCACGGTCGGCGGCCAGACGCGGTCCTTGCCACGCCCTTTTTTCGTGCTGGCGACGCAAAACCCGTTGGAGCTGGAAGGCACGTATCCGCTGCCGGAAGCACAACTCGACCGTTTTTTGTTAAAAGTGCAGGTGCCGTTCCCGACCCGTCAGGAGTTGCAGGAAATCGTCGCGATGACGACGGGAACGCAAACGGGCGAGATCTCGCCGGTCTTAAACGGGGAGGCGATCGCCAAGCTACAAGAACTGGTGCGCGAGATGCTGATCACTCCGGAGCTGGTCGGGCAGGTGGTCGAGCTGATCTACGCTTCGCAACCGGGGCTGGACGACACATCGGATGAAGTGACGCGCTATGTGCGCTACGGAGCGGGTCCGCGGGCGGCGCAAGCGGTTGTTAAGACGGCCAAGGCGCGGGCGTTTCTGCACGGGCGGCTGAACGTGTCGAGCGAAGACATTCGCGCCGTTGCCGTGCCCGCGCTGCGCCATCGGATCGGCTTGAACTTTGAAGCGGCGGCGGACGGCTACACGGTCGAATCGTTGGTCGAGCATCTGTTGCAGCGAGTGGGACTATGAGCCGGGGGGCTTTTATCACGCCCGCATTTCTCGGGCGTTTGGAACGGATGCGACTCTTGATGCGCGAGGTCCCCAGCCTGCGCGGCGGTGCGCGAAGAACGCGGCAGGTCGGCACGTCGGTCGAATTTGCGGAATACAAGCCGTACACGCCGGGCGACGACTTGCGCCACCTCGATTGGCGGGCGTACGCGCGGCTGGGAAAGCTGTTTCGCAAAACGTTTCTCGATGAGCGGGACGCGCTGTTGTATCTTCTGGTCGACGTTTCCCACTCGATGATGTTTGGCGACAAACTGCAACAGGCGCAGCAGATGGCGGCGGCGCTGGGGTATCTGGCGTTGGCGGAGGATGACCGCGTGGAAGCGTGGGTGTTTGCGGAGAAGTTGCGAACGCGCACGCCGCGACTGACGGGGAAACCTGCGGCTTCGCGGTTGTTTGACGCGCTGCAGGCGGTGCAAACTCCTGAGGAGGCGACGGAAGGCACGCTGAACTGGCTCGTGCGGGGCGGTGTGCCTCGGGAGCCGGGGGTGGTGGTGTTGCTGTCTGACTTTCTGTTTCAGGACGGCTATGAAGAAGCGATTCGTCGCTTGCAACTGCAACGCCACCAGATCGTCGTCGTACAGGTCTTGGCGCGGGAGGAGCTCGACCCGCCGTTCATGGGGGATGTACACCTGATCGACAGCGAGACGGGCGGCGGCAAGGAGGTCGCGCTCTCTCCGCACGTGGTCGATCGCTACCGGCAGGCGGTGGCGGATTATACGACCGAGTTGCAGGATTATTGCCGGCGGCGCGGGTTGTACTATGCGCTCTTGCCTGCGGATGAGTCGCTGGAGGACGCGTTTTTCCGGCGGATGGTGACAGCGGGGGTGATCGGGCGATGAATCTGCTCTCCCCGTGGATGCTGTTGTTCCTGCTCGCGCTTCCTGCCATCATCCTGCTCTATCTGCTCAAGCGGACGTATGAAAAACAGACCGTGCCGAGCATTCTGCTCTGGCAAAAGCTGCTCCGGGAGATGGAAGCGAACCGCCCGTGGCAAAAGTTGCGGCGCAACATACTGTTGTTGCTGCAACTGCTGGCGGCTGCGTTGTTCGCTTTCTCGCTGGCTCGACCGACCGTGCCGGGCAGCGCACCGTTGGCGGCGCACACGATCGCCGTGCTCGACCTGTCCGCCTCGATGGCGGCACAAACGGGCGAGACGACTCGACTGGAACGAAGCAAACAGGAACTGCACGACATCATCGACAGCCTCTCCCCGCAACAGCGCCTGACCTTGATCGGCATGGGCGGCGAAGCGCGGGTGCTGTCGGCGGGCAATGATCCGTCCCAGTTGGACAAGGTGTTGGACGAGGTGCGGCAGGAATACGGCGGGGCCGACTATGAAGGGGCTCTTTCTCTAGCCGCCGCTCTGTCCGCACAAGACCCCGCCGCATCCGTGCTCCTGTATTCGGACGGCAACTGGGGGCTCGATCCGAAGTTGTTGCCGATCTTCGGTTCCGTCACAAAGCTGATAAACGGAGCGGTGCAAGCGGAGTCCAACGCAAACGAGACCGCCAACGTCGGCATTCGACATGCCGCCGCCCTCGCGATCGGGACCACCGGCTCGCTCGTGGCGACGGTGGAGAACTACGGAGAGCAGCCGGCGGCGTTCGACATCCAACTTTTTGATGCCAAAGGGGATCTGCTCGCAGCCTCCTCGCTGAACCTGCCGCCGCATGAGCAGCAAGCGGTGACATGGGAGGACTTGCCGTTGCAGGACACGTACAAAGTCGCGCTGACGTCCCAAGACGCACTCGCTCTCGACAACGAGTGGATCGTGCTGACGGAGCAGAGCGGTTCGTCGAACATCTGGGTGGCGACGCAAGGGAACCTGTTTCTCGAAAAAGCGTTGGCGCTTGGGGGAACCGCTTCCGTGGAGCGGGGCACCGACCCGGAGGCACCGCCCAAGGACGCCGCGTTGTACGTGTACGACAACTACCTGCCCAAGGAATGGCCCCAAGGCGCGGTGTTGCTGGTCAACCCGCCGCAGGGAGCAGGGATCGTCTCGACAGGAGATGCTTTGGAACCGGGCAAGTTGCAAGTCACCGCTCCCGATTCGCCGATCTTGCAGCATGTGGACTTGAGTAAACTCCATCTGCAAAGCGTGCGCGACGTGCAGGCGGTGCCGTGGTTGCAACCGCTGGTGAAAAGCGGCGATACGCCGATCTTATATGCAGGCGAGCAGGAAGGGCATCGAATCGCCGTGCTGGCGTTCGACTTGCACCGATCGGACTTGCCGCTGTTGCCTGCGTTTCCTTTGCTGATTCAGCATCTAAAAGAAGACCTGCTCCCCGCTGCCGACTCGTCGCTTGGCGAGACGGAAGTAGGGGGACGGGTGGCTCTGTTGTCGCCGATTCGTGAAACAGGCTGGCAGGTGACCGACCCATCCGGCGCAAAACGGGACGTCGAGCCGGAGATGGTGGAGCACGGGTTCACCCCGACCGAACCGGGTCTGTACCGTTTCCAAGACGAAGCGGGCGAACAACAGATGCTGCTGGCGGTTCACACGCCGCCCGCCGAATCGACGGTCGCTCCGAGCCAAGTCTCGCTCCCGACTACGGGAGGCGGCGAGGACGACCCAAGCGCAGGCGGCAAGGCGCACACCGCCCTTGCCGAACAGGGGCACCGCGAGATCTGGCGCTATGTCGCCATGCTGATCCTGCTCCTGACGTTTGTAGAATGGGGGGTGTACAAACGTGGGTATTGATTTCGCACACCCTTGGTGGTTGCTGGCGTTGCTTCCGGCGGCCTATGCGATCTATTGGTGGTACAAGGACGAGCGCCGTTTGCAAGGGGCGCGTAAGAAAAGCGTCGCTGTCCTGCGCAGCCTGCTGTTCCTGCTACTGGTCCTGGCCGTAGCGGGGGCGCAGTTTAAAGCGCCGCTCGCTCACCAACAGGCGATCTTCGTCGTCGACGAATCGAAGTCGGTCGCCGATGACAAGCAAGCGGTGGCGTGGTTGCAAGACGCCATTCGAGACAAACGCCCCGAAGATGGTTACGCCATCCTCGGGCTGGGCGAGAAGCCGGCTGTCGAATACCCGATGAGCACGGACAACTCGCCGAACCTCGAATTCGGCTTGGTACAAAACCCGAACTTCACCAACCTCGCAGGCGGTCTGCGCTTGGCGGAAGGCTTGGCCGAACCCGGCTACAACCCACGCGTGATCCTGCTTTCGGATGGCGAGCAGAATATCGGCGATGCCGCAAGAGAAGCCGCCTACCTGAAAGATCGCGGCGTGCGCGTCGACGTGGTAAAACTGACGCGCCACAGCGGTTCGGAAGTGCTGATCGATTCGGCCACCGTCCCGTCGACGCTCTATCAAGGCGAGACGTTCAACTTGGACGCCGTGCTGCAGTCCACCGTGGCGACGGCGGCGCAACTGCGCGTTTATGAGGACAACGAGCTGGTCAGCACCACCCCCGTCGATTTGAAAAAAGGGGAAACGCGCCTCGCTCTTCCTTTAGAAGCGAAGGATGCCGGCTTTCATCGCTACCGGGTCGAAGTGCAGGCGGGGCAGGACACCCTCTCCGCCAACAACACGGCGTACGCTTATGGCGAAGTGTCGGGTCGACCCACAGCCCTGATCGTCGAAGGGCAGACAGGGGAAGCGAAGTGGCTGACCCAAGCGTTAAACGCCAGCGGCTTCCCGTATGAAGTCCGCACGCCCGGCACGATGCCCGGCCAACTGGAAGACTTGCGCCGCTATGCGGTCATCGTCCTCGCCAACGCTTCGGGCACCGATGTGCCGGAGCAGACGCAGCAGGCGGTCGAGTCGGCCGTCCGCGACTTCGGCATCGGGTTGATGATGACGGGCGGCGACAACTCGTTCGGTCTCGGCGGCTACTTCAACACCCCGATTGAAAAAGCGTTGCCTGTCTACATGGACATTCGCAATCAGGAAAAGATCCCGTCGCTCGGCCTGTTGCTGGTCATCGACCGTTCCGGTTCGATGAGCGGGGACAAAATCGAGTTGGCGAAAGAAGCGGCCCGGCGTTCGACGAAGATGCTGTCGCCGCAGGATACGCTCGGCGTGCTGGCGTTCGACTCCGCCCCGTGGTGGGTGATCGAGCCGACGCAAGTGAGCGACCCGGAGGCGATGCAGGAACAGATCTCCGGCATCCGAGCGGAAGGCGGCACCAACATTTTCCCGGCCGTCTCTGATGCGTTTGACCGCTTGAAGGATGTCAAAACCAAGCGCAAGCACATCATCCTGCTCACCGACGGACAATCGCCAAACGGCGACTATGAAGGCTTGACCGAGTTGATGCGCAAGGAAGGCATCACCATGTCCACCGTCGCAGTGGGCAACGACGCGGATACCGCCTTGTTGCAACGGTTGGCCGACTTGGCAAAAGGTCGCTTCTACCAGACGACGGACAGCCAAAACGTGCCGCAGATCTTTTCCAAAGAGACGGCACTGGCCGGGAAGACGTATATCGAAGACAACCCGTTCACCCCGGCGATCGGGCAAGCAAAGGAGATGCTGCCTCTGTTCGAGCAGGGGCTTCCGGCGATCAACGCCCAGATCGCCACGACTGCGAAAGAGACGGCGGATACCGTACTCGCCAATCCGTCCGGCGAACCGTTGCTGGTGCGCTGGCAATACGGTCTGGGTCGCGCCGTGGCGTGGACGTCCGACGCGAAGGGCGTCTGGTCGAACCAATGGGCGGCGTGGGAGCGTTCCGCCGCGTTCTGGAACCAGTTGATGACGTGGCTGTTGCCGCAATACCGCACCACGTCGCTCGACCTGTCTGCCAATACGGCGGCGGGGCAGGGGAGTTTGGAGGTCAACTTGAAGCAACCGCTGGCATCGGGCGCGGTGCTGAAGGCGGAGGTCATCGGTTCCGATCTGAGTCGGGAGGAAGTGCCTTTGCTTCTGAAAGCGCCTGGGCAGTATACGGGGAATTTTGCCGCCGCCAAGCCGGGCACGTACATGATCTCCGTGCAGGAGCAGCAGGGCGGTCAGGCGGTGCGCGCCGCCTCCACGGGTCTCGCCGTGCCGTACTCGCCGGAATACGCCCTGGCGCAAAACGGCGACGCGACGTTGCAAGCGATCGCCCAAGCGGGCGGCGGCGTGGTGCTGGACGACACGGAGGCGGCGTTCGCGGACAACCTGCCTGCGAAGTGGCAGAGCCGCGACATCTCTCTGCTTCTGTTGCTCCTCGCCGCGATTCTCTGGCCGCTCGACATCGCCTTGCGCCGCGTGCGCATCCCGTTTGATCGCTTGCAGGCGTGGTGGCAAGCGCGTCGCAAACGAGCCGGGCAATCAACCGCCTCGACAGCCTCTGCCGGCACATCGGTACGCGGGTTGAAAAAGAAGGCGTTGCAAGCGACGCAGTTGCGAACGGGGACGACGGCTGAGGAGAAGGCGAGAGAGACAAGGGGAGTGAAAAACACAAGCGACGGCAGAACGCAGTCCTCGCTGGCGACTCCTACCAAAGAAGACAAGAGTCTCCCAACTAACTCGCCTCCCGTCACAAGACCATCACCGACAGCCTCTGTACAATCGCAGCCTACATCCAAGCAACCTGCAGACGAGCAAGACGGCAACACTGTCTCGCGGCTGTTGAAAAAGAAACGCGGTCAGTAGCTCTGACGAAGGTGTGACGCCTTAAGCGGTTGCAAGGATGGCAGACCTGTACTGGCTGTAAGTGATTGCACTTCGGACGAAGTGCGGGTCGATCGACATGCACGTGCAAAACGATCTTCATCATGCTGTCTCAACCAAAAAGACCAAGTTGCCTCCTGTCACAGAGAGCAACTTGGTCTTTTTTCCCATCCGATCACCACGTAACCTTTTAAAACGACACGTGTCTAACAAAGTGATCCAACGCACGGGGCAGGTTTTCCTGCCAGAAGCCCCACGTGTGGTCGGCGTCGTACTCGGCGTACTCGACCTCCACGCCTTGGGCTTCCAGTGCTTCGCGCATGTTGCGGTTGGCGGCGAGAATGTCGAAGATCGTGCCTTTCGCCGTTTCAAAACGGTCCTCCTGCAAACCGACCACCTGATACACGGGCACCGTCGCCAAGTCGCGACGACCTTGCACCGCTTCCAAGGAAGGCTCGCGGAAGGCACCGGACTGCAGCGCCAAGTAGTGAAACTTGCGCGGATAAGCGAGCACCGTATGTAACGCCGCCGTCGCGCCGAGCGACGACCCCATGATCCCGCGGGCCGGTCCCATCGGGAACGCCGTGAACTGCTCTTCGATCGCCGGCACCAGCTCATCCGCGAAAAAGCGCAGATACGCTTCGTGCCTGCTGCCCTTCGGCGAGTATTCCTCCGTGCGAATCGACTTGTCGACCGGCACGAACACCACGAGGAAGCGCAGCGCGTGGCGGTCTTCGAACCGCTTGTTCAAGAGCGAGATCATCCGGCCCATCGTCATATAGTCT
This sequence comes from Bacilli bacterium, assembly GCA_035776695.1. Lineage (GTDB taxonomy): Bacteria > Bacillota > Bacilli > Tumebacillales > Tumebacillaceae > Tumebacillus. The sequence goes on from DASTWJ010000187.1 coordinate 18,705, forward strand.
GCACCGTCGTTGATGTAAAGGGTCGGGTATTTGTACAAGGGCGAGTAGTTGTGGGGGAGATACACGTGGACTTCACGCGTCTCATCGAGAAAGCGGCTGGCAACCTGCACTTTCTCCACCGTGCCCGTCAGTTGTTCCGTGTTGGACATCCAAACATTCCTCCTCCTTCAATCCTTATCCATTATACCAAAAGTCGCGCCCAAATCCTGTTTTCCCTGTTTTCAAATCTCTGGAAATCTAGTATTCTATAACCTACGAGCAAAAAGGGACAAAAGGAGACACCTACCGACAATGAAAAAATTCTTAAAATTCTTTCCCTTCCTCCTGACTTTCGTACTGCTGTACCTGTTGCAAGTCAAACTGGAGGCGGACAACCGCATCTTACCATTTACCGAACCGTTCGGGCGCACGACCGAAGTCGGCGTGACCGATTTGAACCGGGAAGCACAGCCGATCGGCGATTCCCGCTATGTCTGGCTCAAAGGCCAAAGCATGGTCTACGCCACGCTCGATCCGAAGGGCGAGGACAACGCGTTCGACAAACGCCCGGTGCCGGACGCCGATATCCGCACCTATTCCAAATACCGCGTCATCGGCGATGACGTGTTCTGGATCGGCAAAGGGGAAGTGCTCAAGCGCGCCACCTGGCAGAACAACCAATGGACCAAGCCGCAAGCGGTCGGTCAAAAAGCGCTCAACCTCGATGTCGTGCAAGCGGGCGACAAGGCGTATCTGCTGATCGGCGGCGAGCAGTTCCTGCATGTCGATCGGATCACCCCGTCCGCTGTGGAGGAACTGCGAAAGTTCCCGGTGGGCCGAGTGAAGTACATCGCCGGAACGGTCGACAACCAAGGCGTCGTTCATGTCGGCGCCTTGGAGATTCTGTCCTCCGAGACGTTCAACCTGCGCTATCTGACGCTTGACACGTCTAATGATCACTTGTCCGATGCGAGGGTGATCAAACGCTTGGCGATGTCGACGCAGACGATGATCGCCGACAGCTCGTTTGGTATCGACAACAAGTACGGCTATTTCTTGATGACGGAACGATCGACGAAAACGATGTCTCAGTCGCTCAAATACTACTCGTTCGAACTGGCGAACCCGATGTCCGGTCAACAGTACCCGCTCGTACCGAAGACGGCGGGCGGTCCGACGTGGACCGCTTACGAAGGGGTGACGGCACCGGGGCAGCACGACAAGTTGAAGATCGCCTTTATCGCGGGCTATGCCAAGAACAACCGGGTCAACGGTCAAGAGATGTTTATGTCCTCCTTCTCGGAGGGTCGCTGGAACGAGAGCGATTTGACCCGCGTGTCGAACAACCAACGCCTCGGCCTTAATCCGACATTCAGCGAACAGGATGGCAACACGACGATCCTGTACAACGTGCTGTACGGGTCGCATGACTACCACTTTTACTTTAACTCGACCGAGCCGTCTTATGTGAAGAAGACCAATGTGATCACGAGCGACGATTACAAGACGGCGGCGTTCGTCATTCCGGAGTACCTCGCGATCGCGTTCGTGTTGCTGATGATCGCCGTGTCGTGGCCGATCGCTTCCTATCTGTATCTGTTCTACCTCGTGATTCGCAAAGAGCACCTGCTGCTCGGCCGTCCGAACTTGCACCTGTTCATCGGCATCGTACTCTACCTTGCGTCGCAGATCGCCGTGTTCCTCAACTACGGCAAGCTGGACAACTACTACCAGTATGCGCCGACGTGGATGCACACCTCGTCCGCGATCACCCTGCTGTTCCTCGGCGCGGGTGTGGTGAGCTATCTGTTCACATGGCTGTTCCAGAAGGTGTCTTACGAGCGTTCCGCGCTGACGGAGTTCTCGTACTTTGCAGGGATCAACATCTGGATGACCTTGATGGCCCTGTCTTATTTCATGGCGAAGTAAAAAAGAATGAAGCAAAGCAAAAAAACTCTCTTCCGAAATCGGGAGAGAGTTTTTGCTTGTCGTTCAGTGAACTCGGAGTCATGGAGTCAGAATGATGATGGCGTCCTGCATACGAAATCGAGAGTCATGTTACTCATTTTATCGTCCTGCGATACAACTTCTCGAATTCTTTGGCTGTTTTCTTCCAAGTGAACCGCTCCTCTACGAGCAGTCGTCCTTGCATCCCCATCTGCTCCATCCGCTCGGGGTCGCTTAGTAACTCTATCAGCACCTGACCCAACGCTTGCGGTTCCGCATACCGCTCCACCAGCCGTCCGTTCACGCCGTCCTCGACGGCTTCTCGGATGCCCCACGCATCGCTGGCGACAACAGGTAGCCCGCAGGCGGACGCTTCGACGTTGACGAGGCCGAAAGACTCGGGCTTTTGCGACGGGCAGACGAACAGGTCGGCGCCGAAGTAGTACTTGGGGAGGTCAGGTTGCTTGACGAAGCCCAAGAACCGCACAGGCAGTCCTCGTGACGCCTCCACCAGCGCCTGATGATAGGCGTTCTCTTCCTGCACCGGCTTGCCTCCAACCACCCACAGCTCCGTCTCCGGGAACCGCTCCTGCACCTCGCGAAACGCCTCCACCAACTCCAGAATCCCTTTTCGCGGAATAAACCGACCGACGAACAGTAGCACTTTGGTCTCCTCCGCCACCCTCAACCGCTCGCGAATCTCCCGTCGCAACCGCTTTCCGGCCACCGAATCCCGCGCCGGGTACCGCTCGATTTCCACGCCCGGATGGATCACATGTACTTTCTCAGCCGGCAACGCCGGATACTTCCGCAACAGATCCGCACGCAAAAAAGAACTGTTCACCACCAGCGCATCCATGTTCCGAAAACAAGCGCGTACGGTGCGGTCCGACAGTTGGGCGATCAACACGTTCGAATGCAGGTTCAACACGACAGGCGTCTTGGGAAACGCCTTTTTCACCAAGGGAACGAACGCCACACGGTTTTCCACGTGCAGCAGGGAAGGGGGTGTACGCAGCCGCCGGATCTCCTGCAACGCTTGTTGCAGATAAGCCCGACCGCCTCGGGTGGGAAAAGTGAAGGTGGTGAGGTGGCCTTGTTTGCGCCGCCGAACACGCGAGCTTTTGCCAAACAGGGTCACGGGGTGTGCGCGGCTGACTTCCCGCGCCAACTGCGCCACATAAATCTCCACCGACGTACACCGCGCCGGGGGCAGAGGAAGCGAGCCCGGCGACAGGCAGCAAATGTGCATGGACGATCACCTCGCATACTTCAAGATACGAAGCCACCCACGCCATTGCCACCTGTCCGGCTCAAAGGCACAGCTTACTTTTTCAAAACGGTTAGGAACCGGTGCTCTGGTAGCGCTTGATGCCGAAATTCCACATCGCAATCGCCAACCCGAGCAGGATCAGCGCCACGATCGGCGAGTACCACGTCAGGAAGCCGTAGGGCACCTGATCCTGCTTGCCCAACAGGAGCAGCGACGGGTAGTAGTTCATAAACGCGAACGGCAACAGGATCGTCACGACGCCGCGCAACAGCTTGTTGAACATGTCCACCGGGTACTGTTGCACCACGCCGAACGAAAACTGCGACGCCGCGTTGATCAACGCCCGCGAGCGCGTCGTGATAAACGAGACGGACGCCAACAGCAGCGTCAACGCCATCTCCACGACCGCCGAAGCCAGCCCCACGACGAGGAACCATCCGAACATCCACCACGGCCAGTCCAAGCCGAGGTTCTGGTAGGCCATCGTCAGCATGAACGTCGCCAGAATCACATCGCCAAGCCCGAGGTAATGCACCTCGCGCCCCAAGAACTGCACCAGCGGTGAGGCGGGGCGGGTCAGCAACTGGTCGAACGTGCCTTCGACGATAAACTGCTCCAGCATGTTGATGTGGCGGAAGAACACCGCCCGGATGCCGTGGCCGAACAGCCACATGTTGTACAGAAAGACGATCTCCCAGAACGACCAGCCGTGCAGCGTCTGGAAGCGGGAGAGCAGCACCCACGTCGTCGCCAGCGTGCCCGCGTTGAGGATGAACACCCCGAAGATGCCCATCAGGAAATCGGCGCGGTACTCCAAGCGGGTGAGCACCGCCGCTCGAATCATCGTCAAGTATACGGTCAGATTGTCACGCATAAAATCGGCTCACCCTCCTTGGACCACGAGATATTTGAAGATGCGCCCCCAGATCAGGCGCGCGACCAGGAACAGGCCGAGCATCCACAGCGTCTGCACGCCGACCGCCTGCCACATGTCCGCTCCTTGCAGCACGCCGGTGAAGATCGCTTGCGGCGTGTAGAAGATCGACTGGAAGGGGAGTGCGTCGAGAAACGGGCGGATCGAGTCGGGATACAGCCACAGCGGGATGATCTGCCCCGAAGCGAAGCGGATCAGCGCGAAGTACGTGAACATGAACCCCAGCAAGTCGAGCGTCTTGAACGCGATCAAGCCAAATAAAAAATTGCAGAAAAAGAGGATCAGCCACGATTGCATCACCGCCAGCACAAACGCGAGCAGTTGGGTCAGCGACGTCGGCAACACCAGATCGAACAAAAAGTAGGCGACCAACAGCGGCGGCAGCAGGTAGAAGCACAGCCGCACCACCATCGTCCCGAAGTTGCGGGCCATCATGTGCAGCAGAAAGTCGATCGGCTTCATCAGGTCGGAAGTGATCATCCCCATCCGCACCTGTGTTTGGATGTAGGTATGCACGCCTTCATCGAGCGTCAGGATCGAGCCGAGCAAGATCCCGAGCAGCGCATAGGTGATCATCTGCGTCAACGACACGCCGCCGAACGACTGCGGCGCTTGGTCGAACAGCACGTTCCACAGGGTGTAGACGACGTAGAGCTGCAAGAGCAGGGAGAACATCTCCAGCCAGAAATTCAGCCGGTACGCCGATTGTTGATAGAAGAACTGTCGGCTAAACGTCCAAAACAGCGACATGCGGATCCTCCTTCGCCTTGGCGTTGCGCTCCATCCCCGCTTGGTAGATGTCGCGGACGATCGACTCGATCTCCGGTTCCTCCACCGTCATGTCGCGGATCGTGTGGTGCTCCGCCACTTTCATCATCACGCCGGACGCGGTCATCTCCTCGCGGTTGAACGACAGCCAGACGCGCGGGCCTTCTTCGCGCAGCACGCGGGTGCCCGGGATGTCCAGTCGGTAAGGTGCATCGTCTAGCTCGATGATCAAGGTGCGCTCGTTGGCGAACTTTTTCTTCAGCGCGTCGATCGAGCCGTCGTAGAGGATCTTGCCGTCGTCGATGATCGCCATGCGGTGGCAGAGCTTCTCGATGTCGTCCATGTCGTGCGTGGTCAGGATGACGGTCACGCCGCGCTCCTTGTTGATCTCCTTGATGAACGTGCGCAGGCGGTCTTTGGCCAGCACGTCGACGCCGATCGTCGGCTCGTCGAGGAAGAGAATCCGCGGGTCGTGGAGCAGGGCGGCGGCCAAGTCGGCGCGCATCCGTTGCCCGAGCGACAGTTGGCGCACGGGGGTACGCTCGAACTCGTGTAGCTCCAAGAGGTCGCGGAATCGGTTCAGGTTGCGGTTGTAGACATCGTCGGGAATTTTGTAGATCGTCTTCAACACGCGGTAACTCTCGATGACGGGGATGTCCCACCAGAGCTGGGTCTTCTGCCCGAAGACGACGCCGATGTTCTTCGCGTGTTCACGGCGTTGCTTCCACGGGGTCAGACCCCGGACCGTGATGTCACCGGCGGTCGGGACAAGAATACCGGTCATCATCTTGATCGAGGTGGACTTGCCCGCCCCGTTCGGCCCGATGTAGCCGAGCAACTCGCCTTCCTCCACGTCAAAGGAGATCCCGTCGACCGCCTTGTGGACGTGATAGTCCGTATTCCACAAATTGCGAACCCCGGAGAGAAATCCGGTCTTGGGGTTCAGCCGTTTGAATTCTTTACGCAAGTTGCGTACTTCGATCAATGCCATAGTTGAATATCGCCTCCACGTTCCATAGTAGCACAAAAAAGACTCCCGTTTCTGTAACGGGAGTCTCGGTGCCGCATCTGCGAGGTGGCAGCACCGTCTAAGCAGGATGGAGAGCGAGAGGGCAGGTCTCGCTCCGGGTTGGGTGTACCGTTCCGCACGTCTGAGGTGGGATGCTATAGGGTACGAAAAGCGGTGGTGCTTTTATGGCTGTCAGGAATTTACATGACAGGCATCCAGACGAAGATCAGTCCTTGTTAGGTGGTGGCACGCAACTTCGCGGCGAGTTTCTCGTCAGGTGTCACATACAGCGTGCGCTGGTTGTCATACAACACAAACCCCGGCTTCGCACCGTTCGGCTTCCAGACGTGCTTGATCAGCGTGAAGTCGACCGGCACTTGGCTCGACTCGCGGCTCTTGGAGAAGTAGGCGGCGAGTTGGGCCGCTTCCAACAAGGTCGTCTCGGGGACGTCCTTGGAGCGGATCACGACGTGGGAGCCGGGAATGTCCTTGGTGTGCAGCCACGTGTCGGTGTTGTGAGCGAACTTCATCGTCAGGTATTCGTTTTGCTTGTTGTTCTTGCCGACGTAGATGTCGATCCCGTCCGTGGAAACGTAGCGCTCCGGCTTGACCGGGGCTTCTTTTTGCTTCGGCGGCTTTTTGCCTTTGGGCAACGGCTTCTGCTTGCGTTTGATGTAGCCTTCGTTCGCCAACTCGTCGCGGATCTCTTCGAGGTCTTGCATGTTGGCGGTGCTCAACTGCTGCACCAGGCTCTCCAGATACTGAATCTCCTGCCGCGCCTCTTCGATCTGCCGCTCCAAGATCGGGAGCGACTTCTTCACTTTGTTGTAGCGTTTGAAGTACGTCTGCGCGTTCTCGTTGCCGGACAGCGCGGGATCGAGCGGAACGGTCAGCTCGGCGAGGTTCTCGTCGTAGAAATTCTGCACGGTGACGTCCGACATGCCTTTTTCCAACCGGTAAAGGTTGGCCGTCAGCAACTCGCCGTACACGCGGTAGACCTCCGCCTGCTCCGCTTCCCGAATCGCCGTCTCGAATTTCTCGATTTTCCCGACGTTGCGCTGCAACTCATTGCCTAACAACCGCTCCAAGTCTTGGGACTTTTGGCGCAACGCGTCCCGCCACGACTTTTCCGCGTAAAACGTGTCGATCGCCTCGGACATCGTGGCATAGGACTTTCGTTCCCCTTCGAGGTGGGTGAGCGCGATGCAGGAGAACGCCTTCGGGCGTCCGTCCACGTAGACGACGGTCGGTTGGTAGCGGTGTTCGCGCAGGTCGCCGATCAGCGCGGCAAACGCCTGCCACTCGGCATCGACCGACGCATCCGCCCCGGCGCGATAAGCGATCTCCTTGCCGACGAGCGGGGAGAGGCCGGTGTACGTCTGCACCAAGAACTTCTCCAGCGGCAGCTCTTGGGACGCCGCTCGCCGCTCTTGAAACTCACCGTATGTAGCGTCAAACGGGTTCGCCTTGTTCTGCTCCGGCGGCGCGACATACGCCCGCCCCGGCAGGACTTCGCGATGGCGAGAGGTGCCGAAGTTGACATGCACGATCGAGTCGAGAATGCGGTTCTCCGTCGCGTCGAGCAGGATCACGTTGGAGTGGCGGCCCATGATCTCCGCCACCAACACCCGCTCCGTCAGATCGCCGAGCTCATCGCGGTTCTCGATGCCGATCTGCAGGATGCGCTCGTTGCCGACCTGCTCGATGCGGGTGATCCGCCCGCCTTCGCAATGTTTGCGCAGCAGCATGCAGAACATCGGCGGCTCCATCGGGTTCTGCCCCTTGTACTCCTCGATCAGCCCGACGCGCGGGTAAGAGGGGTTCGCCGTCAGCAGCAGGCGATGGTTGCGCCCGAAGCCGCGCACGGTAAACAAGAGGTCGCGCTCCAAGGGTTGATACAGCTTGTCGATCCGCCCGCCCGTAAGCGCCGTCGACAACTCGTGGGCCACTGCCCGTAACACTAGACCGTCATAGGCCATGATGATCACCTTCCTATTTTGCAAAAAAGGCACTTCTTCCCGCAGGAGAGGTGCCGTTGTTCCTACTTACGTTGATTAAATTTCCAGAAATATTCAGAAAATACAGGTCTCCAGACATCCCCAAAAAGGGCAGAACAGCCTATTTCGCCGCTGTTCGACAAACGTGTATAGTGGAGTCAAGGCCGAGTTAAACGAATTCAAACGCATCAAAATCACAAAAGGCAAACCCGTTCGAAAGACGGGGACGCAAAGCCATGGGTCTTCCTCTTCCATTCAGAATCGCTGTGATTCACCGGAAAAGATGATCGCCAGGTTGCTGATTTGAGGACATCCCATTCTCTGCGATTGGGTGGTACAACCTCTGCACAGCAGCCACTGTGCAGAGGTTTTTTTATACCCCTGATATCCTATGATCCCAAAGGAGGAGTACTCACATGGTACAAGCAATCAAACGTCTCTGGAAAGAAGAAAGCGGTCAAGGTCTCGTCGAATACGGTCTGATCATCGGCCTCGTCGCCGTCGTCGTCATCGGCGCGTTGACCCTGATGGGCACGTCGATCGACGGTCTGTTCGATGAAGTAAACGACAACCTGGACACTCCAGCCGCGACCGAGTAATCGCACTTATTCTTTACCCGAAAATTATACTTGGAAAAGCTCGACAACGCAAGAGAGGCAAGGGGTCCTAACCGGCTGCGGATAGGACCCTTTTTCCAAAACGCGACGCTTTTCCGAGAGTGAGGAGGACTGACCATGCATCTGACTTGGGGCCTCGCGCTCGCCGTGTGCTGCGTGGCCGTCTATACCGATCTGAGAGAGCGTCGCATCCCCAACCTGTTGACCGTGTCGGCGCTGGTTGTCGGTTTTGCACTCAACGGTTGGCTCGTCGGACTGTCCGGCCTGACCTCGTCGCTGTACGGCGTGCTGCTTGGCTTACTGCTCTTGTTCCCGTTTTTCTTGCGCGGCGGCATCGGCGGCGGCGATGTCAAATTGTTGATGGCGCTCGGTGCGCTTTGCGGCCCGGGCTTTCTGTTCTACGCGTTCTTGTACGGAGCGGTCGCCGGGGGCATCGGCTCGCTGGCGGTCTTGGTGCGGCACAACCGCTGGCGCTTGGCGCTGGCGGGCTTGGCGGTCGCCAGAGAAGCGACGACCGGGCTCTCGATTCCGTACGCGGTGCCGATTCTGATCGGCGTGTTGGTCGAGTGCGTGCGCCGCACGTACGGGTGGTTCTAAAGGGAGGCTCCGGTGGCATGATGACACGTTTGTTCCGTTGGAAAAAAAGGTTGCGTGCTTGCGA
>DASTWJ010000188.1:0-2384 GCA_035776695.1 Bacilli bacterium
ACCGCGACACCTCCGGCCTTCTCGTCGTCGCCAAGACGGCGTATGCTCACCAACATCTCGACCGCCAGTTGCGCGAGCGGGACTTGCATCGCGAATACCTCGCGTTCGTGTCGGGACAGGTCGGCGAGGAGAGCGGCGTGATCGACGCGCCGATCGGCAAGGACAAGTCCAACCCGAACCTGCGAGCGGTACGCCCGAACGCCGGAGAATTCGCCCTTACCCGCTACAAAGTGCAAGAGCGCTACGCCAACGCCGCCCTCGTCCACTTGGAGCTGGAGACGGGGCGCACACACCAGATCCGCGTACATATGACTCACCTCGGGCATCCGTTGCTCGGCGACCGCCAGTACGGGCGCGTCGGCTTGAACTTGATCAAGCGCCAAGCGCTTCATGCGGCTCGCCTGTCCTTCACTCATCCGAACAGCGGGGAGCGAATGACGTTTGAAGCGCCTTTGACGGACGACCTTGTCGCTCTGCAACAACGCCTCCAAGCGGAGACGCGCGATGAATCCTGAGAAAAGCCAAGCACGCAAGCGGCAACAGCGCCAACGGGTCGCCCGCTTTTTGACCTGGTTCTCGATCCTGCTGGCCGGCGGTAGTACGGCACTGTGGTGGCAGATTCACAGAGGCGGCGGCGAGTCCCCGCTCTGGCTGTCGATCCTGCTCGCCTACTCGTGGATTTTCACCGCCTTTTTCGGCCTCAACGGGGTCGCCCGCACCTTTTCTCGGAAAAAGCCCCCGTTGCCCGCACAGACGAGCGAACGGAAAGAGACCTCATCCCAGCGGAGATGAGGTTTTTCTTATACGTCCCGATTGCCACACCCTTTCGCCTCTTCGTCAACCAAAAACATCCGCCGGCTCGCACCGTTTTCAGGGCAAGCACAGCGGATGTTTTGCTTAAAAGGAGTTATACCCGCGCCGTTCTGTTCAAGAACTGGCGCAGGCGTTCATTGGTCGATTCTTCGAACACATACTGCGGCGTGCCTTCTTCCACGATCACGCCCTGATCCATGAACACCACGCGGTCGGCGACGTCACGAGCGAAGTTCATCTCATGCGTGACGACAACCATCGTCATGCCTTCTTGGGCGAGGTCTTTCATCACCTGCAGCACATCGCCGACCAACTCGGGGTCGAGGGCCGAGGTAGGTTCGTCGAACAACAAGGCGGCCGGGTCCATCGCCATCGCGCGGGCGATGCCGACGCGCTGTTGCTGCCCGCCGGAGAGCTGGTGCGGGTAGGCATCGGTACGGTCGCGCAAGCCGACCTTTTCCAACAGGTGCAGCGCTTTGTCTCGCGCTTCCCGCTTCGAACGTTTAAGCACCGTGACCTGACCTTCCATCAGATTTTCCAAGGCGGTCATGTGCGGAAACAGGTTGTAGCTTTGAAAAACCATGCCCGTCTGTTTGCGCAGGGCGAGGATTTCGCTTTTGCGGAGCTTGCGACCGGGGGTGAAATCGAGCTGGCGATCTCCGACGGTCAGCTCGCCTTGCGACGGGATTTCCAGCAGATTCAGACAGCGCAGGAGCGTGGTCTTGCCGGAGCCCGAGGGGCCGATGATGACGACCACTTGGCTTTTCGCGACTTGCAGGTCGATGCCTTTGAGCACTTCGAGGTCGCCGAATTGCTTGTGGAGCTGTTTGGTCTCGATCATGGACTGACGCCTCCTCCCCTACGCGATATGGCGGCTGAACCGCGCTTCGAGTCTGTTTTGCAAAGCGGAGAGGATCGTCGAGAACAACAGGTAGATCACGGCCGCCTCCGAGTAGAGCACCAGCGGCTCGTAGGTGGTCGCCGTGATCTGCTGCCCGACGCGGAACATCTCCGTCACGGTGATCGTCGCCGCCAGCGACGTGTCTTTGACCAGCGAGATAAACGAGTTGCCAAACGGCGGCAGGGAGACGCGGGTCGCTTGCGGCATGATCACGCGGCGAAACGCCTGCCAGTAGGTCATGCCGATCGAGTAGGCCGCCTCCCATTGCCCCTTCGGAATCGACTGGATCGCGGCGCGGACGATCTCCGAGCCGTACGCCCCGACGGAGAGGGAGAAGCCGATCACCGCCGCCGGGAACGGGTCGATGATCACTCCGATGCTCGGCAAGCCGTAGAAGATGATAAACAATTGCACAAGCAACGGCGTGCCGCGCACGATCCAGACGTAAAAGCGGGCGAGCAACGACAGCGGGGCATACCCCGACAGCCGCGCCAACGCCGTCAGCACAGCCAAGATCAGGCCAAGTGCGAACGAAATCAACGTCAGGGGGATCGTCACTTCGATCCCCGCGTGCAACAGCGGCCAGAATGAGTCGAGGACGATGTCTTGTATTCGTTGAAACCTTTCATCCGGTGTCATCTTCGATCCCCCTTACAATTGATGATCGGGC
>DASTWJ010000189.1:0-11130 GCA_035776695.1 Bacilli bacterium
ACATCGGGGGCTTGCCCTATTTCCTCAAGCACATCAACGTGCCGGTGTACGCAACCAAGCTCACCCTCGGTCTGATCGAAGGCAAGTTGCGGGAACACAACCTGTTGGATGTCGCCAAGCTGAACACGGTGACCAACCAGAGTTACATCAAAGCGGGCGTCTTCACGGTCAACCCGTTCTACAACAACCACTCGATCCCGGACACGGTTGGTTTTGCGATCGACACCCCGGAGGGTGTGATCATCCATACGGGTGACTTCAAGTTCGACTTTACGCCGGTCGACGGTCGTCACGCCGATTACCACAAGCTGGCCGAGTGGGGGCAGAAGGGCGTGCTCGCGCTCCTCTCCGACTCCACCAACGCCGAGCGTCCGGGCTTCACGATGTCCGAGCGCGTCGTCGGCGGCACGATTGACGAGACGTTCCGCCAAGCGGAAGGCCGTATCATCCTCGCGACGTTTGCGTCGAACCTGCACCGTATTCAGCAGGTGTTCGAATCGGCTGAGCGCTTCGGGCGCAAGGTCGCCGTCGTCGGTCGCTCGATGGTCAACAACATCAACATCGCCATCGAACTGGGCTACCTCAAGTTGCAAAAGGGCACCTTGATCGAACCGGACGACATCAACAAGCTCCCGGCGGACAAGGTGGTCGTTCTCTCGACCGGTTCGCAAGGCGAGGCGATGTCCGCGCTGACCCGCATGGCTCGCGCAACGCATCGCAAAGTGGAAATCATGCCGGGCGATACGGTGATCATCGCGTCCTCGCCGATCCCGGGCAATGAGAAATTCATCGCACGCACGATCGACCAACTGTTCCGTATCGGAGCGAAGGTGATCTACCAAGCCGTTTCGGGCGTGCACGTATCGGGTCACGGCTCGCAAGAAGAACTGAAACTGATGCTTTCTCTCGTCCGTCCCAAATACTTCATCCCCGTCCACGGCGAACATCGCATGCTCAAGCGTCATATCGAGCTGGCGGTCGGCACCGGCGTGGAGAAGGAGAACTGCTACATCCTCGACATCGGCGATCAGTTCGAACTGCAGAACAACCGGGCCCGCGTCGGCACGAAAGTGTCGCACGGTTCCGTTCTGATCGACGGTCTGGGCGTCGGCGACGTCGGCAACATCGTCCTGCGCGACCGCAAGCTGCTCTCGCAAGACGGCATCCTCGTGGTCGTCGTCACATTGTCCAAGCAGGAAGGCACGATCCTGTCCGGTCCGGACATCATCTCCCGCGGCTTCGTCTATGTCCGCGAATCGGAGAAGCTGCTGGAAGAAGCGAATAAGATTGTCACCGCGACGCTGCAGCGCATGGTGGCCGACAACGTCAACGAGTGGTCTTCGCTGAAGACGGCCGTTCGCGATACCCTGTCTCGCTACCTGTACGAGCAAACGCGTCGTCGTCCGATGATCCTGCCGATCATCATGGAAGTGTAACCGCATACTTGATGGCACCGACCCGATGGAAACATCGGGTCTTTTTGCATGAATCTCCTCCGACAGGTCGATACTAGCCACAGAGTAATTGGAGGAGAGTGGTCACATTGATGGAATGGATGAATGGCAAGATGGACCTGCCGCCGGGCGTACCGGGGCCGGGACCTGCAACACCGCCCGGCGCTCCGATGTCGCCGCCCGGAATGCCGGGACCCGGTGGTCCGGGAGGCCCCGGGGCGCTGATCAAAGGCCCCGTCGACAACATCGAAGCTATCGGCTCGCCGAATGTGCCGTCAACCGATGCCCAGAACATCTACTGCATCTCAATCATCGGTCAAGTCGAAGGGCACATGGTGTTGCCGCCGCAAAATAAAACGACCAAGTACGAGCACATCATCCCGCAGTTGGTGGCGGCGGAGCAGAACCCCGGCGTCGAAGGGATTCTGATCATCCTGAACACAGTCGGCGGTGACGTGGAAGCGGGACTTGCGATCGCGGAGATGATCGCGAGCATGTCCAAACCGACCGTGACGATGGTGCTAGGCGGCGGGCACTCGATCGGCGTGCCGATCGCGACATCGTCCGACTATTCGTTTATCGCCGAGTCGGCGACGATGACAATTCACCCGATCCGCTTGACCGGTCTGGTCATCGGCGTGCCGCAGTCGTTCGAGTATATGGAGAAGATGCAGGAGCGCGTGATTCGCTTCGTCACCGCACACTCCGAGATCACGGAAGACAAGTTCCGCGATCTGATGCTGACGACCGGCGAGCTGGCGCGTGACATCGGCACGACCGTCGTCGGCCGAGATGCGGTGCAATACGGCCTGATCAACGACATCGGCGGGATCGGCAAAGCGGTCGCCAAGCTGAACGCGATGATCGAAGAGCGCCGTGCCGAAGTGCCGGCCGATCCGGGGGTTCTTCCCGGTCAGCAAGGTGCCATGCATCTGACGGGTCAACAGAATCGGGCGCATGAAGGTCACAACGAGGTGATCCAGTGATGTTGTTCTGGTCGACCGTGCCGCCGGAGCATGTGTTCGACGGCTATGACAAGCAGACGTACAACTGGGTGGAGCATGAGGTCGGCGGCGTGAAGATGCTCGTCGAGCCGATGCAGGAGCAGCCGGGCTATGCGCGGATCGTGCGCCTGCTCTGCCCGAACCCGCAATCGTACCTCAACCCGAATCATGCGCCGGGTTCGACGGTGCGGATGTACTGACGTTCTCTTGGAAGGGGAAGAAAGTCATTTGTCTGCGGGCAAATGGCTTTTTTTCGTTGGGGAGTGAAGGAAATCGAGGGAAAAAGGAGAAACTCTGAAAGGAGAATATAAGTTCGATTGCAGAAAGCGTGAACTTGGAACGGAGCGGTCGTATGGCGAAGAAAAAAAGCAGCTCCTCCGGTGCCAAGCCGAGCGGCGGGGCGCTGGAGCAGACCAAACGGTTTATCAAATTTGAGATCATCGGGCTCGTGATGATCACCGTCGCGGTGTTGGGTCTCGCCTCCTCGGGATGGGTGGGCAAAGCGGTCGATTACGTGTTCATTCTCTTGGCCGGCAACTGGAGCTGGTTGTTGGAATGGTACCTGATCTTCTACGCCGTCTACCTGATGATCAAGCGGGAGCGTCTGCGGATGACAGCCCGCTGGTGGGGATTTGTCGTGATCCTGCTCGTGGTGCTCACGTGGTCGCACATGAATTTGTACCAGAGCATCACCCGCGGCTTGGGAGCGGATGTGCCGGAGCCGTCGATGTTTTCGATGACGATCGACCACATCAACGCCCAAGCGGATTACAACGACAAGATCCCCGTCGGCTCGAACGGACAGCCTGCGGCGATGCCGTCGGCCGGCGGCGGTTTGACCGGATTTGTCTTTTTCCAGACGACGCATTACCTGTTCGATACGGTCGGCACGATGTTCGTGTTGCTGATGGGCGGGTTGGCGAGCGTCTTGTTGATCACGAAAAAATCGCTCGTCGTCGTGCTCGGTTCCGGTCGCGATCGCTTGGCCAATCGCTTGTCCCGTCTGTTCGGCGGGATTCGCGAGTGGTTTTCGCTGTTGCATGAAAAACGGGAGAAGTTGAAGCAACAGAAGCGCAAAAGCGAGTCGCCAGCCAAGCGGAAATCGTCGGACGACGACTTGGTGGAGCATGAGGAACTGGCTGCCGTCGCCGAGACGCCAAGCAAACCGAAGAAGGAAAAGGTCACGTTCCTCCGCCGCCAGGAATCGGCGGACGGTGAGCCCGAGTTTGTCGAGGCGGGGGAGGAGGCGGAGCAGGATCAGCTCTCCTTTACCATCCAATCTTTTGCCGATCAGTTGATGCGGGAGCAGCAAGAGGAGCAGGAGGCGCTTCAGGCGACGGGACAAGCCACCCCGCCCGCCACGCAGCGGGAGATCGACCTGCCGAAGTTCGTGATGGCGGAAGATTCGCCGCAGATCAAGGTGCAGTTTGACCGGCCGGAACCGTCGGTACCGTTGCAGCAGGCTCCGGTCAAGGAGGGTCCGCGACCGCCGAAGCAGCCGGAATTGCCGCCGCTCAAGGGCGTGGCCGGGGAGGAGGTTCCCGCCGCCGCAGACGCCTCATTGCCGATGTCGATGACGGCGATGGTGGAGGATGCGCATTATGAACTGCCTCCGATGTCCCTGCTCGACCTGCCGAAGAACGGAGCGGTCGCCACGGGCCGAGAAGCCGTGATGCGCAACGCCCGCAAGTTGGAGCAGACGTTTGAGAGCTTTGGCGTGCATGTCAAGGTCGTCAACGTGCAGATCGGCCCGACGGTCACGCAGTTTGAAGTGCAGCCGGCCGTCGGCGTCAAAGTGTCGCGGATCGTCTCGCTGTCGGACGACATCGCTTTGGCCCTCGCCGCCAAAGACATTCGGATGGAAGCGCCGATCCCCGGCAAGTCGGCGATCGGGATCGAGGTGCCAAACGCCGACGTTGCCATCGTCACGTTGCGCGAGGTGCTCGAATCGACCGAGTTCCAAACGGGCGACGCCAAGCTGTCCGTCGTGCTCGGTCGTGACATCTCGGGGCGGCCGATCGTCGGCAACTTGGCGAAGATGCCGCACGTGCTCGTCGCCGGGGCAACCGGTTCTGGCAAATCGGTCTGTGTCAACGGGATCATCACCTCGATCCTGTACAAGGCCAAGCCGTCCGAAGTCAAGTTCATCATGGTCGACCCGAAGATGGTCGAATTGAACGTCTACAACGGCATCCCGCATCTGATGGCGCCTGTCGTCACCGATCCGCGTCGCGCCGCCTACGCGTTGAAAAAGGTCGTCGCGGAGATGGAGCAGCGCTATGAGCTGTTCTCCAAGACGGGCGTGCGCAACATGGACGGCTACAACGCGCTGATGGAAGAGAAAGGGCAGCCGAAGCTGCCGTATATCGTCGTCATCGTCGACGAGTTGGCCGACCTGATGATGGTCGCACCTGGCGATGTGGAAGACGCGATCTGCCGCTTGGCGCAGATGGCGCGGGCGGCGGGGATTCACATGATCATCGCCACCCAGCGTCCGTCGGTCGACGTCATCACCGGCGTGATCAAGGCGAACATCCCGTCGCGAATCGCGTTCGCCGTCTCCTCGCAGGTGGACTCGCGGACGATTCTCGACTCTTCGGGCGCAGAGAAGCTGCTCGGTCGCGGCGATATGCTCTATCTGCCGGTCGGTGCCTCCAAGCCGACGCGCGTCCAAGGCGCGTTTCTGTCGGACGGCGAGGTGGAGCGGGTCGTGTCCTTCTGCAAAGAGCAGGGGGAGGCGCAGTACTCGGTCGACCTGACCAACCTGCCCAGCGATGACGGAGGCGGCAAAGGGAACGAGGAGTTGGACGACCTGTTCTATGACGCGGTTGCCTTGGTCATCGATTCCCAACAGGCGTCCGTTTCGATGCTTCAGCGCAAACTGAAAGTCGGGTACGCCCGCGCCGCCCGGATCGTCGACCAGATGGAAGACAATGGGTATGTCGGTCCGTTTGAAGGCAGCAAGCCGCGTGACGTGTTGGTCACCCGCGAGCAGTGGGTGATGATGCAACAGGCAGCTTCGGAATGATCCGGAGTTGCCTTTTTTTTGAAAAATGTGGTGGGAATTCGGTGTTTTCCTGTCATCTGTGTATCTTTTTTGTAAATGTGACAAAATAGTTCTGGCACTCCTCAGTCGAATTTTGTAGAATATGTACGTGTCAGACATCTGACCAAGGAGGTACCTTGTGAGTCAATTGCGGGACACACGTCCACTTTACATGCTGGTCATCGACCGAATCAAAGAATGGGTGAGCAGCGGCGAATGGCCGCCGGGCACGCGCCTGCCTTCCGAGTTTGAACTGGCGAAGGAGTTCGGCGTCTCCCGAGCAACGTTGCGGGAAGCGCTGCGCGTGTTGGAGGAGGAAGGCGTTGTCAACCGCAAGCACGGGATCGGCACGTTCATCGCGGAACGGTCGCTGGTGCAGGCGGGGATCGAGCAGCTGTTCTCCGTGACCGAGTGGATCGAGCGCGGCCAACGCAAGCCGGGCACCTCCCATTTTGCAGCGGAGGAGGGTGTGGCGACCGAAGAGGATCAGAAGGCGTTCGGGCTGAAGGGTCCGGCACCGATGCTCTTCCTGACCCGCGTCCGCACGGCCGACGGAGAGCCGGTCGTCTATTGCGAAGATCGGATTCCGCAAGCGTTGTTGCCGGAGGGGTTGAACGGATTTGACGGTTCGTTGTTTCACCTCTTGGAGGCAGCCGGGCGACCGATCGCTTATGCGAAGACGACGATCAAACCGCTCGCCAAGCATCCGACGGTGTTTCCGGCGTTGAATGTGCGGGAGGGGCAGGCGCTGCTCTTGCTGGAGCAGATGCATGTCGACATCCACGAGCAACCGGTCTTGCTCTCACGGAATTATTTCCGCACGGACACGTTCCATTTTCACGTCTTGCGCCGTCGCCCTTGATCGGGGAGGCGGGATGCAAGTTTGTACGCAAAATGGGAAAGCCTAGTAGCAAGTTACATACCTGCGATTGAACTGGATGTTCTGACCGGAAATAAGAAAAATCAAATCGACAAACAGCAGAAATGAGGGGAACCTGAAATGAAAGCGAAAAAACTTCTGAGCGTGGCGTTGACCTCCGTTTTGGCGACGTCCCTGCTCGCAGGTTGCGGCACTTCCGGCAATGACGAAGGTGCAGGCAAAACAGGTGACGAAGGCAAGAAGATGACCATCGCGATGGTCACCGACGTTGGCGGCATCCACGACAACTCCTTCAACCAAGCAGCTTGGGAAGGCCTGACGCGGGCGAAGGACGAACTCGGCATCAACACGAAAGTCTCCGAATCCAAGCGGGCGGAAGACTACACCCCGAACCTGACCGCGTTCGTCAAGGAAAACGCGGACCTGACCTGGGGCATCGGCTTCCTGATGGAAAACGACGTCAAGAAAGTGGCGCAAGACAACCCGAACCAAAAGCTCGGCATCGTCGACTCCGACCTCGGCGGCGACATCCCGAAAAACGTCCTCTCCGTGACCTTCAAGGAAGAGGAAGGTTCGTTCCTGATGGGCGTGCTCGCAGGCAAGATGACCAAATCGAAAAAAGTCGGCTTCGTCGGCGGCGTGAAATTTGCGCTGATCGAGAAGTTTGAATACGGATACAAAGCGGGCGTCAAGACCGTTTGCCCGGACTGCGAAGTGATCACCGCTTACGCAGGCGCGTTTGACAAGCCGGACCAAGGCAAGCTGCTCGCGTCCCAAATGTACCAACAAGGCGCCGACATCATCTTCCACGCATCCGGCGCAACCGGCGACGGCGTGTTCTCCGAAGCGAAAGAACGCGGCGCAGGTCACTGGGTCATCGGCGTTGACCGTGACCAAAACTCTCTGGCACCGGACAACACCCTCTCCTCGATGGTTAAGCGTGTAGACAACGCGGTGTACCAAGTGGCGAAAGACCTGCAAGACGGCAAGTTCGCAGGCGGCACCAACAAAGTCTTCGGCTTGGCGGAAGACGGTGTCGGCTACGCTCCGACCACCAAGAACAACACCCCGCAAGACGTGATCGACCTGATGGACGAGTACAAAGACAAGATCGTCAAAGGCGACATCAAAGTCCCGGCGACGGCCGACGCTTTCAAGTCCTTCAAAGCGGAGTAGTCCGCGTTTATAACCGAACGTCCGACCGCAAGACAAGGCTGGTGCTCATACACTGGCCTTGTTTTCGGGTGGACGCCTTTTGACTAGACAGACCTCGACACGGGGAGGGAACGCTGTGCCGGCAGTTGTTGAAATGCGGGGGATTACCAAAAGGTTCTCCGGCTTCACAGCCAATGACAAAATCGACCTGATCGTGGAAAAAGGCGAGATTCACGCCCTGCTTGGTGAGAACGGAGCGGGCAAATCGACCCTGATGAACATCCTGTTCGGCTTGTACCAGCCGGACGAAGGCACCATCGCCATTCGCGGCGAGCAGGTGCAGATCACCGATCCGAACATGGCCAACCGCTTAGGGATCGGGATGGTGCATCAGCACTTCATGCTCGTCGACACCTTTACCGTCACGGAAAATATCGTGCTGGGGATGGAGCCGACGCGCGGTGCGGTGATCGACCTGAAACAAGCGGAAGCGCAGATTCAGGAACTATCCGACCGCTACGGGTTGCACGTCGACCCGAAAGCGCTGATCAAAGACATCTCCGTCGGGATGCAGCAACGAGTGGAAATCCTGAAAACGCTGTATCGCGGGGCGGAGATTCTGATCTTTGACGAGCCGACCGCTGTGCTGACACCACAAGAGATCAAAGAGTTGATGGAGATCATGCAAAACCTTGTCCAAGAGGGCAAATCGATCATCTTCATCACCCACAAGCTAAAAGAAATCATGGCGGTCTGTGATCGCGTGACGATCATCCGTCGCGGCAAGTACATCGACACCGTTTCGACCAAAGAGACGGACGTCGACGATCTGGCGGCTAAAATGGTCGGGCGCCACGTCACCTTCGAGGTGGACAAGGGTCCGGCGCATCCGACCGACACCGTGCTGGCGATCGACAAGCTGGTCGTCCAAGGCAACCGCGGGATCGACGCCGTACGCGGCCTGAACCTCGAAGTCAAAGCGGGGGAGATCCTCGGCATCGCCGGGATCGAAGGCAACGGGCAATCGGAGCTGATCGAAGCGATCACCGGCCTGCGCAAAACGAAAAGCGGTTCGATTCGCTTGAAAGGGCAGGAGATTCAAAACCGCCCGCCGCGTAACATCACCGAATCGGGCGTCGGCCACATCCCGGAAGACCGCCACAAGCGCGGTCTGGTACTGGACTACTCCATCGGCGAGAACATGGTGCTGCAAACGTATTACCGCGAACCGTTCGCTAAAGCGGGTGTCCTGCGTTACAACACGATTTACGACTACGCGCGCAAACTGATCCAGATGTTTGACGTGCGGACGCCGAGCGAGTACACGCCCGCTCGGGCTCTGTCCGGCGGCAACCAGCAAAAGGGCATCATCGCTCGCGAAATCGATCGCAACCCGGATCTCTTGATCGCGGCTCAACCGACGCGCGGCTTGGATGTCGGGGCGATCGAGTTTATCCACAAAAAGCTGGTCGAGCAACGCGACGCCGGCAAAGCGGTGTTGCTCGTCTCGCTGGAATTGGATGAAATTCTCAACGTCAGCGACCGCATCGCCGTGATCTATGAAGGGCGCATCGTCGGAGTGGTCAAACCGGAAGAGACGGACCATGACGCGCTCGGCCTGATGATGGCCGGCGGCGCCAAAGAAAGGGGGAGCGCACGATGAGCCAAAAAGCCAACAACAGCGGCCGCAATGCGTTTGTCGTCTCCCTGCTCGCCGTCGTGCTCGGCATGATCGTCGGTGCGGTATGGATGCTGGTGATGGGCTATGACCCGATCGTCGGCTATTCTTTGGTGTTCGAAGGCATCTTCGGCAACCCGTACTTTTTCGGGGAAACGCTGCGTGCCGTCACACCGTTGATTTTTGCCGGGCTGGCGGTTGCGTTCGCGTTTCGCACCGGTCTGTTCAACATCGGCGTCGAAGGGCAGTTTATCGTCGGGCAGTTGGCGGCCGCTTGGGTCGGCATTACCTGGCACCTGCCACCTGTGCTGCACGCCATTGTCGCCGTGCTGGTGGCGATGCTCGTCGCCGGTCTGTATGCCGGGATCGCCGGCTGGTTGAAAGCGCGCCTCGGCGTGCATGAAGTCATCACGACGATCATGCTCAACTACGTCGCGCTGTTTTCCTCGAACTACATCATCCGTACGTTCCTGAAGGGAGCCTCGGAGCAGACGGAAACCATTTTGCCGTCCGCCTCCCTGCACTCCGATTTCATCACCGACCTGTTCGAAGGGGCGCGGGTCAACTTCGGCCTGCTGATCGCGCTTTTGTTCGCCTTGGTCGTCTACTGGCTGCTGTTCAAGACGACGATGGGGTACGAACTGCGCGCCGTCGGCTTCAACCAACACGCCTCGGAGTATGCGGGCATGAACGTCAAGAAAAACATCGTCCTCGCGATGGTGATCTCCGGCATGCTGGCCGGTGCCGGCGGCGCGGCGGAAACGCTCGGCGTCTATGGCTACATGACGATCTCCTCCGGCTTCTCCGGCATCGGGTTTGACGGCATCGCCGTCGCGCTGATCGGTTCGAACAACCCGTTCGGCGTGATCCTCGGGGCGCTTTTGTTCGGCGGCTTCTCCTTCGGGGCGGACAACATGCAGCGCACGGAAGGCATCCCGACCGAATCGATCAAGATCGTCATCTCGATGATCATCTACTTCGTGGCCGCATCGGCTATCGTCCATTGGCTGCTCGGCCTGTTCCGTCGCCGCAAACGGGAGGTGCAAGGCTAATATGAACATCATGGATATGCTGATCGTCATCATCAACGGCACGATCATCTGGGCGACGCCGTTGATCCTGACCGCGCTGGGCGGCGTCTACTCGGAGCGATCCGGCGTCGTCAATATCGCGCTGGAGGGCCTGATGGTCATCGGCGCATTTGCCGCCGCCGCTGTGGCGATCTGGACAGGCGAATCGCTTGGCGTGCCCGGCTGGATGGCACCGTACCTCGGCTTGCTCGGAGCGATTCTGGCCGGCGTTCTGTTCGCCGTGCCGCACGCGGTGGCCTCGATCGACCTCAAAGCCGATCAGGTTGTCTCAGGCGTCGCGCTGAACTTCCTCGCTTCCGGCTTTGCCCTGTTTATGGTCAAGAAGCTGTTCGAAGGCGCGGGTCAGACGACGACCGTGCAAAATGTGTTTCACAAAGGGTTGTTCGGGTTGGAGTACATCCCGTTCATCGGGCCGGCCTTCTTCAACATCTACCCGACCACCGTACTGGCCTTCCTCATGGTCGGCGTGACCTATTGGCTGCTGTACAAAACGCCGTTTGGTCTGCGCCTGCGCGCAGTCGGGGAGCATCCGAAAGCGGCCGACACGCTCGGTGTCAACGTGCGCAAGATGCGCTACCGGGCCGTGCTGATCTCCGGCGCGTTGGCAGGTGCCGGCGGTGCGACCCTGTCGATCGCCATCTCCTCGTCCTTCCAGCATGCGACCGTCTCCGGTCACGGCTTTATGGCGCTGGCGGCGATGATCTTCGGCAAGTGGAAGCCGGGCGGTGCGATGTGGGCCGCGTTGTTCTTCGGCTTTGCGACCGCGTTGGGCGTGTCCGGGCAGATCCTCGGTCTGACCAAGTACGTTCCCAGCGAATTTTT
>DASTWJ010000190.1:0-104536 GCA_035776695.1 Bacilli bacterium
ACACGATGGTGTCGCCTTTCTCCTGCACATGCGTCGAGTAATGACGCACCCCGGCAAATTTCTCCGTGAACTTCGTCAACTCGTGATAGTGCGTAGCAAAAAGGGTCTTGGCCCCCACACGGTCGCTGCCATGCAGATACTCCACCACCGCCTGCGCGATCGAAATGCCGTCAAACGTCGACGTGCCGCGCCCGATCTCATCCAAGATGATTAAGCTCTTCCGCGTCGCATGGTGCAAAATATTCGCCAGCTCGACCATCTCCACCATGAACGTCGACTGGCCGCCCGCCAAGTCGTCCGACGCCCCGATGCGGGTGAACACGCGATCCACGATGCCGATCCGCGCCTGATCCGCCGGCACGAAGCACCCCATCTGCGCCAACAGCACGATCAGCGCCACCTGCCGCATGTAGGTCGACTTACCCGCCATGTTCGGGCCGGTGATCAGGGAGATCTGATTCTCGCCGTTATCCAGCAGCGTGTCATTGGCGACAAAAGGCTCGCCCTTCAACATCGCCTCGACCACCGGATGCCGCCCTTCCGTAATCGTGATCGCGTCATCCAGCGTCATCTCGGGACGGGTGTAGCGCCGCTTGACCGAGACGGTCGCCAGCGATTGGAGCACGTCCACCTGCGCGATCGACTCCGCCGCCCGCTGAATATCCGCCAGCACGGCCGCCACGCGGTCGCGCACGTCGCAGAACAGTTGGTACTCCAAGTCGACCATCTTCTCCTCGGCTTCGAGGATCAGCGACTCTTTTTCCTTCAAGTCGGGCGTGATGTAGCGTTCGCCGTTGGTCAGGGTCTGCTTGCGCTCATAGGTGTCGGGCACGAGGTGGACGTTCGCTTTCGACACCTCGATGTAGTACCCGAACACCTTGTTGAACCCGACTTTCAGCGAGCGGATGCCCGTCTTCTCCCGCTCCGACTGCTCCAACGCCGCGATCCACTGCTTGCCGTCACGGGACGCGGTCTTGTAGGTGTCAAGCTTTTCATCAAACCCGTCGCGAATCACGCCGCCTTCGCGCACCGTCACCGGCGGTTCCTCAACAATCGCCCGCGCAATCAGCGACACGATCTCATCAAAATTCTCGATCCGTCCCCCGATCTGTTGCAACAGGGCGGCGTCCGTGCCTTCCAAGCGGCCTTTCAACTCCGGCAACACCGACAGGGACGAGCCGATCGCCAGCAAATCCCGCGCATTCGCCGAGCCATACGCCACACGCCCGACGAGGCGTTCCAAGTCATAGACCGTATCGAGCAGTTGGCGCAGGTCTTCGCGCAACAACATCTGCCCGTAGAGTTCCTGCACCGCATCCAGCCGTTCCTCGATCCGCGCCTTGTTCGCCAGCGGACGCTCGACATAGCGGCGGAGCAGACGCCCGCCCATCGCGGTTACCGTCTCGTCGAGCAACCCGAGCAGTGAGCCGTGCTTGCCTTTGTCCCGCAGCGTTTCCACGAGCTCCAGATTGCGTCGGGAAAAAGAGTCGATGGTCATGTACTCGTCGCTGGTGATGTACGCAGGCATCTTGAGGTGCTGGAGATTCCGCTTCTGCGTAACTTGCAGGTACGTCAACAGCATCCCCGCCGCCGACACCGCCAACGGTTTGTCCGCCAGCCCGAACGACTCGACGGAGATCACCTCGAAGTGGGTCAACAGAACTTCGGTCGCTCGTGCCGGCTTGTCCGTCTTCTCCTCGCCTTGGGTCAACACGCAGGACAGCAGTTCTTTTGCCGTCGTCGCATAGGAAGCGTCGCGTTCGCCCGCAGGCAGCACGATCTCCGCCGGTTGGTGGCGAATCAGCTCGTCGAGCATCGCCTGTTCCGTCCCGTGCTCGACCACCAGCAGTTCCCCCGTCGTCAGGTCGCAGAAAGACACGCCGAACCGACCGTCTTGCTGCACCAGAGAGGCGATATAACGGTTTGCCTTCTCCTGCAACGCCCGGCTCTCCATCACCGTGCCCGGCGTGACGACGCGCACGACTTCGCGGCGGACGATGCCTTTCGCCGCCGACGCGTCTTCGGTCTGCTCGCAGATCGCGACTTTGTAGCCTTTTTCCACGAGGCGCAGGATGTAGTTCTCCGCGGAGTGATGCGGCACCCCGCACATCGGAATGCGCTCGCCTTCGCCATGTCCGCGCCCGGTCAAGGTGATTTCCAGCTCGCGAGCGGCCGTCACCGCGTCGTCGTTGAACATCTCATAGAAATCGCCGAGGCGGAAAAACAGCAGGGCATCCGGCACCTGCGCCTTGACCTGCATGTACTGTTCCATCATCGGTGTTACACGTGCCATAACATGAGTTCCTCCCGTGCTTTTGCATTCGTCTCCCCATTATAGCAAACTCGACAAATTGCGTCTTGCTTCTCGCCCCTTTTGCTTTCTCCACACAAAAAGCCACCCGCAGGTGGCTTGTGCATCCTTAGTATTCGTCTGCCGTAGCGCCCAACACGGCCGCTTTGCAGTAGGTTTGTCCCGCCAATTGTTGCAAGTCCTGCGCCGTTCCCGTGGCGACAACGCCCAGCAGGCGCACATCCTCGACGGTCGGGGCGGGTTTGTCGTGGCGGAGCAGGTCGAAGAGGCGCTTATACTCTATATAATACTTACCTTCCTGCTCCAGCCCTTCTTGAATCGCTTGCAAAAAATGATCTTCTCGGTACGTCCCCGCTGCCGGCAGATCGTCTCGGGAGTGCGCTTGGAAGCCATACACCTGACGCGCCAACTCGGGGTGCGGTTTGCTGTGCGACATCGTCTTCACTTCGCCCGCTGAGTACGTATCCACCCAATACCAGACGGCATGAACCCCTTGTGGCAACATGTCCTGCACCTGTTGCACGCTGTAGGCTTTGTCAAACGACAGCCCCATCTCGACCAGCGTATCTTTTTCCATCTCCTGCAAGTGGGGCACATCGTTGAGATACTGCCCGTAGGCGACTTGCGGGTGGTAGAACAGCATCTCCCGTTGCCCGCTCTGGTTGTTGTAAGGGCGTTTGTACGTAAAATGAGCCCCTGCCATCTCCGGGTCGGGCAGTTCGATCGGCACGCGTAACTCGCCCTGTTTGTCATAATCACCGAACAGACGGTACGCCGCTCCCTCTCGCCCCCAGATGACCGGAATGCCCTCGATGTCCTTGTACATCTCGTATTCCAACTCGCCCGTCAGGAAACCCGTGTTGTGCCAAGCTTCGGTGAGAAACACATTCGGCCCGGTGATCTCCTTCCATGTTCGAATCTCCCGTTCCGCCTGCTCTTTGCTCGCTCCGAGCAACGTGTTGTTCGCCACCAACGCCCCGAACAGAACAACGACCGCACTGATGACGGAGATGATCACGTTGCGGATGATCGTTTTCCGCCGCGCCCGTTGCAACAAGCGCGTCAACTCACGGTCGCCCATCGGTTCCTCTTCCTCCCCTTGCACCTCTTCCTCTTCGCGCCACTCGTTCTGCGTCATCCGCGATCCCTCCCGTACACTTTTTCAAATTGCTTGCGTGCGCGGTGCAAGTACGTCTTGACCGCCGATTCCTTGAGGTCGAGCAAGCTCCCGATCTCCTGATAGGTCAGCTCCATCTTGTATTTCATCACAAGCAGTTGCTTGAACAACGGCTTCAAGTCCTCCAACGCTTGGTCGATCTCCTCGCGCCTCTCCCGTTGCAACACCCGCTCATCCGGCGCATCCGTCTCGGTCTCCTGCGGCAGTTCGAGATCGTCCAGCGAGATCTCCACCCGGCGTTTGCGCTTGCGGCAGTGGTCGTAGTACCCGTTGACGGCTACGCGAAACAGCCAGGCGGAGAACTTGTCCGGGGCGATCGAGTCGATGTAGAGAAAGCCTTTGTACATCGCGTCCTGTACGATGTCTTCCGCGTCGGCGGGGTTCGCGCCCAAGCGCAGCAGATAGCGGTGGATCTGCTTCATTTTCTCGCGGAGCAACCGCTGCATCCGTTCCTCCATCTCGAACCTCCCTTCGCTATGTACAACGTTTGCGAGCGGCTCCCTGTATACAGCCCACGAACCCTTTTCGCAAAAAAAGACCGTGTCCCAAGTTCCGGAGAACCTGAGAAACGGTCTGGAGGATGTTCCAAGCGGTTCGCGTCGCGTACGGGTTACGCCGACACGCCGCTGTCACAGCCGCCCGTGCCTTCGCATGCGGAGGCCGAGCCGCAGGAGGTGCAGCCGGAGCAGCAACCGCCGTCGTCGGTCGCCAGCACCATGTCGAGGCGTTCGGACACGGTCGCGGCGACGATGCGGGTGACATGGCTGATCACGTCGGACAGCCCGTCTTGGGCGAGGGTGAAGTGGCGCACCACGTCGAGGTTTTCCAAGCGGTCGAGCAGTTGCTCCACCCCTTCCCCGTTCTCGCCTTGCTGTTGCATCGCTTGCATCAGTTCTTGCGCTTCGCCGTCGGTGCGCAGGGCGCGTTCGGCTTGGCGGAACATCTGCATTTCTTGTGTTTTCGTGATCATGTCGGCAATCTGAGACGCTTTTTCCAGAATCGCAGGGCGTTCGGCAAGGATCGGGCTCATCTTAAACGGCAACCCCCTCGGGGATGTATTCACCGCGCAGGTAGAAGGTCATCGCTTCGGTGATCTTCACATGGACGAACGTGCCCGCCAAGTCGGTCGGGCCGGTGAAGTGGACCAGCTTGTTCGCTTCGGTGCGCGCTTGCATCACGTTGTCGTTGCGCTTGGACACGCCTTCGACCAGCACTTTCAGCACTTGGCCTTCCAACTCCTTGTTCTTCTCAAAGGAGATGCGGTCCTGTACCACGTTCAGGCGCTTCAGGCGGTCTTTCTTCTCTTCCTCGGTCACATCGTCCGGCAAACGGGTCGCCGGAGTGCCTGCGCGCGGGGAGTAGATGAAGGTATACGCGCCGTCATAGCGCACTTCTTCCAACAGGGACACGGTGTCGAGGAACTGCTCCTCCGTCTCGCCCGGGAAGCCGACAATGATGTCGGTGGTCAAGGTGACATGCGGGATCTTCGCTTTCACGCGGTTGACCAGTTCCAGATATTCTTCCCGCGTGTAGCCGCGCTTCATGCGGCGCAGTACCTGCGAGTTGCCCGATTGCGCGGGCAGGTGGATGTGCTTGCAGATGTTGTCGTACTGGGCGATCACGTCGATCATCTTGTCGGTGAAGTTCCACGGGTTGGACGTGGTGAAGCGGATGCGCTCCAAGCCTTCCACCTGTGCGCACATCTCCAACAGATCGGCAAAATCGACGTCGCCGAGGTCAATGCCGTAGTCGTTGACGTTCTGGCCGAGCAGAGTGATCTCCTTGTAGCCGTCGGCCGCCAGTTGCTTGACTTCCTCAACTACGTCATGCGGCAGGCGGGAACGCTCTTCGCCACGGGTGAACGGAACGATGCAGTAGGTGCAGAACTTGTTGCAGCCGTACTGGATGTTGACCCAAGCGCGAACGTCGTCCTTGCGCAACTTCGGCAGGTTCTCGATCGTGCCTTCCGCCTTCTCCCAGACGTCGAAAATCGTTTCCTTGGACTGGTGCGCCTGCTCGATCAGCTCCGGCAATTTATGGATGTTGTGCGTACCGAAGACGATGTCGACATGCGGGTGCGTCTTCTGGATCTTCTCGCGGACGACTTCCTCCTGCGCCATGCAACCGCACAGGCCGATGATCAGGTTCGGGTTGACCGCTTTCTTCGGCTTGAGCGTGCCGATGTGGCCGAACACCTTGTCCTCCGCGTTCTCACGGACGGCACAAGTGTTGTACAGCACAAAATCCGCATCGTCCACGTCGGCGGTCGGCTGGTAGCCGAGCTCCTCCAGCATCGCGGACATGATCTCCGTATCATGTTCGTTCATCTGGCAGCCGTGGGTGCGGATCAGGTAGTTCTTGCCTTCGCCGATGCGGCCGATGGTCTTGGCGATCTCGCGGTAGTCGACGCGGTTGCGCTCGGCGATCGTCGGACGATGGACGTCGGAGGCGTGCCCATCAAGATCTTCTATGTGAATGAAACCTTCGTTGCTCATCAGGTCTTGCTCCTTTCTTTCCTAGACGTTCCTACAGACTGGCTACCTGACATTATATCGAAAAAAACGTCGAAAATACAGAGGCATAACAAAAAACCTACCTCGCCACAAGGTAGGTTTTTATATGAAATCAGACAACGAGCGACGAAGGAGCAGATCGGCCGATCGGTACCCGACTCGGTCATGAGCAAATCGGGTACTGCCCACAACGTCAACGACATGGTTACAGTCGACTTTTTGCATTCCGTTCATTCATTGGCTCTCTTTCGTTTGCGTTTGATCAGAAGGATGAAGAGTGTTTGGGTAACTCCCCATGACATTATGTTAACTTGAAGACCCCCTGTTCCGCAACACAAACTTTTTTCCAACAGAAGAAGGGCCGAACCCTCTGGTATAGGATTCGGCCTGTCCTGCTTATTTGAGGGCGTTGACCGCGTTGATCAGGCCAAAACCGGATTCGGCATCATAGCCCGGCTTGTTGAGGTCGACGGTGCTGCTTTGGATGATGTGTTTGACTTGGGCCGGGGTCAGCACGTCTTTGCCGTGTTGGGCGATGATGACGCCGGCCAGCGCAGCCGCTTTCGGAGCGGCCATCGAAGTGCCGAGGTTCGCGGCATAGCCGTGACCGATCACGTTGTGGTCGCGGTCGAGCAACGGCACGGTCGAGGTGCAGGCTTTGCTAAAGTCGGGACGGCCGCGTTCGTTCTCGTCCAGCCATGCGAGGCCGAGGTCGCCGCCCGGTGCGGTGACGTCGATCATGCCGACGCCGTAGTTGGAGTACCAAGCGCGGTTGAGCGCTTCGCCGTTGGAGGCGACGCGGATCATCGTTTGGGAGCCGGCGATGCGCTGCGTCGCCCCTTGCTCACCGCCGCTCATCTCGTGGCGGTTGGTCAGGTTGGCGCCTGCGTTCCCTGCCGAGCTGACGACGGTGACGCCTTGGTTGATCGCATATTGAATGGCGCGGTCAAGTAAGTTCTTGTCCGCGACCAGTTCTCGGGTGGTGTATTGCGGGTCTTGGAGCCAGTAGTAGTCGCCCATCGACATGTTCACGACGTCGACGTTGTCGTCGGCCGCCGTCATCAGCGCGGCTGCGATATCGGCCGTCGCTGCGCCGCCGGTCGGGCCGAAGACGCGATAGGAAGCCAGCTTCAGGTCGGGCCCGATGCCGAGCATCGCCCCGTGCGCCGCGATCGAACCGGCGATGTGTGTGCCGTGACCCATCTGGTCGATCGGATCGGTGATGCCCGGCACGAACGATTTGCCGTAGAGATAGTTCGGCTTGATGTCCGGGTGGTTGTAGTCGATACCGGAATCGATGATGCCGATGACGATGTCCTTGCCGTCCACCGATTGTCCGGTCCCGCCCGGCAGGTTCCAAGACGCGCCGTTGTCGGTCACCTGTTTGATGTCCCAGCCGTATTGCTCATACACCCAGTTCTGTTCGGTCGGCTGCATCGCGTCGGTATCCAGAACTTGTCCCTCGACCGGCGACTCCTCCGGCATCACCAGATGTTCAACGCTCGCCTCTTGCACCAAGGGAGAGCCTTGTACCGCGTTCAGAAAATCAGCGTCGGACGAAACGACTTCCAACGCCCCGAGCTTCGGAATCGCGCGGGTGACGGTGCCGCCCGCCTGTTCGATCAGGCTCGCATAGCCGCTCGGTAAATCGGTTGTTTGTTTAAAGACGACCAGATATGTCTGCGGAGTCGCTTCGGCGTTGGCTGTGCCGTTGCCGAAACCGGCCACGGCGGTCATGCCGAGTGCGAGCGTCATCGCCAGTGCTGCTTTTTTCTTCATGGTAGTGCCTCCTCTTCCCTCTTCTATCGTTACAAACAAACTTATAAGTATAAAATACTACAAAAAATGAAATTATTCAAACAGTTATTGACAAGTAATCGCCGCCCCGCTTCTCTCAACACGCGCTACCGATAATGTCCGCCGATCTTCTCGGCGCGTTCCAACGCTTGCCCGGCGCGGGTGAGCGACGAGGCGCGCATCAGAGCGGTGTGTCCGAAGCGGTCCTTGATGCTGTCGATGGTATAAGCCAAGCGCCGCTCGCGTTCACGGTCGCGAAACAGGTCGAGCTGCTGTTCCGTGTCGTCGGACAAGTTCTCCACCGACACGCCGATCGAGCGCACCGGCGTGCCGGTCCAATGGCGGTGAAACAACCGTCGAGCCGCCGCGAAAATCTCCTGTGTCAAGTTGCTCGGGTCGAGGATCGACTCTTGGCGGGAGAAGCCGCCGGTCAGTCCCGTATAGCCGCAGGAGATATGGACGGTGCGCCCTTGTTTGCGCATCCGGCGCAGGCGGCGGCAGACGTCCTCCGTCAGCTCCAGCAGTACGACTTCCACCTCCTCCGCCTTCTCGTAGTCGCGAGGGAGTGTCATCATATGTCCGCAGCCTTTCATATCCTGGCGAAACGTCGTCGGCGTGACGGGCGAATAGTCGATGCCGTTGGCCGACAGATGAAACACTTCCCCCATGATCCCGAAGCGTTTCTTCAATAAATGCAGCGGGTAGCGAGCCAAGTCCCCGATCGTCTCCAACCCCCGCGATTGAAAATGCCGCTCCATCCGCGAGCCGACGCCGAACAGTTCGCGCACGGGCAGCGGGTGCATCTTGCGCTCGATCTCTTCCGACCGCCATTCGCAGATGCCCTCGGGCGCTTTCTTGGCGGCGGTGTCGCAGCAGACCTTGGCGACCAGTTTGTTGTAGCCGATGCCGACGGAGCAGACGACGCCGGTCTCCTCCAGCACCCAGCGCTTGAACAGCCGCGCCGCCTCCCACGGATCGCCCCACAGCTTCTCCGTGCCGGTCACGTCGAGGAACATCTCGTCGATCGAGAACACCTCGACCTGCGGCGTCAGGCGCTTGGCGATGTCCATGATCCGTACAGACACTTCGACATACGTTTCCATCCGCGGGCGGATGATGATCGCCTGCGGGCATTTCTGGCGCACCGACCAGAGCGGATCGACCGTCTTGACCCCGAACTTCTTCGCTTCCCGACTGGCCGCCAACACGATCCCGCTACGCCGCTCGGGGTCGCCGCAGATCACGACCGGCTTGCCCCGCAGCTCCGGATTCTGCGCCTGCTCCACACTCGCGTAAAAGGAGTTCATGTCGGCCAGCAGGACTTTGCGCTTGTCGATTAAATCATACCGTTTCATCACATGACCTCCGTTGATAGTCGAACACACGTTCTTAAACTCGTATCTGTATTATATGCGAACGTTCGTTCTCTATGCAAGTACAAAATAAAGCTGCTGCCGAATCGACAACAGCTTCCCTGCATATAAAAATATGCTTATTTAACACTTCTCCCTTTGGCGAGCAGGTGGTGGAATTGCAGGTGACTGACCTGTTGGTGTTTTTGCTCGTCGTGGTAGACCATCACCCCGAGCAGGTAGCAGCCGCCCATCGCGGCGAGGGCGAACGCGTCGACCCATTGCCCGTAGAAGCCGACGAGGTTCATCGGGTGGGAGATCATCGACACCCAGCCGGAGAGGATCAGCAGCAGGTCGGTGTCCCACGCGGCGCCGTGGAGCCATTTGTAGAGCAGAAACAAAGAGACGGGGCCGTGGATGCAGAGCATATACCAAAGCCCTTCGCGAAACAGGCGGTGCTGCACAAAATGATGTGCTTGCCGATACCCCACCGCCCCCATCGCCAAGGCGAGAAACGTGCCGAGGAAGATCGTCAGCACATCGAGCGTCACCATCGCCGCCGGGGAGGTGCCGAGCACTTGCCAGACAAGGTATGGGACGAGCAGAATTTTTATCAAGATAAACGAGACGATCACGACCTGTGCGCTCAAGGTGTGATACAACAGTGTAAGACTCCTCAATGGTCGTTCCCCCTTGCTTGTCAAACCGAACGGTCAAATTCTGTATTAGTGTATGTAGGGGGTTGTCAGGAAAGAAGTACAATCTGTCGAGTTCTAGCCCGAGTTGTCTGCGGGCAAGCCGAACAGTTTGCGCTTGAGGTAGCGGTAGAGTTCAAAGGTGGTGACGCCGATCAGGAGCGTGGAGGTGACGGGGTAATGTTCGAGGTACGGAATCTTGCGAACGGTGGAGACGACGACGTAGGAGATCAAGAGCGGCAGAGCGAGACGAGACAGGGTGAGCAGTCGTTCGGTGAGGAGTTGGCGCATTCGAGGGTGCCTCCTTTTCGGCTTCTACTACTATGTCTATCCAGAAAAGGGCGTGAAAAAACCGCTCAGGTGAGCGGTTTCAGCCGAAGGGACGGACACAAGAAACTGGTCGCATAAGTTGAGTTGAAGCTATCCCCTGTCATAGTGTCATATGTGTCGTTGCTTGCCCGTTGCACATGCCTTTTTTATCGGGCGGCGTCGTAGAGGATGCGGATCATCTCGCGGCAAGCTTTTTGCGAGACGACTTGCCCGGTGGCGATCTGCGACATCAGGTGCATCATCTCGCGAGCGGTGATTCGGTTGCGGTTCGGGTTGGGCTTGGCGGGGAGGATTTGCAGTTTGTGATGGAACTGGGTCTGCTTCAGGTCGAGGTCGAGCAGCAGGCGTTGGATCGCTTCGATGCCAACGCGGTCGACGAGCAGGTTGGTCGCCGTGTTGTCGCTGTCGATGATCATCAGGGTCAGCAGGTCGTGGATCGTCAGTTCCAAGCCGTGGCTCAGGTGTTGCAACAAGCCGGAGCCGGTAACTTTGTCCTCGTCGTGCATCGCGATCTTGTCTGTGAGCCGCAGGTGTCCGAGGTGCGCCTGCTCGAAGACGGCCGACATGATCGGAAGCTTGATGATGCTGGCGGCGTACAGCGGTTCGTCGGCGTTGTAAAGGTACTCTTCCCCGCTGTTCAGGTGGCGAATCGCGACGCTGAAGTCGGCGACGGCCGCTTCCTGCAGCCGGGACGTGAGAGATGCTTGCAAGTGTTGGAGCATGGAAACCCTCCTAGTGGATTCGCTCATACACGAAAAACGTGTGGGCCTCGCGATTTTTTTCATCCGTCGCCCCTTCTTCCGACGAGACGACCTTCCATTGGCTCTCGTCGATCTCAGGGAAATAGGCGTCGCCTTCGAAGGAGGCATAGATGCGAGTGATGTAGAGACGATCCGCATAGGGCAGGATCTCGTGAAAAATCTCCGCTCCTCCGATGCAAAAGACTTCGTCTGACGTATGTTGGTAGGCTTTCAGCTCCTCCAGCGAATGGATGACCTCGCAGCCCTCAACCCTGTAGCCCTGTTGCCGCGTCAAAATGATGTTACGCCGTCCCGGCAGCGGACGTCCGATCGACTCGAAGGTTTTGCGGCCCATGATCACCGGCTTGCCCATCGTCACTTTTTTAAAATACTGCAAGTCGTTCGGCAAGTGCCACGGCAGGCGGTTGTCCTGTCCGATCAGGCGGTTCTCGTCCATCGCGACGATCAAAGAGATCGTCATATCGCCACGTCCCCTTTGATCGCCGGATGCGGGTTGTAGTCGACCAGTTCAAAGTCCTCATAGCGGAAGGCGAAAAGATCCTTGACCTCCGGGTTGATCTTCATCTTCGGCAAAGAACGCGGTTCACGGCTCAGTTGCAGCTTGACCTGCTCGATGTGGTTCGAGTAGATATGCGCGTCCCCCAGCGTATGGATGAACTCCCCCGGTTCCAACCCGCACACCTGCGCGACCATCATCGTGAGCAACGCGTACGACGCGATGTTGAACGGCACGCCGAGGAAGACGTCGCCCGAGCGTTGGTAGAGCTGGCAGGACAGCTTGCCGTCGACGACATAGAACTGGAACAGCACATGGCACGGTTGGAGCGCCATCTTGTCCAACTCCCCTGCGTTCCACGCGCTGACCACGAGGCGGCGCGAATCGGGGTTGCGCTTGATCTCGTCGATGACGTTTCGAATCTGGTTGACGACGGCACCGTCTGCCGTTTCCCAGCGCACCCACTGTTTGCCGTAAACCGGCCCGAGATCGCCCTGCTCGTCCGCCCACTCGTTCCAGATCGTGACGCCGTTGTCGGTCAGGTAGCGGATGTTGGTGTCGCCTTTGAGAAACCACAGCAGTTCGTGGATGATCGATTTGAGGTGGACTTTCTTGGTCGTGACGAGGGGAAAACCCTCTTGAAGGTCAAATCGCATCTGATGTCCGAACACGGAGACCGTCCCCGTGCCGGTGCGGTCTTCTTTCCGTGTCCCGTTTTCGAGGATGTGCGCACAGAGTTGCAAGTACTGTTTCATGATGTCCCGTCCCCTTTCTCTTCGTCTCTATCTTACAAGTTCGTCAAGACCCTGTACAGGGCTCGCGAGAAGAAAGAACACCCCACCGCGACAAGCCGCGATGAGGTGTTGGTGGCACGTCTTTTTTTCCAAAAAATCAGTTCAGCGTCAACTGCTGGCCGTTCAGGGCGTTGCTTCCTTCGTACACGCTGGTCACGCCGTTGACTTGTTTGAAGGTCAGCGGCTGTGTCGCGGTCGGTTGGACTTTGCCGAAGGTGTAGCGGTTGGTCGGGCCGCTGGCGGTCAGGTCGTATTTGGCGACGATGTATTCGTTGCCGTCGGCCGTTTGGACGGTCATGTCATAGTCGTCGTACTTGTTGGTAAACCATTGCAGGTTGTAGGTGCCGTCGTCCAAGCGAGCAAACTTCGGCATCAGTTCGGCGGAGGAGTTCTCTTCGTCGAGCGAGCCGTCGTCGCGGAACTGAATGACTTGATGAACACCCGTCTTCTTGTTGTCGAGGTCGATGCGCATCCCGTTAAACGATACGTCGCTCGAAGTCAGCGAGTCGGCCGTCAGCTCCGGCATGATCGAGGCATCGGCGGCGGTGCGGATGCCGTTTTCCACCTTCCCGCTCTCCCCTTTCAGGAAATCGAGCAGTTGCTTGCGGGTCGCGCTGTCCTTCACCAGCCCCGTGTGGTCGGCGGAGGAGTAGTAAAACGTCGAGCTCGCGTTCCCGGTGTCGGTCGCGCTAAGCAGCGGCACGGTGCCGTCCCCCTTGGTCATCACGTATTCGAGGTAGTGCCAGGTGAACAGGTCTTTCATCACCCAGTAGTTGTAGGCGGTGACGGTGTTTTTCGTGTCGCCGACGATGTGGTACTGGCGCACGCCGGGGTACGCGCTGTCCCATTGCGCGTGGCGAGCGTCCGCTTGATCGACCAGCGCTTGGTTGGGGTATTTGGCGGTCAGTTGGTCGTGTGTGTAGTCGGTTTGGTTGCCCCAGATGTCGATGTAGCGGTACGAGGTGCGGCCGAGTTGCGCTTGCAGGCGGTTGTCATACTCCTGCGACGGCGTCAGTTGGTAGACGGCCGGCGCGTTCTCGGAGATCACTTCGCCCGTCGAGTCCATCAGGATCGGGATGCCGAAGTTGTAGCCGCCAAGCGCGACCGCTTTGCTCGCCATCGCCGCGCCGAGGAACGGGGTGCCGACGGTGATCACTTGGTCGAACTTGCTTTGCATCGCGGTGTTGTTGAGCAGGTAGTCTTTGAGCACCAGACCGCCCATGCTGTGCGCGACCGCTTGCACTTGATCGGCGCCGGATGCGGACAGGGCTTGGTTGATCGTGGAAGTCAGCCGCGCGTTGTGGCTGTGGTTGTCAAGGCGCCAGTCGTACGGGAAGCCGAACAGGGTCCGGCCCGGCACGTAGCCCGCCTTCTTCAAGTCGGCGATAAACGACTGGTAGTACGCCGCCATGCTCAGGTGGTAGCTCGACAGGTAGGAGATGCCTTCCAACCCGTAGTCGTTGGTGTTCGGCGTGATCGTCACATCGGAGTTTTTTGCGACGACATCCGCACAGCCCGAGCAAGCCGGAGCCAGCGCCAAGTTGTGTTTCAGCGGGGCGTTGATGAGCAGCGCGTCCCAGAGGCTGAACCACGTCAGGTCATCGTTGGCCATCAACTGGGTGCCGCCGATGCCCGGGAACAGGATGACGGGGATCGTTTTCGTACTCAGTTGCAAACGATAGTCGCTGTCCGACGAGCCGTTGTAGGAATAGACTTTGACCAAATAATAACCGGGATCGAGCGTGTAGTCGATCGCTTCGTCGGTGTTGGACGCATGCAACGAGTAGTCGAGCGTCGTTTCCTCCTGATCGTACAACCGCACATCATAGTCGGTGTCGGTCGGAATGTTCGTCAGGTCGAGATGGAAGTTGGAGCGCAACGGCACATAGATCCGGTAGTAGTCCGCATCCGTGGTCGCGTTCAGGTTGGCATAGATCGACGTGTTGTTGGAAATCGAAGTCGCATCGGCAAACGCGTCGTTGTGCTCATACTCGTCCGCCGTCGTCGACGTGCTCGTCGAAGCGGTCACCCGCAAGTCGTAGGACTGGTTGGCGTCATAGCTGTTGTTGTAGCCGATGACTTTGACATAGTAGGTCTGGTTGGCGGTGACCGGCAGTGCGCTGATCATCTCGTCATAGTTGCTGCCGCGGATCGAGTAGTCGAGCCGGGTGAGGTTCTGGTCGTACACGTAGAGGTCGTAGTCGTTGCCGGCCGGAATTGCGCCCAGCCAGAGGTGAGCGGTGCCGTCTTGGTACGATTGCACTTTGTACCAGTCAATGTCGCCCACTTGGTTGATCTTGCCATAGGTGTCATCGCCGAGCGTGAGGGAGTTCGCGGTGCCTGAGGTGTCGTTGCTTTCGGCTTCGGTGTGGGTGAAGATCGTGAGGGATTGTGTTTGGGTGGGGTCTAGGATGGTGTTGGTTTGTACGTCGCCCAGTTGCAGGTGAACGTCTGTGGTCTGTCCGGCGGCGTCCTGCTTGGTTTGGAGCACCAGTTCGCCGGTGTAGGTGAGGGTGACGTTGCTCTTGTTGCCGTGGCCGTCGGTGCTGCGGATGTGGTAGAGGTAGGTCTGACCGGCTTCGAGCCCTTTGATGCGGAGCGCGTCTTTGCGGCCTTGCAGCTTGCCGGTGTAGAGCGGCTTCTTGCTGCCTTCTGCACTGACCGATACGTCAAAAAGTTGCTGATCCGTGGCGGTCGGGGCGGTGAACACGGCGTGAAGCTTGCCGTCTTGCCCGACTTCCCCGCTCCAAGCGAACGGCAGGCCGTCTTGCGGCGTTGCGAAGCTGACATCCGAAGACGTTGCGCCCGCGTTGCTCGCAGCGGTGGCCGATGCTACACCCGGCGCGAAGGCCAAGGCGCAGGTCATCAAGCCCGCGAGTAGTGACTTGTGTTTCATGTGGGTAAAATCCTCCTTTTTATAAAACGATTGTATGGTTACACATTTATGATAATATTCGGAAAGTAAGAGATCAACCCTGTAAAACTAAATTTATGTAAGGCTTGGGCGAAAAAAAGACCTGCCGATAGCTAAAACGGCAGGTCTGACCTTATTCTTGTCAGGAAGAGAGAGGCTGCTCGGATTTACAGGTTGCCCGGTACGCGTTTGACGTGGATCGTCCAGTGGAGTTGCATGTCCTCCCCATACGCGACCCAGTGCTCGGACACCCCTCCGACGAGGTCGACTTTTTCACCGCTTATCCGTTGCTCGCGGTTGTGGTTCAGATCGTACACGAAGACGTCCGAATTAGGCTTCTTCCCGTTGGTGAACACATCCGATTCGGAACCGCCGCGACGCTCATCGGTCCAAGCGACCACAGACCCGCCGACTTGCGGTGTCATTTGCCGGATCTTGTCGTGCGTGACGGGGACGACGACGTGCGTGTCCAAGTTATAGGCGGTGATGTCCGCTCCGTAGAGGTCCGGGTCGTTGTTGTAATCCTCCCAGACGACCCACGGGTAGGAGAGATCGGGCGCACCGTCCTTGTAGGCTCCCGTCGCGATGGGGAATTCCTTCTCCGTGGCGATGTCATATCCGTAGATATCCGTGTTGTTCTTCGGCACATTGCCACCTCCTCGCAAGATCGGGTCGTCGACATGTCGACCGTCTTCCCACACGACGACGCCGTTGTCGATCACCGGATCGGAGTGCTGGCCGGGGGCTGTGGAGATCAGCTTTTCCTTTCCCGTGTCGATGTCATAGAGGTAGATCTTCCACCGTTGTTGTGGCCACTCTTCCTTTTTCGTCGCCCGGTCGTCCATCCAGACGAGATAGTGGCTCCAAATTTTCGGCGCGATCTGGTCGTAGTCATCGTTGGTGATGCGCTTCACCTCGCCTTGGGCCAGGTCGTAGAGGTAGATGTCCCCTTTGATGTTGTTCGGGTCGGACATCGGGTCTTGCGGATCGGTCGAAGTCGGGATGTCTTCCGCCGACCAGACGACGTATTGATGGTTGAAATCATATTGGTAGTACGAGTGCGGCGTCAACGGTACTTCTTTCACCGTCTCGTTCTTGTTCAAGTCGAGGAGTCGCAACCGTTCGGGCTGCTCTTGAATCGCCAGCCAGTCGTCTTTGAGGAGCGTGTGTGTGTGTCCTCGAAGGTGTACTCTGTCGGGATGGTTACGCCGATCACGTCTGGGTCGAGCTGTGGACTGTCCGTTTGCTTGTCCGATGCATCACTCGCTGTGCAGCCGCTGAGAACGATTGCACCAACTAAGACCAGCACCGAAAGAATCTGTTTGAACAAAGAAGAAGCCCCCTATTCCCTCGATCTAAAAAACAGTCGTACCTACTAGACGCGAACACCCCATCCAAACGTTACACTTTTTTTACACAAAAAAAAGCCCTGCCTAATCCGAGTCAGGCAGGTCCAAGGAGTATGAATAGGAGTGGAGAGAAACCAGAACTAAAGCTTACAACTACATAGTAGTCGATCAGCTTGTCCTTTGTCAACACATTATTCTGATATTTTGCAAAAGTTCGCCAAATGTCGGAAAAGAAACATCGACCGTCTCCCAGTCATGAATCGTCGTCGGTGCGTCGGCAACCAGAGCGGCGACGGCCATCGCCATTGCGATGCGGTGGTCATGGTAGGTGTCGATTGCCGCCCCGCCGCGCAGAGCCGTTTTCCCCACGATTCGCAGTCCGTCCTCCAACTCTTCGACCTCGGCCCCGAATTTGCGCAGTTCGCGGGCGGTGGTGGCGATGCGGTCGGACTCTTTGACCTTCAGCTCCTGTGCGTCGCGAATCTCCGTCACGCCGAGCGCTTGGGTCGCGGCGACGGCGAGCACGGGAATCTCGTCGATCAGGCGCGGGATGGTGGCGCCGCGTACAGTCGTGCCTTGCAGTTCGCTGCCTCGGACGCGAATGTCGGCGATCGGTTCGCCGCCGGACTCGCGCTCGTTGAGCAACTCGATGTTCGCCCCCATGTCGTGCAGCGCGTCGAGAATGCCGGTGCGCGTCGGGTTCACGCCTACTCCCCGCAACAGCAGGTCAGAGCCCGGCACGATCGCCGCCGCCACGAGCAAGAACGCCGCCGAAGAGATGTCCCCCGGTACTTCGATCTCCGTCGCCGTCAGTTGCGAACCGCCGTCTACCGTTATGTAGCCCTCTTCCTCGCGCACTTCCACGCCGAATGCCCGCAGTATCCGCTCCGTGTGATCGCGGGACAACTCCGGCTCGCGCACGCCCGTCTTCCCTTCCGCAAAAAGACCTGCCAGCAACAACGCCGACTTGACCTGCGCACTCGCCACCGGAGAGTCATAGCGCATTCCTTGCAAACGCCCGCCGCGCACGGAAAGCGGAGCGAAGCGACCTTCCTCCCGCCCGTCGATCTGCGCCCCCATCGAACGCAACGGCACGGCCACGCGCCCCATCGGACGGCGGCGAATCGAGGCATCCCCCGTCACCGTGGAGTGAAATGACTGCCCCGCCAAGATGCCCAGCATCAAACGCGTCGTGGTGCCCGAGTTGCCGACGTCCAGCACGTCGGACGGTTCTTGCAGACCCTGTAGCCCCACGCCGTGTACCTTTAGTTCCGCGTCGGAGAGCTGCTCGATTTCCACGCCCATTTTTCGAAAACAATCCACCGTGCTCAAGCAGTCAGCCCCGGGCAGAAACCCTTTAACATGCGTCACGCCGTTCGCCAACGCTCCGAACATGACCGCACGGTGGGAAATCGATTTATCACCGGGAACCGTGACTTCCCCCTGCAACTGCGAAGCCGGTTCAATTTTCATATCCATTGCCCAAAACCTCCTTGTCCACTCTCCATTATGCCACACCACTCCTGCATTTGGAAAAAGAAGCGCTGCTCTCCTTGAAAGCACCGCTTCTTCCCCACTCCGCCTTCTGCCTTTCGCACGCTTACCCGCGCAAATGCACTTTGAACCCGTTGATCAACAACACCTGCGCCCCCGCATCCAACGCCTCGCGGTTGGGAAACGACAGCAGGAGCTGCCCGATGTCGTCCTCGCGACTTTCCAACAGACCGATGCTGTGCAGGTTGATGCCGTGCATCCCCATCAGCGTGCCGATCTGCCCGACCACGCCCGGTTCGTCGACCACGTCGATAGTCAGCTCATTGGCCGACCGCACCGCGCCGCGCATGCGATTGGGCAACGCATCGCGAAACGACGCCGCCGTTTGGAAAAAGTCCTGCATCCCTTCCCCGTTCTCCTGTTCCATCATCGCCAACAGGTTCCCGACCCCCGCCTGCCACTGCTGCAACAGCTCGCGAATCGGTTCGCCGTTGGTGAGTAGGATGTCCCGCCACATCACCGGATTGCCCGAGGCGATGCGCGTCAGGTCGCGGAAGCCGCCGGCCGCCAGCTTGGTGTACAAGCCGCCGTGCATGCTCTCGCGGGTAAGGGTCGCCACCTGATCGACCAGTGCCGCCGCGACGATATGCGGCACATGCGAGATGGCGGCGACGACTTTGTCATGGAGATCGGGTTGAAGCACCAGCACCTGCGCTTGGATCTGCAACAGGGTCGACGCCCATTTTTGAAAGGCGAGTTGGTCGGTGTCGGGGTAAGGGGTGAGCACCCAGAGGGCGTTTTGAAACAGACGCTCACTCGCCGCCCGCACGCCCGATTTTTCCGAACCGGCCATCGGGTGACCGCCGATGAAGTGAACGGAGGCGGGCAACACGCGCCGCGCCTCCGTGCAGATGACTTTTTTCGTGCTGCCGACGTCGGTGAGGATGCAACCTTGTGACAGCGGCAAGGTCGCGACCTCTTGTAACAGGCGGCATGTCTCGCCGACCGGGGTGGCGAAAACGATCAGGTCGGCACCCGGCACCGCTTCGGCCAACGTCTCGTAGGCCAGATCGACCACGCCGCGCTCCACCGCCTCGTCACGGCAGGTCGGGTCAGGGTCGACGGCGATCAGTTGACGAACGCAGCGATGCGCCCGCAACGCCCGCGCGAGGGAGCCGCCGATCAAGCCGCACCCGACGATCACCGCTTTGGAAAATGTGGGGCTGTGCATCGGACTCCCTCCTTTCGTTTTGGAAAAAGGTTCGCTGGGACGGGCTAACCCTCTTTTGAGGATAGGTCGCAGGAATGCACACCGTCGCTTATGAAAAGAGCCGCTAGAAGGAACCTAGTTCACTGTTTTGAAAACGTCGTTGTGACAGGCGGGGTTTCCTTTTGCTGCACCTTGTTTTGTAATAGGAACGACGTTTTGAACCACTCTTATACCTGCGCCCTGTTGCTCCGCAACGGCGCTTTCAAGGCAGCCGCGAACTTGATCAGCTCTTTCTTTTTCGTCTGAGCCAATGCTTGATCGCCCGCTTCCAATGCCTTTGCGATCTCGCCAACGCGCTTGACAATCGCAGACCCGACGATCACGCCGTCTGCGTACTGGCCGATCGTCTCCGCATGTTCCGGCTTACCTACGCCGAAGCCGACTGCAACGGGCAAGTCGGTGCAAGCGCGCACGCGCTCGATGACCTGCGGCAGGTCGTCATTTAACGTCTCCCGCACACCGGTCACGCCCAGCGCGGCGACGCAGTAGATGAAGCCTTGGCCTTGCTCACAGATCTTTTTGATCCGATCTTGCGAAGTCGGTGCGACCAACGGGATCAGATCGACGCCCGTCGCCTTCGCAGCGGCCAGCGCCTCTTCGCTCTCTTCAAGCGGCAAGTCCGGGATGATCACCCCGTTCGCCCCCACTGCCTGCGCCTTGGCGAAGAACGTTTCGATCCCCACTTGGAACACGGGGTTCGCATAGGTGAACAGCACCAAGGACGCTTGCACCTGCGGACGCACCCGCTCCACCAGCGCAAACACATCGGGCAGACGCGTTCCCGCCGCCAACGACCGCAACGCCGCCTCCTGAATCGTCGGCCCGTCCGCCAACGGGTCGCTGTACGGGATGCCGATCTCGATCACATCGGCCCCTGCGCGGTCCAACTCGACAATCAACTGCTCCGTGATCTCCAACGACGGGTCGCCTGCGGTGATAAAGGGGATGAACGCCTTCTCCCCCGCTGCCTGCAATCTGGCAAATGTCTCTGCAATCCGGCTCATCTTAGATCCCTCCCAACGCGTCGGCGACGCTGTGTACGTCTTTGTCCCCGCGACCGGACAGCGAGACGACGATGATATGATCTTGCGGCAAGGTCGGTGCCAACTTGACCGTCTGCGCGATGGCGTGGGACGATTCCAACGCCGGGATGATACCTTCCACGCGAGACAGCAGTTGGAACGCATCAAGCGCTTCCGTGTCCGTAATCGGCAGATAAGTCGCCCGCTTGGAGTGCGCGAGATGCGCGTGCTCCGGCCCGATGCCCGGGTAGTCCAACCCCGCCGAGATCGAATGCGCCGGTTGCACTTGCCCGTACTCATCCTGCAACAGATAGGTCAGCGAGCCGTGAATCACGCCCGGCGTGCCCTTCGTGATCGTGGCGGCGTGCTGTTCGGTGTCGACGCCTTCGCCTGCCGCTTCCACGCCGATCAATCGTACCGCCTCGTCGTTGAGGAACGGGTAGAAAATCCCCATCGCATTCGAGCCGCCGCCGACGCAAGCGATGATCGTATCCGGCAACCGCCCTTCATACGCCAGAATCTGTTCGCGCACTTCGTCGCCGATGATCCGCTGGAAGTCGCGCACCATCATCGGGTACGGATGCGGGCCGACGACAGAGCCGATGATGTAGAACGTGTCTTCCACATGCTCGACCCAGTGGCGAATCGCTTCGTTGGTCGCGTCCTTCAAAGTGCGGGTGCCGGACTTCGCCGGAACCACTTCCGCGCCCATCAGCTTCATGCGAAACACGTTTAATTTTTGCCGCTCCATGTCTTCTTCGCCCATGAAGACGGTGCATTCCAAGCCGAGCAGTGCCGAGACGGTGGCGGTGGCGACGCCGTGCTGTCCGGCACCCGTTTCCGCGATGACGCGCTTTTTGCCTGTCATCTTGGCGAGCAGACCTTGGGCGA
Source organism: Bacilli bacterium (assembly GCA_035776695.1). Taxonomy (GTDB): domain Bacteria; phylum Bacillota; class Bacilli; order Tumebacillales; family Tumebacillaceae; genus Tumebacillus. Next base: position 21,167 of record DASTWJ010000190.1, read on the forward strand.
GGCAGTTGTTGATCTTGTGTGCGCCGGTGTGGTTGAGGTCTTCGCGCTTGAGGTAGATCTTCGCGCCGCCGAGCTTTTCGGTCAGGTTCTTCGCGTAGTAGAGCGGCGTTTGGCGACCGGAGTAGACGGTCAGGTAGTAGTCGAGCTGCTTTTGGAACTCGGGGTCGTTTTTATAGAAATGGAAGTCTTGCTCCAGTTGTTCCAGTGCGTTCATCAGCGTCTCGGGGACGAATTTGCCGCCGAATTCGCCGAAGCGTCCGCGGTGGTCCGGGAAGGTGACTGTCATTGGGAAGCCCTCACTTTCTGTACAAAAGCTGTGATTTTCGCTGCGTCTTTTGCGCCTTCGGTCTCGACGCCGGAAGAGACGTCGACACCGAAGGGACGGTGTGCGGCCAGCAGGTCGCCGACGTTGACGGGGTCAAGACCGCCTGCGACAAACAGGGGCAGGTCACCGATGTAGTCGCGCAGGGTGGGGATCGCGTCCCAGGAGAACTTTTGCCCTGTGCCGCCGCGTGCGTTGTCGAGCAGGATCGCGTCGACAACCTCGCCATATTCCGTCAATCGGGCGTCGCGTTCGTCTTGGTGTACGCTCCATGCTTTCCAGACTTGTAGGCCGGATCGTTCGCGCAGTTCGCGGCAGGTGGCAGGCGTTTCATCGCCGTGCAGTTGGAGCACGTCGAGACCGGCGACTTGGGCAATGCGCAGGATTTCGTCGGGCTCTTCGTTGACGAACACGCCGACGAGTTTTGTAGTGAGCGGCAGGTCGCGGGTTAGGTCGGCGACTTGCTCGGCGGTGACTTGACGCTTGCTTTTGGCGAAGACGAAGCCGATGTAGTCGGCTGGGAGCGCGTTGACGTGCGAGATATGCTCGCGAGTATTAAGACCGCAGATTTTGATCGCAGTCGTTTGCGCAAGCGGCTCTTTTTCTACCTCGCGACTCATCTTACAGCCTCTTCATTCACACGCCCTAGCAACTTGTCAATCGCCGGCGTGATCAGCGGGTCTCGCATCAAGGTCTCGCCAACCAAAATCGCTCCGGCCCCAGCCGCCTTCACCTCGCGGACATCCTCGTGTGTCGCGATGCCGCTTTCGCTCACCAAAAGCGCCTCCGCCGGAACGCCTTGCGCCAGACGTGCGGTGTTGCCGAGATCGACGGTGAACGTCCGCAGGTCGCGGTTGTTCACACCGAGGAGAAGCGGCTTGGCTTCCAACGCCCGCGCCAGCTCCTGCTCGTCATGCACCTCGACCAACACATCCAACCCCAGTTCCTCTGCCAATTCGCTATATTCCTTCATCTGCTCCGTCGACAGGATCGCGGCGATCAACAAAATGCAGTCCGCGCCGATCTGACGGGCTTCGTAGATTTGCTTGCCATCGATGATAAAATCCTTGCGCAACAGGGGCAGCTCCACCGCTTGCCGAATCTGACGCAGGTACTCTTTTTCCCCTTGAAAAAAGTTCGTGTCCGTCAGCACCGACAGGCAATTCGCCCCCGCCGCCTCGTAGGTCTTGGCGATCCGCACCGGGTCGAAGTCGGCGCGGATGATGCCCTTCGACGGCGACGCTTTTTTCACTTCGGCGATCAGGCCGATGAAGTCGGTCGTCTCGCGCAACGCGTTGGCAAAAGCTCGCGTGGGCGGGAGTTTGGCGATCTCCTCCCGCACCTGCCCGAGATCGAACGTGCGGGCCAGTTGCGCCACCTCTTCGCGTTTGACATCCACAATGCGGTCGAGAATCATTACGCCAACTCCTTCGTTACGGCAAATCGCTGTGTCGCATCCACCAATTTTTCCAACACGTGCAAAGCGCGTCCGCTGTCCAGCGACTGCTGCGCCAGCGCGACGCCCGCTCGGAGCGTCGGCACTTGGCCGGCCACATACAGCGTCGCCGCCGCGTTGATCACGACGATGTCGCGCGCCCCGCCCTGCTTGCCTTCCAGCACGCTCAAGGCGATCTCCGCGTTCACCCGTGCGTCGCCGCCTTTGATCGCATCCAACGGGTGCAGCTCCAAGCCGACCTCTTCCGGCGACAGGGTGAAGACCCGCTCGACATGCCCGTTTTTCACTTCCGCGATCTTCGTGTTGGCGGTGACGGTGATCTCATCCAAGCCGTCCTCGCCATGCACGACCAACGCGTGCTCGGTGCCGAGGTTCGCCAAGGCGGCCGCCATCTTCTCCACGAGGTCACCGCTGTACGTGCCGATCACCTGTCGTTTCGTGCCTGCCGGGTTGGTCAGCGGCCCCAAGATGTTGAACACGGTGCGAAACCCGAGCTCGCGACGCGGGCCGACGGCGTGCTTCATCGCTTGGTGGTACAACGGAGCGAACAGGAAGCAGATCCCCGCCTGTTCCAAGCAGACCGCCGCTTCATCCGCCGTCAGATCGACGTTGACGCCGAGCGCTTGCAGCACGTCGGCGCTGCCGGACTTGGAGGACACGCTGCGATTGCCGTGCTTGGCGATCGCCACCCCCGCCCCCGCCGCGACAAAAGACGCCGTGGTCGAGATGTTAAACGTATCCATGCCGTCACCTCCCGTCCCGCAGGTGTCGACCAACCCTTGCAACTTCGAAGCGACAGGCGTGGCGACATTCCGCATCGCCCGTGCAAACCCGGTGATCTCCTCCACCGTCTCGCCGCGCATCCGCAAAGCGGTCAACAGCGACGCCGTCTGTGCGTCTGTCGATTCGCCCCCCATGATCTTGCTCATCACCGCTTCCGCTTGGACGGCGTTTAGCACGCCTCCTTCGATCACCGTTCGCAATGCTTCTCGTACCATCTCCACTCGCTCCTCTCACTCAGCTCACTTCGTCTTCATGCAAATAAAAAAGGCCGGAGCTCAGACGCTCCGACCATCGGTTCCAGAGAAAATTCGCACAAGTGGCTAAAAATGGGCAGTATCCTCCCACTTCGCCGTCCCTGCTTTCTCTGCTCGACTGCTCTCGCTCGTCTCAACTGTTCTCTTCTAGGCTCTGCTCTCAGGTTGTGCTCTTGCTTACTACTATTGCGCTCAAATCTCACTCATAACAAACGCTCTCAAAAATACGTCTTGCTCTCAGCTACTTGCATTTCAAACAAACTTACGATTCTTACCTAACTTATTAAAATCATACGTGTTTTGTGCCAATTCGTCAACCCTCAATTTGCCGGGAAGCTTGCAGATCGGGACGCAGTTGTCCCGCTTGGCGTAGGTAGATATGGCGGATCTGCCGCTGTTCTTTGTTCGTGTTGACATGCAGCAGCAAGCGAATGCACCGCGGCAACCCGCCGTCCAGCGGCATCTCCAACGCACACATCAACGGCACGAGATCCCAGCCCTCCAGTTGGCGAATCGTCGTCGCCGGGTTGGCCGCCGTCAAATCGGAAGTGACGGTGATCCAGCAGCTGGCGACATCCTGCGGGTTCACCTCGTTTTCACGCACCATGTGCCTTAGTAGTTCTTCCGTTGCTTGGCGAATCGCGGCCTCTTGGTTGCGTTCCACGGTGATCGCGCCGCGAATTCCGCGCACTTCGGTGCTCAAAAACCTCACTCCTCTCTCCACTTGTCGATCATCCGGCGCACGGCCGCTTCCGGCACGTCATGGACGATCTCCGTCTCGCCGATGTCTCGCAACAGGACAAACGTCAAGGTCGCCCCTGTCGCTTTCTTGTCTTTGCGCATCGAGACGAGCAAGTCTTTCGCACCGAGATCCTGCGGAATGCGGGTCGGCAGTCCTGCTTTGATCAGCACGCGCTCCGTGTCGGCGACGAGGTCGGATCGCTCGCAGTAGCCCAACTCCACGGACAGGTCGGCCGCCGCCACCAGCCCGATCGCCACCGCTTCGCCGTGTACGAAACGCCCATTCGCCAAGCCTTCTACGGCATGGCCCAGCGTGTGCCCGAAGTTCAAGATCGCACGCAACCCGAGCTCTTTCTCATCCTGCGAGACCACTTCGGCTTTGATCCGGCAAGACCGCGCCAACAGCTCGGCCACCACCGCATCCTCACCGCTCAGAATCACATCCATTTTTTCCTCAATCCAGTCAAAAAGATCACGGTCGCGAATCAGCCCGTGCTTGATCGCCTCGACCAACCCCGCCCGCCGTTCTCGCAGCGGCAACGTCTTCAACGCCTCCGTGTCATAGAGCACGGCCAACGGCTGATGGAACGCGCCGACGATGTTTTTCGCTTGCGGCAGGTTGACCGCCACTTTGCCGCCGACGGCGCTGTCGTGTGCCAACAAGGTCGTCGGCAACTGCACAAAGTCGATGCCACGCATATAACCCGCCGCCACAAAGCCGGCAAAATCACCGACCACGCCGCCGCCGAGCGCCAGCACCACCGAGCGGCGATCCAACCCGATCTCATACGCGTATTGAAAAGCCGCACCGGCGCGTTCCAGCGACTTCGACGCCTCGCCCGGGGGGATCACATAGACGTCCGCCTGATAGCCGGCGCTCTGCAACGAAGCCAAAACCGGCTCCAGATGACCCGCCGCACGGACGTTCTCATCGGTGATCACCAGATGGCGCGACGTTTGTCTCACCTTCAATTCTTGCAAAAACTCCCCCGTTCGTGGCAACAAACGGGGGCCGATCACAATCTCATACGTGCGATTCGGTGTGGTGACTCGTTCTCGTATCATCATCTGTCCGCTCAATCCGTTCTATCGATCGCTGATCGTTTGCTTGTAGTGGGCGAAGTTGGCTTGGATCTCTTCCAGCGAGTCGCCGCCGAACTTCTCCAGAAACGCTTGAGCGATCGTCCAAGCGACCATCGCCTCCCCGACCACCGACGCGGCGGGCACGGCACAGACGTCCGAGCGCTCGATCGTGGCGCGGTACGCTTCCTTGGTTTGCATGTCCACCGACTCCAACGGCTTGTACAGCGTGGGGATCGGTTTCATCGCCGCGCGGACGATCACCGGCTGCCCGTTGGTGATGCCGCCTTCGATGCCGCCCGCTCCATTGGTGCGGCGGTAGTATTCGCCTTGACGGTACCCGATCTCGTCATGCACCTGTGAGCCGGGGATGCGCGCCGCTTCGAACCCGAGGCCGACTTCGACGCCCTTGATCGCTTGGATGCTCATCAGGGATTGTGCCAGTCGCCCGTCCAAGCGGCGATCCGGCATCGAGAACGACCCGAGGCCGACCGGCACACCGGTGACGATGATCTCAAAGATCCCGCCCAGCGTATCCCCTGCCGCCTTCGCTTCGGTGATCGCGTCGATGATCTTCTTCTCCGCTTCCGGGTCGGCGACGCGCACTTCCGACCGCTCCGCCCGTTCGGCGATCTCCGGAATCGTGCCTTCCAAGCGGTCGACTTTGATCGGGCCGAGTTCGACGACGTGCCCGAACACCTCGATCCCGAACTGGCTCAACAGTTGGCGGGCGATCGAGCCGACCGCCACCATCGTCGCCGTGTTGCGCGCACTCGCCCGTTCCAAGACGTTGCGTATGTCGCGGTGATTGTATTTCAAGGCGCCTGCGAGGTCGGCATGGCCCGGTCGCGGCTTGTGAATCTCCACGACCGAATCGGGGGCCTCCCCTTCGATCGCCATCTTCTCCGACCAATTGCGCCAATCCTTGTTGTGAATCAGCAACGCGACCGGCGTGCCCAGCGTCTTGCCAAAGCGAATGCCGCTCATCACGTCGATTTTGTCCGATTCGATCTTCATCCGCCCGCCGCGGCCATACCCTTGCTGACGGCGCCAAAGCTGATGGTTCACCTCATCCAACTTGACCGGCAAGTTGCTCGGCAGTCCCTCGATGATCGCCGTCAACGCCGGCCCGTGGGACTCGCCCCCTGTCAAATACCTCAACATTCTCCGCTCATCTCCTCTCAGACTGTTGCGCTTTAACGTGCTGTCGATTCTTATCAAATTCCATTATATAGTACAGGCGTAGGGAATGACAACCAAACCCGCCCATAAAAAGACGCTCTGTACGGAACCAGAGCGCCTTGCCGATTACAGGTTGTACTGTTGCAGAGCGAGTACGGTCAGTTGCACCGCCGCTTCCACGTCGCGCAGATCGACCATCTCGGAACCGGTCACGGTGTAGCGCAGCGGCAGCGACAGGCCACCGGTCGGGATGCCATCGCGGGTGATCAGCATCGCCCCTGCGTCCGAAGTGCCGTCCGGGTAGACTTCCAACTGGTACGCGATGCCCGCTTTCTCGGCCTGATCGACGAGGAAGTTCTTGATCGGCGGCGGGACGATCACGTTGCGGTCGAGCACTTTCACCGCAACGCCCTTGCCCAAGCCGACCTCGATGCGCTTCGCACCCGGGTAGTCGCCTGCACGCACGCCGTCGAGCACCAGACCGAAGTCCGGCTCCAACGCGAACGCCGCCGGTTTCACACCGCGCGAGCCGACGCCATGTTGGGTCGTGAACACGACGGTCACGTCATGCTCTTGGTCTTTCAAGCGCTTGAGCGCTTCCACCGCCACCGCGCAGCCGACGCGGTTGTCGAGCGCTTTGCCGACCAACTTGTCGTTGTCCAGTTCGACGACCGGTTGGAGCAGCGTACACATATCGCCTACGCGCACTTTTTCCAACGCTTCCGCTTCGGAAGTAGCCGCGATGTCGAGGAACAACCCCATGAACGTCACGTCGCCCGCGTCGTTCACGTGGTGGGTACCGACCACGCCGACGGTACCGTTCGGGAACTGCACGCGCTGGCCGACGAGGTAAGCCGCTTCGAGGTTGCCGACCTGTGCCACTCGCAGATAGCCGTTGCCTTCGATGTGGGTGACGAGCAGACCCGGTTCGTCGATGTGTGCGACGAGCATCAGGTGCTTGCGGTCAGTGCCTTTGCCCTTTTTTGTGACGATGACGTTGCCGAGCACGTCTTCGTTGATCTCGTCCGCGTAGGAGGCGACAGCGTCGCGAATCAGGTCGCGGACATTGTTTTCATGGCCGGACGGGCCGCACGCTTCCGACAGTCGCTTGATCAGTTCTTTCATTGCCCGAGTCCTCCTTGTTCCACGCTGCGCAAAAACTGCTCCACGAGCGCGATGGTGTTTTCATAATCGTCCAGCGAGATCAGTTGGGCCGGCGCATGGATGTAGCGCGTCGGCACGGAGATCACACCGCTGAGAACGCCGGCGCGGGAGATGTGAATCCGACCGGCATCGTTGCCGCCCGCCACCGTCTTGCGGTATTGATAAGGCAGGTTGTTCGCTTCCGCCACCTGCACCATATGGTCTAAGAATTTGCGGTTGTGAATCGAAGACGAATCGACCACGGACAGCGCCGGGCCGTTGCCTTGGATCGTCGCTTTGCCATGTCCCGGCGAACCGGGGAAGTCGGCCGCCAGCGTGCCTTCCAGCACCAAGGAGATGTCCGGCTGCACCCGAAATGCCGCCGGTCCCGCCCCGCGCAGGCCGATCTCCTCCTGCACGGCAAATACATAGACAGTCGGGACGTCGAAGTTTTTCTTCAGCGTTTCGACCATCACGGCACAGCCGATCCGGTCGTCGAACGACTTGGACTTCGCTTTGCGCTCGCCGATCTCTTCGTACTGCGTCGCAAAAATCGCCACATCGCCCGGCTCGACCAGCGTCATCGCCTCTTCGCGAGAGGACGCGCCGATGTCGATGCGCAAGCTGTTAAGCCCCACCGGCTGGCGGCGTTCTTCGGGCGACTGGTGATGAATCGGCTTCGAACCGATCACGCCTGGGATCTTGCTATCGCCGATCAAGACCGGTTGCGAATTCAGAATCTTGTTGTCGATGCCGCCGATGTGGGCGAACTGGAGCAAGCCGTTCGGCTCGATATGCGTGATCATCAGGCTCACTTCGTCCATGTGGGCGCAGAGCATCACTTTCGGACCCGGACGGGTGCCGTCCTTTTCCGCGATCAGATTGCCCAGCGCATCGGTGTAGACGCGGTCGACATGGTCGCGGATCTCTTCGTAGATCACTTGGCGAATCTCTTCTTCAAACCCGGACGGGCCCATCGCTTCGGTCAGTCTTTTAAGAAGCATGTCAATCCCTCCACGTACGCCCGATCAACTCCGGCGATAGTATGGGCCAGCAGCTGGCCTGTGCGCTCGATGTCACGGTAGCAGACCGTTTCGACCGAGGTGTGCATGTAGCGCACCGGAATCGAGACCAGCCCCGTCGGGTACCCTGCACCGGTCAACTGCATCGAGTCGACGTCCGTACCCGATTCGCGCTGTCCCAACTCCTTCTGCACCGGCATGTTCAGCCGCTTGGCCACGTCGAACATCGAACGCGCCACTTTCAAGGAGATGTTCGGCCCCCAGAAGATGCACGGCCCGCCGTCCAGCGGGAAGCTCGCATCGTCCGGTGCGCCCGGCATGTCGCCAAACGTCACGTCGATGGCGATGCCGATGTCCGGTTCGATCCCAAACATCGACGTCCACGCTCCCAAGCGTCCTCGCTCCTCCTGCACCGTGCCGACGACGATCACGTCCGCTTGATGATGCAAACGCTTCAGCTCCTGCAAGCACTCCAGCGTCGCCGTCATGCTCGCCCGGTTGTCGAGCGATTTGCCGGAGATGCGGTCAAACGGCAGCTCTAGCGGCGTGCGACGGATCGTGACGAGGTCGCCGACGCGCACCTTTTCCCGCACGCGCTCTTCCGGCATCGCCAAATCGATAAACATATCCTCGAGCGGCGCCGACTTGCCACGCTCGCTCGGCGACGTCAGGTGCGGCGGCATCGAGCCGAAGATCCCGACATAATCGCCGTCGCGGCCGTGTACGACCACCTCTTGCGCCATCTGGGTACGCGGATCGACACCACCCACGGCGGTCACGCGCAGAAAGCCCTGCGCTTCGATCTTGGTCACCATCAGACCGATCTCGTCCATATGCGCCGCCAACATCACTTTCGGACGCGGTTCGGGGCCTTCGCCCTTGACGGTGGCGATCAGGTTGCCGAGCTTGTCCACGCGAATGTCATCGGTAAAATAAGACAAAGCTTTGCGAAAACGAGCCGTGATGTTGCCTTCATACCCGGAAACACCCCAGTCGGTCAGCAACTCCAGCAGCGTTTCGCGGATGTTCAAGTCGCTCATGAGTTCATCCCCTTTCGGTAAAGAAAAAGAACGGTCAAGGCCCGAAAGGCCAGCCGTTCCACCACTCGTATGTATGTTCTCTCGGTGCCCAAGCGGCGGCGACTAGCGTTCCCCTTCGCGCAGCGGTTTGCCCTCTTTGCGCAGCGGTGCCAACAGCCGGAGCGACAGACGCGCCGAACGCCCATGGATCGACTCGCCGATCAACACGGACAACACGGTCGAGACCAAGCTGAGTTCCCACGTCGAAGCGTCCGACCAGATCGTGATCGTGTCATACGCGTACAATGTCGCAGACAACGACACGGTCGTTCCCGCCGCCAACGAGCACAGATATCCGAACAACTCCAAAGAAGCCCGCCCAAGCAATTGTCCGCGCATCAACAGGCGAATCCCCCAGTAATAGAGCAAATAAGCCACAGCTGCGATCAACAGTACATTCAGCATGATGCGCTTCCTCCTCTTCCTTGGACAAGACTTGTTTTGGCAATGTCCTCATTCTACCAAGGGGTGAAAAATACGTCAACTTGACTAAGCCCCGCTCCGTCCGCCCAGACTGTACGAGAAAGCCGAGGAAAGGATGAGAACGCATGAAACTGAATATTTCGGAAGCGATCGACTATCTCGAATCAAAAGGGTTTCTGGTCAAGGCGTACGGATTCCCCGAAGGCGAGACGGCAAGCGACGGAAGCGCCTCGCTGATCTCCAACCAATACCGGGTGATCCAAGGCGATTACGACACAGGCATGCTCTATCCGCACCAACTGGTGGAGGTGGCGGAACAAGTAAAGGGGCGGCACTAAAGCGCCGCTCCCCCTTTTTCTTGGTTGATTTTTGCTTGGTACACTTTGCGAAACTTCACGAACGAAGTCACGCGCCACAGCGTGATGTAAGTAGCGGCCATGTAGAAAAACAGCATCGACAGCTCTTCCGGCTTGAGATCGCTCAGGTATTGCCGGAGCCCGAAGCGGATGATAAACAGCCCGAGCAACGAGAAGACAAACCCTTTGCTCACCTTGGCGTAGATCTGCCCGTCTTCACGTACCTCGTAGTTGGTCGTGTAGATCATCGGAAGCGACAGCACGAGTCCGAGCCCAACTGCTGCCAACACTTCCCCCGTCGTGATCTGCAGCCCGGGAGTCATCGCAAACGTCCAACCCAGGAAGACGAAAATCAACACCGGTATCAGCAGGACGATGCCTCTCCCCTTGATCGGCTTGCGCATGCGCCGTGTGCGCAGCCACAGGCCGAGCCCGAGAAAAATCAGGATAAATAAAAGCGTTGTCGGATTGAGATTGTTCATTCAAAGTCCCCCATAAAGTTCGATTCTCTCTCCCTTATACGTACGAACCTTCCTGCCGTTTCAACTTTTTTCCCATTCGAAAAGAGCGTCCCCCTATCGAATTCGAATTGGAAGGGTCATGCTGATTCTCCTTGTTTTTGCGGAATGGTAAAAGGTTCATTTCCCTTGCGTTGCCAAAACCAAATCACGAGGATGAGGAGCGCACTTCCTACCAAATAGACTCGATAGGAAGCAACTTCCAAGATCAGCCCAACCACTGAGTAAGAAAGCGGCACGACGACCGCATATAAGGAAGAGCGAACCGCATAGACAGCCGGCAGCTCACCTTGTGGCGTGATCATCTGCAGATAAGTTCCTGTCGTATTCATGAGAAACATAACGAATACGGTGAGCAACACCATCCCCGCAAGTAACAGGGGGAACCCCGACACAACGGCCAACAAGAGCAACATCCCAACCATCCCGTAGATGGAGACTTGCAAATAACGTTGATAGTTTTCCTTCACTTTCAACCAGAAAGCACCATAGACGCCGAGCAAGGACCCCACGCCCAGACTTACCCGAACCAAAGTCGAACCTGAATCATCACCACCGACTTTGAGAAGAAACGGACCATTGATCCCGGCAAACATCATGTTGATGAACACCCCGATCAAGATGCAAAACAAAAGATCGTTTCTTGAGAAGATCATCTGAAGTGTCGCTTTCCATTCTTCCGTAAAATAGGACATGCCCTTTGCCTTCTTCACCGTCTTCGTCCCGGACAGGGGCACTCGATGATGCAGCACTCGCATCAGGATTGAACTTAGCAAGCAAATCGTGGCGTGACCGAGAAAGAGGTAGTTCAAGCTCGTTACTTTGAAAAGGAACCCCGCGACCGGAGCGCTGATCTGTACGAGATTAAAAAGAATTGCGTTCAAGCTATTGGCCTTGAACAGATAATCACCTTGGACAAGGGAAGGAATAATCGAATTGGTAAACGAACGATTCATCTCTTGCAAGGTGGAGAAGAGAATGGAGAGAACAAAGTAAAACAGAACGGTCTCTCCCCAATAGGAATAGCCGACGACGGCCAACATCGCCGAAAGGGAAAGTAGCAAACTGAACCGAGAAGCGACTTGAATCGGCGACCTCCCTTTCAAGAGCGGGATTAAGAAAAACTCAACGATTCTGGATAAAATGATCGAGATCGCCGTCAAGGTACCCGAATACAAAGTAGACCCCGTTTTTTCATAAAAGATCAAGAGAAAACCAAACGTAAAAGCTGCGGAGAAGAAATCTTGAAACTTACTTCCGCAAAAATAGAGTACCAACTGTCTGTTCATCTCAGCTATCCTCCATCTCAATCGACGGTTACACGCGCAACTTCTCCGCCAACCGCAGCATATCATCCGGCAGCGGGGATTCGAAGCGCATGTATTCATTTGTTCGCGGATGAACGAAGCCAAGCACCTTGGCGTGCAGGGCTTGGCGAGCGATCCAAGCGGTGTCGTCCGTCTCGCCGTAAAAAGAATCGCCGAACAGGATGTGTCCGATGTGCTTCATGTGAACGCGAATCTGATGCGTGCGTCCGGTGTGGAGCTTCAATTCGAGTAACGTACCTTGCGCAAATCGCTCACGCACCCAATACTCCGTCCGCGCCGGTTTGCCCTCGGGACGAACCACACGGACTTTAAAATCCTCGTCGCTGCGGTCGATCGGGCCGTCCACCACGCCGTGATCGGCCGCCACAACCCCATGCACGATCGACGCGTAGCTCCGTTCGATGCTGCGCTCCATCATCTGCTGACCCAAAATCTTCAGCGCATAGTGATTTTTCGCGATCACAAGCAATCCCGTCGTGTCCCCATCGATGCGATGCACCGGGCGAAAACGCGCCTTGATCCCCCGCTGCTGCCAGTCGTACACCACGCCGTTGGCCAGCGTGCCCGTCCAATGGCCGAGCGTCGGGTGAACGAGGATGCCCGCCTGCTTGTCCACGACGAGCACATCGTCATCCTCATACACGTTGGTAAACGGAATCGGTTCCGGCAAGATCGTCTCCGACTCTTCCGTCGGCAGAAGCAACCGTAACACGTCCCCTTTTTCCAAACGGGTGGAGAGCCAGACGTTGTGATCGTTGACGAGCACGCCGCGTCCTTCGACCAGCTTGCGAATGATCTTGCGGGACATCTGCAGACGACTGCGCATCACGTCGCGCACTTCAAGCCCGATAAAGTCATCCGGTATCTTCTCGTGATACAGCTCATCATACGCTTCAAGGTCGAGCGCTTCGGCTTGCGGAGGCAAATATCGTCTTGGAGAGTGACTCTCCCGCTTCTCGTCCTCGTCGCTTGCCTTCGTCTCGTCGACCGCTTCCTCCTGATGCGACAACGCCTTGCCCACGGGATCTTTTTCCTCCACGCTCACTCCTCCTGTTCTTCCTTGTGACGTCCGTGCCGTTCCCGCCGTGGCGGCAGTTTCATGCCCGGCTCCCACGGTACTGCCTGTTCCCGCAGTTGCTCCGCCACTTCCGGGTGCAACACGGGGTACCCGACTCGCTGTTGGCGCTTGGTCGCTTGTACCGCCGGCGGCAGTCCCTTCCGGCGACGACCGCCGTTCGGGTCGTGAAACGCGTAGAACAACAGGCGATCCGTTTGTCGAGACAACTGTAACAGCGTCACCCCCAAGGCGATGACACACCCGACGAGATACCCGCTGCCCGGCGACCATCCGAACGCCATCGCAACGCTCACTCCGCACAACAAAGCCAAGACCGTGACGATCACCGACCACACCGCCTGTTTGCGCGCATCAAAATACAGCAGCAACAAAAACGCCGTGATCCACAGCATATGCGGAATCGAACCGATGATCGTCCATTGAAACACGTCGATCACATCGGGGTAGCGGCTTTTCACCTGCTGCGCCAACACCCACGCGATCAAGGCGACGACCGACTGCAGCTTGGCCATGCGCATCAGAGCCGTTTTCGTCGCCGTGCGCAAGTCCTCTTCCTGCACCCGTACGATCGCCAGCGTCTCCCCCGACTCGATCGCGTCATAAAACCGTCGAAACACCTGATAAAAGTCGGTCTCGATATGCACCGAGAACAGCGTAAACGCCGGAATCAACGCCAGAAACGTCCAGAACTTCGCCAAGTCATACGACGGCTGCAACCAATAGCTGCCCGCCACCGTCACATGCTCAGGCGACAACCAGCGCATGCTGTTGTCCACCCACAGCGTCAACGCATAGAACAGGCCGATCCACAACAGTTGCGGGTAGCGCCGATGGTGCGCTTTGACCCCGTACAGCGAAGGCACATCCCCCGGAAAGTCGCGCACGACAACGCGCCCCAACCGGATCAGCGTCAGCACCTCCGCACCCGTAAACAGCGCCAGCACCGCCGTCGAACTCGGCGTCTCCCCTTGCCCGTGCAGCCAGAACGTATAGCCGAACAGCACGACCGCGATCACCAGCAACCCGAACAGAAACCCGCGGGCGATGTCCCGATAGGCCCTCGCCGCCGACAACAGGATCATCGTCAACCCCATCTGCGTCAGAACGACGGCCAACAGCACCGTCCAGACCTTATACGCCATCGGCAGCGGCAACAGCGCCTGAAAACCGCCGAACAGCGCGACCGCCGCCACCCCCGTGTAGGCAAACACGCCGGAAAACGCGCTCAACAGCCGTTGCGGCGCATCGACATACAACGCATCGGCGAGATACCGCGTCAGGAAAAACTGCGCCGTCGACGAGATCAGATTCGACCCGATCATGCAGTAGGTCACCGTCGCGAAAAAAAGATCGCGTTGCCCCTGCCCCATGCCGTACGCCATCCCCCACATCAGGATCAGAAACAGTGACAACAAGGTCAGCAACCACGGTCCGGCCGCCACAAACGATGCCGCGCCGTACAGCTTCCAACGCCGGTAGCGTTCCGCCTCCCCCAAGGCTTTGCGCAAAGTAAATCCGATGCCTGCCATTACAGTCGCACCGCCTCATCGTATAGATTGCGATATTCTTTCATCACGCTTCGCAGCGTGTAGAACCGACTGACGCGGGTTCGACCGACTTTGCCCATCAACCGCCGCAGCACGAGGTCATCGGCCAGCTCCAACAGGGCGGCACCGGTCTCTTCGGGCGTCATCAGTTTGGTGACCAGACCGCACCGCCCGAACTCGTCCCCTTCGCCGCCTTCGATCAGCTCGCGGCAGGCGCCGACATCGGTCGCGACCACCGGCAATCCGGCCGCCATCGCCTCCAGCATCACCAGCGGCTGCCCTTCGGAGATCGATGTGAGCACGAGGCAATCGAGGTGAGGCAGGTAGTCGCGGATATTCACCGGCCCCGTCCACTCCACCGCCTCTGCGATGCCCAACGATTCGGCCAGCGCCAAGCACTCCCGCGCATACTCCGCATCCTCATCGAGCGGCCCGAGCAACAACAGACGCGCCTCGGGCAACCGCCGCAACACGACGGCAAAGGCGCGAAGCAGCGTCTTCACATCTTTGATCGGCACCACCCTTAAAATCGCCCCGACCGTGAAGCTTCGTCCCGCCGTCGGTTTGATCTCGGCATACAGCTCCGGATCGACCCCGTTGGGAATCAGGCGCAACTTCACCGGCGACGCGCCGTACTCGACCTGCGCCCGCTGGTTCACTTGCGACAACGTGGTGACAAACCGTGCCGCCGCATACCCCGTCTGCGCCACTCGAATGAAAAAATCATGCCAAAATCGCTTCAGCGTCAGGGGTACCCAATCGGCCCGCACGATCTCCTCCTCCCGCTCGCGGGTGTAGATGCCGTGCTCGGTGATCACCAGCGGCGTTTTTTGCAAACGGTTCACGACCGCTCCGTACCAGCCCGCATAGCCGGTCGACGCGCTGTGCATCAACTGCCCTTGCGGCAACGGCGCCCGCATCAGGCGCAACAGCGGCAGCCACATCGACCGCCAGTTCCAGACAAAATCGACCAAGGCCGGCGGCGTCGCTTGGCGGCGATAGACGTCCATCGCCGCCTCCCACGCCCACTCCGCTTCCAAGATCGCCTCGGCGCTCGGGGTCTTGCGCGCGGAACGCACGACCTGCAGGGTGGCACGAGAAGGCAACTCGCCCGTTTGCAAAAAGCGAGTCATCTCCTCTCGCTCTCGTTTGCGCCACCACTTCAGACGCCCCGTGCCCTTCTCTTCTTCATGCAAGTAAATCTCCTGCACCCCTTTTACGTTCGAAGGCAGTTCGTATTTGTATGTCGCATTCTTCATCCGCATCGCGCCGATGTAAACGAGCGTAAACTCACAATCCGGCAGCGAGCGGATCAACTGATGCGTCCAAGAGGACACCCCGCCTTGCACATACGGGTAGGTGCCCTCCAGGAGCAACGTGATCTTCATCGCTTCACCTCCAGAACCACTTGCGGTCCTGTCACTTTCACCCAGAGCAGGTCGTACTCGCCCTGCCGCCCGACGATCTCACCGCCTCGCACCGCCTGCCACCGCTCCGGCGCCTCAAGGTGCAGTTCCAGAAACACGGGACCCGACAGCGGTGTGACATAAGCGGTGACGCGCTCGTCTTGCGAGGCGTCGATTCGAACCTCGGCCGCCTGATAGCGGCGCAAGGCGTCGGCCAACTCGGTCGCCGTCACCGGTTGGAGAAAAGAAAACCTGTCTTGCACGCTCCCCACGACGCCCTCAAACGCATCGCGCAGTTCGTTCCACGTTTTGCCTTGGTTGCGGTCCTCGTTGAACACATCGTCCGGGTGGTTGAAATGCGACACGATGCCGATGTCCGCAAGCCCCGCATACAAGTCATGAAGTTCATCCTCGGACAACGCGTAACCATACGTGATCCGCGGCGTGCCCATCACCTGCGGGAAGTCGGGATCGGGCGCGAATTCCTGCTCCAGCGCCCCTCCCGCCTCATCCGCCTGATACAGCGACGAGATCGTCTTCAACTCGGGGAACACGCGCAAGAGCACCTGCTTGCCCTCCGGACTGAGGATGTTCGAAGGCGGGATGTAGAACGTCGGCAACCGCCCATACGCCTCCTGCAACCATCGCGCACGGGCGAATCGCAACGCCTGCTCCATCTCGGCGACGGACGGCCAAGCGGGATAGCCCAAATCCGCCTCCTGCTCCTCCGTATAGGCGAGCGTCAACGGCATGTGATTGTACCCGTGCAAGCCGAGCTCTCCCGTTTTCTCCATCAAGCTCGTTTCAAACCCATACAGCTTGGCAAAAGGGTCTCTGTTAAAGGCAAACGGCGGCTTCACCCGGTCGTTGTAGATCAAGATCGCACCGCTCGAATACCGGATGCCGTACTTGCGGGCGATCTCCTGCATGTCGGGGTCCCAGCGCTGCAAGCGAAACTGAAAGTCGGTCAACCCCGTCCGGTTCCCTTCCGACACGCGATCATAGGCGGGAGAGGGGAAATCGTCGAGAAACCACACCTGCGCCCCGACCATCAGTTTACCGCCCGCGCCTTGTGCCTTGAGCAGCGTTTGCAAAAAGGGGCCGCGCCACATCTTCTCCTGCAACAGCAGCGTGTTCCAATACAAGGTGTGCCCTTTGCCCTGTTCTCTTTGCCACAGGTACGGCTCCACGCGGTCGCCTGTCGATTGCGCCCAGATCTTTACCTGCGGCGACAAACCGACCGTCAGCGAAGAAGAAGTCACCCGCTCCGCACTGAGTTCCGCTTCCGACAGACCGGGGTAGATCGGCGCCGTCCACCGCCAGCCGGTCACCTTGCCTTTGACAAAATCGGGCTCCCCTTCGATGCCCATAAACGCATTGAGCGGCGACTCGGCGCTGCGGATCGCGTTGACGAGCAGACCGCCCTGTTCCCGCACATAGCGTTCCAGACGTTCGGTGTGCTGCAAGGTTGCCTGTCGTTCCCCGATCAGGATGATCGCGCCGTCTCGATAGGCGTCGAGCTTCCCGTCGAACTTGTTCCATTCGGCAAATGACATCTCGTCATAAGGCAGCTTGGCATTGGTCAACGCCCGCTCCAGATTCGCTAACGTCAAGTCGGCTTCTTCAATGTCCTGTTTCGCATGATGCAACAACAGGTACCGCTGGTAGCGACTCTCGGGGATGTCCGTGCGATACGTCTCCCCATAGGTGAGCGCATCGCGTTTCTGATGCGAGGTCTGCCACCAATCGGTCACCCGCAGCGACGTTGCCGTCACCGCCGTGACGATCAGAAGCAGATACGCGATCTTCCGTCCCTTCGTTCGCCAAAAGGCCATCGCCTCACACCCCCTTGCTCCGCCGCAGTTCGACGAGACCGCGCACGTCGTCCGGCAAGTGCGCCGGGTCTTGCACACCCCGCACCCACTCGCGGACGCCCTCCTGATCCCCTCGCGCATAGGCGACCCGAATCAGCACGGCGCGGGCACGGTCGAGAATCTGCGGCGCGATATAGGTGGAGAGCCAGTGCATCGCTTCCCCTTCGGCCTCTTCGATCCGCCCCAAGGCAAACAGCGCGTCCGCTTTTTGCAAGCCGATCATGGGCTGTTCGGGTTGCAACCGCAGGCTGCGCTCCAAGGCAAGCCATCTTTTTTCCTGATAAAAGCGATTGAGTTCCGCACCCGCGATGTCCTGCACAATCAAGGCGCGGTAGACGGCCGCCAGTTCGTTCCACAAGGTCGCATCCTCCGGTCGCCTGTCCAGCTCCCGTTCGATGTCGTTGATGCGGGCGGTGTGTACCGCTTCGGCGTGAGACAGCAGCGAGGCGGCGTAATAACGCACCTCCGGGTCGGCATCGGATAACGCCTGACGCACGACCTTCGCTTCGATCGAAGAGCGCATCGTCTGCAGATGGAGCAACGTCCGCTTTTTCAAAGCGGTGTCTTCCCCCTCCAGCACGTCGATCAGCGGCACGACATCGAGCACATCGTTCCAGTCGATCGCCGAGCGGTAGACCGGCAGCTGTTTCGGCATGTCCTGCCACGCACCTTGCAAGTTGCCGACCTGACTCGACCAAAACGCCGCGACAAAAGAGCCGACGCCCGGCATCAGCAGCGCGTTGAAACCGATCAGCGCTTGACGAGAACTCCACGGGCGAACCGAAGAAAAAGGCTGGGCGAGATAGAGAACGAGCAGCATCAACGCCGTCCGCAGAACAAGCGGCCAGAGCGTGGCGGTTCGCAAGGCGAACACAAGCAGGGCAAGATCGACAAATCCAAACCAGCCAAACAGAAAGATCGAACGCAAATGACGCGACCCGATCGGTCGACGCTCCTCCCGCATTCCTTACACCTCCTTCGGAGCTTGGCATGTGTTGCTGACGATTCTCGCGCCCTTGAGCCGCACCCCGTCACCGCCGATGCGCTCCCAGATGCGCTTGGCGACATTCATCGCCCGCTCCGGCTCCAACGTCGGCAAGAGCACGGCGACCGTCCGTTGCTCGCCGTCCCACATCACGAGGTCATAGGCGCGGATGCTCCCCGTCAACCGCTGGGTGATCAGCTCGGGGAACTCTTCCTCCGAGACGTCTGCGTCCGCCTCCAACTGCGCCTGCAAGATCGAATACGGAATCCCATACCGCTCATGCCGCTGATGCTCGATCACACACTGTTGCTCGAAAAACGGCGCCCGCAACACCCGCGAGCGCGGATAGGTCGCCTCTTCGCGAATCGCGTCCTCATAGGCGGTGGCTCGCTCCAGCGAATCCCCCGCCCACTCGGCAATCACCTTCAGCAACTGCCGCGTGTCGGCCGTCACTTTTTCCAACGGCAGGCGGCGGATGACGAGCAGGGCGTAGGTGCGACCTTGGCGCAGCACCGGCACGAGGTAGATCGGCGTCTCCTCGTCCGCTCCCACCTTCGGGAACGCCATCACGCTGTCTTTGGCAATCGCTTGGGCGAACACCTCATACCGGGCGATCTCCAGCGAATTCGGCCAGACCGCCTCGCCTTTGCGCACCGCCAAGCGCCCCCAGCGCCCGTCGTCCTCGATGCGGTACAAACTGGCCTGTTCGACTTGCAACAGGTCTTCCAATACGCCCATCAGCTCGAGCAGGATCTTGTCCACCGACAGCACGTTGAGCGAGCGGGCGATGGCGTACAGACGCGACATCGTCGCCGTCTGCCCGAGCACGCGCCCTTGCAGCTCCAACAACGCCGTCTCCGCTTGGCGCAATCGTTGCCGTGCTCCTTCCGCCTCCTGTTGTGAAAGATCCGCCTGATCGCGCAACCGCGACACGCGCCGCTCCCACGTCATCCGCATCTCCCCGAACAGATACCCGGCCAGAAACAAGGTCAACGGCGTCAGGTAGTGGGTCGGGTCGACGATCAGATACTTCCAGAACAGCTCGATCGGATACGGAGTCAAGGAGAGCAACAGCGTCAGATAGACCGCCGATGCCAACAGCCCGCTCAGCACCCCGATCAACGTCCCCGCCGTCCACGCGCTATAGATCACGAGGATAAAAAACGGCGAGGGGTTAAGGCCGAGCAGCGACGACGTCGGAAAAAAGCCGACCAACAGCCCGACCCCGATCACCATCTCCAACACGCCGATCATCCTGCGCCTCCACGAGATCATGCCCGTCCCTCCTTTCGCCGATGAGAAAAACACCCTGCCGTCCGGTCAGGGTGTCGCACTTCTTACCACACTTTTTTCCGATCGGACGGCGTGTCCACATCGCGGCGCACGATCGTGTTCGGCGCGTCCGCATGCTGCCATTCGAAATGCACCCGCGTCTGTTCGCGACGAGCGTCTTCCAGCCCGCGACCGCAACGGATGCAGCGATCCGCCGTCAACGGGTTTTGTTCATAACAATCAGAGCAGATGATCTTTTGTTCGTTTGCCATGCTTATGCTTGTCCCCCTATGACTCCTACTTCGTACTGTTCACCGTTCAATTCAAACGTGGTTTTAAACTCCGCATTCAGCGAAGCGGACGCCGAGCAGTACTTGTCCTTGGACAGCACGATGGCGCGCTCCACTTTCTCCGGCGTCAGGTCCGGGCCTTTGAGGATGTAGTGCATATGTATCGTCGTAAAGCGCTGGGGCATCTCCTCCGCCCGCTCGGCGTTCAGCTCCATCCGGAACTCCTCCACCGTCATGCGCCCTTTTTCCAAAATCATCGCGATGTCGATGCCGGTGCAACCGCCAAGCCCCATCAAGAGCATCTCCATCGGGCGCGCGCCGTTGTCCTCACCGCCCGCTTCCGCCTTGGCATCCATCGTCACGCCGTGGCCGGACTGGCCGACGGCGTGGAATTCACGCTTGCCTTTCCAATCGATCCGAACGTTCATCGTCATCGTTCCGTCCTTTCTCCTTGACCGCCTGCCACTCGCGACGGTCGATCTGCATCATGATCGTAGGCACGCCGTTCTGCTTGAACGCATACTCCCGGCGCACCCCCGCTTTTTCGTAACAGCGAATCGCCCGTAGGTTGTCCGCCCGCACATACAGCCGCACGATCTGCACCGGCGGCACCTGCGGGTCGCGTTCCGTGTCCTCTCGAAACGCCTCGTCGATCACCCGTGCGGTGATCAACGTGCCCAACCCGCGCCCTTGCAACGCCTGCGGGCCGATCAGAATCGAATATTCCGCGACCTCCACATGCGGCGGCTTGCGCACCAACCCGACCCGCCCGATCACCTCGCCGTCGAGCAGGATGGCGTCATAGCGGGCCAGCGGGCGATGCAGGCGCTTTTGCCAATGCATCATCAGCTCGTCCAACGTATAGGGCGCAAATTCCCGCGTATAGACGATCGCATGCAAGTCGCGGTCGTTGTACCAAGGAAGCAGCGCAGGCACATCCGCAAGCGTCAGCGGACGCCATGCCCACCGGTTGCACACGCTTTCCATCGCCTCCGCCACCTCCTTCCGCATTTGCTCTTATTTTACAGGAGTTGTCCCCGTTTGTGAACGCTCCTTGAGGATCTCATCCACTAAAAAAAGATCGAGCCCCACGCGCCCTTTGCACCGAAAATGATGGTTGATCGACCAGACGATCACACTGACCGACAACGTGACGGCCATCAACCACTCCCACCCGTCATGCGGGAAATACTTGTTGAGCTGCGACCCGAAGATCAGAAACACGATCGGCGTTGTGGAAGCGAGCAGCGGAATGTTGCCGAGCATCTTTTCTCTGCGGGTCAGTTCCGCTTTGATCCACTTCAACTCCTCATCCGACTTGCGGCGGTAATAGCGCTCCACCTTGCGGATCAATCCTTCACGCGACTTGTAGTAGGCATCCATCACCCGCGGCCTGGACTCTCGACTGTTCATCACCGGTCCCTTCCACCCCCTTTCGCTACGTTACTTCCTAGTTTTGCCCGCCCTCCCTTTTTCATGTACGGTTGTCGGATCATTGGGCGGTCAAAAAAAGACCGTCTCCCCGAAGGGAAACGGTCTATTGGCCACCGCCCATCTCCCAGTGGCAGACGATGCGGTTCTTGCCGGTACGCTTCGCAAACGTTTCCGCTTGGTCCGCTTTTTCGATCAGATCGAGCGGGTCGACCGGCTTGTCCATGTCGACCGACGCGACGCCGATCGAGGCGGTGATCTGGTAGCGATTGCCTTCGATCGGGATGTTGCGCAGCGATTGCAAGATGCGCTCGGCGACGATCTTCGCCGCATGGCCGTTGGTGTTCGGCAGGATGACGATCATCTCCTCCCCGCCGAAGCGGCCGCAGATGTCGACGTTGCGCACGGAGCGCATCAACGTCTGCGCCACCGCCCGTAGCACGCGGTCCCCTTCGTTGTGGCCGTAGCGATTGTTGACCAGCGAGAAATTGTCGAGGTCGAGCATCAGGAAGGACAGGTCGACCCCGTAGCGGGTACACTTGTTGAACTCCTCCTGCAAGCGCTTCTGGAAGTAGTTGCGCTGGTAGAGCCCGGTCAGGTTGTCGGTGATCATCACTTCATACATGATCGCGTTCTCCACGTTGGAGGACACCAACTGGGCAAACGAGTTGATGAAGCGCTTGTCCCGCACGGTGAACGGCGTCTGCAAGCTCAGTTTCTCCAGCACCATCACCGCGATCACCTGCTGGTCATGCGAGAAGACGGGGAGCCCATAGAAGTACGAACCGCGCCCTTCCTGCTCATACGGCTTCTCCTGGGCGATCACCGTCGAGATCATGTTGTCCACATCCGAGTCGACCGAACTGAGCGCCTGCAACTGCTCGTTCAGGTGAATCTCCTCCACCCGATCCGGCGAGATGCGGATGTACAGGTGCATCTGGTCGAACAGCAAGTTCTCAAACGCGACGGACGCCACGTTTTCGCAGACGGTTTTGACCATGATCGACGAGGAGACGCGACGGATCGCATCGAGCAGGATCTCGTTGTCAGTCAGCGTGTCGACCATCTCCTGCCGCTCAAAGGCGATCGTCTGTGCCCATTCTTTCAAGCGGACACCGCCATCGGCGATTTTCATCGAAGCGTCTTCGTCGAGGTGTTCCGTCTCCTGTTGCATCTTGTCGATGATCGCATCGGCGACGCGCACCATCTCCTGGTTGGTCTGGCGCATCAACTTGTCGATCTCGCCGAGGCGCGTCTGCTGGTTCAGCTTGCGAAAGCCCATCATCGCCCGCTTGTAGTTCAAGTTGGCGTGGACGAACTGGTGCGTCAGCTGGTACAGGCGACCGAGGTAGAAGTGCGCGCGGGCCAAGTAGCCGACATAGCCTGTCTTATGAATCAGCTTTTGCAACGATTGCGCCACTTCCAACGCCTCGTGCCAGCGACCCGTATCGAGCAGCCCTTCGATCAGCAACAGGCTGCGCTTGATCCGAACTTCGGTCGGCGTCTCCTGCTGGTCGTACATCGACATGAACAGGTCGACCACCTTGGACGGATCGCCTTTCGCCAATTGATACTTGGCTCCGAGGATCTGACGGTCATTCTCCATCTTGCGGTTGGTGCAAATCCGTTCGACGATCGGCCACATCCGGTCGCATTTGTGCAGTTCCCCTTGCTCGACAAAGCAATTGAAGCGGTTGAGAAACGCGTAATCGCGCATCTTTTTGCGCCCGGTGCGCTTGGATGCCTTGATCAGCGCATCGATCACCTGATGCGCCTTGGTATAGTCCTCGATGAACATGAAGTGCTCGATCTCATTTTGCAGAAGCAGCGTGTTGTCGTCCTTAAACACCGCTTCCCCCGTATCCCGCGCTTTGACGATGTACGAATAGGAATGGTACATGTCCCCGAGCAGGCGGTAGATCTCGACCAAGTTGATGTACGCGATCGCTTCCTTGCTCTTGTCGCCGAGGTCGGACGCCAACTTGGCCGATTGCAGGTAATAGTCCTTGGCTTTCAGCGGCTCCGTCTCCTGCAGGCCGATCGCCATGCAGTTGTAAATGCCGACGAGAATCTGACGCAAGTTGTGATGCTCCGCCAACGACGCCGCTTCATGCAGGTAGCGGGCCCGCTTTTCCCAACGCACGTTCGGCACGTTGGTGAGCAACACTTGCAAATTGTACAGCCAAGAGATGTAGTCGCGCACCGGCAACTGACGACGTAGTTCCGCTCCGTTGCGCTCCTGGAACTCCTCCATCACCGAAGTGTACTCGTAATTGCCGTCCACCTCAATAAAATACATGCCGAGCACGACCATCAGGTAAAGGCGCTGACGGGCACGCAGTTCATTTCCCGACAGTTGGGCTTCGATCAGCGGGACGTACGGCTTGATCGAGTGAAAATGCCCCATGTTCACATAGGTCAGGTTCAACGTGGTCAACGAACGCAGCGTGCCGGTGCGTTCATACAATTCCTTGTACGCGCTGGCCGCTTCCTCCAACGAGCCGAGCATCCGCAAGACGCGGGCCCGGAAGTTCAGCAGCGAATTGGGGCATGGGCGACCGAGGCGGTCGTACAATTCCATCGCCTTGCGCCCTTGCCATTCGGCGTCCACCAGCAAGTTGCGGATGTAGCAACGCCGAGCGCCCAACAGGTAAAAATAAATCGCTTGCGCCAACTCGTCTCCGCATTCGAAATGGTGGGCGATCTCCATATATTCGGTCGTCCCCGTCTCCATCAACCCGTGTGCCAAACGGCGGTGCAGGTCGGCGCGCTCCTCGCCGGAGATCGACTCGGCGATGTGGTTTTTCACGTTGTTGGACGGGAAACGGTACAGGTTGTTATTTTGCAGCAGCAAGCCTTGGTCTTCCAACTGCTTCAACAGTTGCAGAACTTCGGTCAGCGAGTTGACATGAGCCACTTTTGCGATCGCTTCGAAGACAAAAGACCCCTTGAACAAAGCCAGGAGCTGACAAAGTTCCTTCGCCTTATCCGGCAACTGTTCCAGTCGATACAGAATCAGCGATTCCAGCGATTCGGGGATGTTCAACTTCTCCACCGACTCCGGCACCATGTGCCAGACATAGCGCAACATGTAGATCTGCTTCGTATCGGACAGGTACTCCAGCAGGTGAAACGCTTTCTCCAGCGAGCCTTGGCTGTGGTGACTGATCCACTGGATGAAATCCGCGTTCAAAAAGTCGGCATCCCCCAACCGGGAGAGCACCACTTCCCGCAGCTCCTGCGACGACAACGGCTCCAAGTGCAACTGCTCTTGGAACAGGCTCTTCAACGCCGGCGTCGACTTCTCCGACACGCCGATCAAGCCGAACACCATCGTCTCGCGCTGCAACAGCCGTTTGAAGAAGTTGGATGAGTCGCTGTCGAGCAGGTGTGCGTCATACAACTCGAACACCATCGGCTCGCCGTACGTCTCGATGACTTCGGTGAAAAAGTCGAACAACAGACCGTCCGGCTCAACCTTGTCCATGTCGCCTTCGCGCACGGGGTTCAACAGGTCGCGGTACTCATAACCGATCCGCGGCAGAACGCGGCTGAGCAGGTTGACGTATAATTTGCCGATCTTTTCCAGCCTCGGCACCGCGAAGCAGAGCTTAAACAGCTTCATCGCGATGTCCTCGACCACCCAATACGAGTAGTCGCGCACCGTGGCCGAGATCGAAGATACGCTGTGCATGTAGCGCCCCGACACCTCATAGACCAACCGCTTGCGCCCGACGCCGGACATGCCGGTCAACAGCAAGGTGCGACGCTCGCCCTCGACCATCTCCTCATAGAACTGCGACAGGCGCTTCGTTTCCTCGACCCGTCCGGTGAACTCGGCCGAGAACAACTGTTGCGAGCCGTACGTTCTGCCTTCGATCGGACAGAGGATGTCGTGGTTGCCGAGCACGCGGCGCAGCTCATCGACCACCTGCCCGATCCATTGGTATCTCGCCGTCGGCTTGCCGTTGATCATCTTCAAGATCAAACGGTCGAGCTGTGGCGGGATATGCTCGTTAAACTGAGACGGAGGATGCAGCGTCTCCGCTTCATCGCCAAACGGGAATGAACCGGTCAGAACCAGATAAAGCAACACGCCGAGGTTGTAGATGTCCGTTCGCGCATCGAGCGGACTCATCGTCATCGTCTCCGGCGCGAAGAAATGGATCTCCTGCCCGCTGCCGCACGCGTTGTACACAGACAGCGGCGAATCGGTGAACATCGTCAACAAGCGCACTTCCCCGCAAGGCAGCACCCAGATAAACTCCGGCACCAAGCCGCCATGCCACAAGGTGTCTTCGTGCAAAGTAGCCACCGCATGGCAGACGTCCTTCAACACTTCCAACACAAGCGTCAACGGCTTGCCTTTTATATACTGCAACAAAGGCAATGCGCCTTCCATCGCTTCATAAACGATGTACGTCCCATCGGTCGACGGATACACGTCAAGCACGGGCATCATCGGGGTCGCATTTTGAAACAGGCGGGTCCGCAACACGATCTGCTCATGGCCGATAAACGACAGTACATGTGGCGGGATGCGCTGCAACAGCACCCGGCGCTCCGCTTCTTCGTCATAGCCGGAGAAACAGTCGCCAAAATAAGGGCTGCCCATCTGCGGCTCCCCTACGCGATATCGGGTTTCTACCAGCGTGCTTTTTGCTTCCGTCATGAAACCTCACATCCATTCATCCGAAACAGATTCTCCTAGCTAAATCTTAACACAAAAATAAATAAAAGTCATATACCTAATATTGAAGTTTATAAGGATAGTCGCTAGAAAAAGCTATTCTCAGATAATAACATACAACAGCCCGCCACTCGCTGTTAAGGTCAAAAAAGGGGGAAAACGGAATCTCTGCCGCAGCGTTGCGTAAAATGTACGATTTTGGACACAAGTTACCAAAAAATCAAGAGTACGGTTTTTCAAAGTAACATGGTACAATGGTTGGGTAGAGAAAGGGGTGTAATCGAGTGAGCTTCAAAGGTGTAGCTATTGTACTCTTCCTTTTCCTGTTGGGCGTAGCTTTTAGTGGTTTTGCTTCTTACCAAAGCACGTTGACCCACGAGGAAATCGCGAAACCGGTTGACGCAGAGAAACTGGTTAAACAGAACTGCACATCCTGCCACGGCAAGGATCTGAAGGGCGATGTAGGTCCGAACCTGCACGAGCGCGGTCAGTTGTTGTCTGAGGAAGCGATCGCCGCGATCATCAAGGACGGCGTAAACGGCAAGATGCCGGGCGACCTGATCAAAGGTGACGAAGCCGTTGCGGAAGTCGCAAAATACATCACTTCTCTCGAGAAGTAATAGCACGTATAGCGCGTGAAACGGAAAAGACAGGTGCCGCAGCTGAGCACCTGTCTTTTTGATTTTCTTCCCTCTCTGATCCGATCCCCCCATGTGAAAAGGGACTGTCCTCTCAACGGACAGTCCCTTTCACGCAATACGACTTGCGCTCTTGCTGACGATGTATAGTGGCAGATTGAAGAGCTGCATCGGGTGTTTCCTCAAACTCTATATTTAGAGTGCCTCCCAAATGCCCCCGTTTTTATATGTGTTCGCTGGGGGTTTCTCTCTCTTTGGAGTGACTATAAAAAACCAACGCCGTGTTGTGATTGATTTTTTAATCATCTCCGTTCTCTCTAACAATATTCTAGTCCGAATAGACGGAAAAGTAAAGAGGGAAATCGCTATTCCTTCAAAATTTGTTCAGCTTTAAATTATGCGACATAAATCGCGCCCGTTCGACAGCGCACAACAACAAAAACCCTCTCCTGCTGTCGAAGGAAAGGGTTGATTCATAGGACAAAGCGGTACTCACGTATCTTTTTATTGATGTTGATAGAAGAACGTGTCGTAGGTGTTGAACCGGTACGCAGCCGGGTTGAAGATCTGCTCCGTGCTGCCGACGAACAGGATGCCGCCCGGACGCAGCGCATTCGAGAACTTGTGATAGAGCTGATCCTTCGCTTCCTCCGTGAAGTAGATGATCACGTTGCGGCAGACGATCAGGTCGTAGTCGCTGTCAAACTTGTCCTCGAGCAAGTTTTGCTTGCGAAACGTGATGCACTTCTTGATCTCGTCGGAGATCGCATAGGTCTGGTTGTCGATCTTGGTAAAATACTTCTTGACCATCGCCTCCGGAATGAATTGCAGGGAACGCTGGTGATAGACGCCTTGTTTGGCCTTGGCGATCGCGTTTTCGTCGATGTCGGACGCTATGATCTTGATCTCGGAAAGCGGCAGGAACTGCGAGAGGATCATCGCGATCGTGTACGGCTCCTCCCCTGTCGAGCAGGCGGCACTCCAGATCTTCAGACGCTTGCTTGTTTTCAGAAACTCCGGAAAGATGCGCTTCTCCACCACTTCCCAGCGGTTGGCGTTGCGGTAGAACTCGGAGACGTTGATCGTCATCCGGTCGAGAAACTGATGAAACAGCTTCGGGTCGGCTTTCATCGCGTCAAAGTACTCGCCGAAGTTTTTAAATCCGAGCTTGTCCCGCAACGCGGTCAGACGACGCTGCATCTGCGGGCGCTTGTATTTGCGCAGGTCGATGTTGGCATACTGGTTGATCTTGTCCATAAACAGATCAAATTCGTCAACGAGAACCGACAAGGAAATATCCCCCTTTTTGGCAAACAGCCAATTCACACAGTAAATAAATAAAACCGTCTCTATCCATTCTCCCTGTATCTCGAAAATCCTTGTGACCGTTTGACGAAATTCGACATGGGAGGTGTGTTCGAATGAAAATCGGAGTGGCTTTGAGCGGCGGGACCCTGCGCGGTGCGGCGCACATCGGGGTGCTGATGGAATTGCAGGAAGCGGGCATTCGACCGGAGATGATCGCCGGCACCAGCGCCGGCAGCGTCGTCGCCTCGATGTACGCGCACGGCTTTCATCCGAAGATGATCGCGAAGATCGCCACGCAGTCTTTTGAAGGCAGACAGTTGATCGACTGGACGACCAGCCTCTGGGACCTCGTGCGCTTTTTCGGTCATCTGCCACTCATCTTCACCGGCCTGTCCAAAAACTTCGAACGCCTCCTGCCGATCGGTTTCATCGCCGGGCGCAAGTTCGAAGAGTTTCTTGGCCGTACCTTCAAGCTCTCCCCCACGCAAAAGCCGATCCCGCTGCTGTTGAGCGCCGTCGACCTCTACAGCGGCGAGACGGTGGTGTTTCGCGACTCGCGCATCGCCGACCTGCACACCGGCTCCTACCGTTCCGTCGGCGTGAAAGACCCCGGCACGGTGATCCTGCCGCTCGACGACCCGATCACCGCTGTCCGCTGCTCCTGCTCGATGCCGGGGGTGTTCACCCCGCGCAAGATCGACGGTCGCACGCTGATCGACGGGGCGATTCGCAACAACCTCCCCGCCGAGTTGCTCTACGAAGCGGGTTGCGACAAAGTGATCGCCGTCGACCTGCTGAACGCCCGGATGGCCCCCGGCACGATCCGCACCTTTTTCGACGTGTTTATGCGGGCGTGGGACATCATGATGAACGAGATCACCGTGATGCAGTTGGAGAATGAAAACGTGTTCGTGCTCCAACCGACGATCGAGGATGTCGGCTGGACCGCGTTTGACAAACTCGACTATTGCATCGAGCAGGGACGACAGGTCGTGCGCGACAACCTGCAAGAGATCCAAGACTATATCAAAAAACCCACTCTGCGCTGAGAGTGGGTTTTTCTTCGCCTCTTGAGAGGTTAGCCGTGGATTAGATCCACTTGTTGATCGCTTTATCGTAGTTCAGCGCTTCGCCGCCGAACCACAGGCCGATCTCGCGTTCAGCCGATTCCGGGGAATCGGAGCCGTGGATGATGTTCATGCCGACGGAGATCGCGTAGTCGTTGCGGATGGTGCCCGGTTCTGCGTTCGCCGGGTTGGTTGCGCCCATCATTTGACGAGCGGTTGCGATCACGTTCTCACCTTCCCACACCATGCCGAATACCGGGGAGGAAGTGATGAAGCCGGTCAGTTCGCCGAAGAACGGCTTGTCCGACAGATCTTTGTAGTGTTCTTTGGCCAGGTCTTCGGAGACTTGGATCAGTTTCGCGTTGACCAGTTTGAAGCCTTTTTTCTCGAAGCGGGATACGATTTCACCGATCAGACCGCGTTGTACGCCGTCCGGCTTAACCATGAGGAAAGTGCGTTCTGCTGCCATGTTTCAAGACACTCCTTTTTCTATGTACGGATACGTTTTGCAATCCTTGTCCATTTTACCAACTGGAGGGGGTTCGAAGCAAGTCTAACTGTATAAAAAAGCGACCTTTCCTCAAAAGAAAGGCCGCTTTTGTCACATTTCTTCGATTAATGATCGCGTTGGTTGATAAAATGCGCGATGCCTTCCAACTTCTTGCGACTCTCCGTGGCCGGCAAGCGGTGCAGCATCGCCAGGCACTTGTCCATGTAGCGATCAGCCAACTCGCGGGAGAATTCCAGCCCGCCGGAGCGCTTGACGATCGCGATCGCCTCTTCCGCTTCGGCATTGGTGATCTCCGGCGAGATCAGTGACCGCAAGCGATCCCGATCCGGCGAATGTTGCAGCGCGTAGAGCACCGGCAGCGTCAAGTTGCCTTGGCGCAAGTCGGAGCCGACTGGCTTGCCGAGCTGCTTCTCCGTGGCGGTCAGGTCGAGAATATCGTCGATCACCTGAAATGCCATGCCCGCATAATAGCCGTAGCGCTCCAAATAGCGCACCGTCAACGGCGAGCACTCGGACACCAGTGCCCCGAGCGTGCAGGAGATCGACAAAAGCAACGCCGTCTTGCGCTTGATGCGACGCAGGTAGGTACGCAAGTTCTGCCGCGTGTTGTACAGATCGCGAATCTGCTCGATCTCCCCTTCGCACATCGCGACGATTGCGCGAGAGAGAAGTTGATGGACCTGAACCTGCGGGATGTCGGACAGCATGACCAAGGCGCGAGCGAAAATAAAATCGCCCGTGTACATCGCCATCCGGTTGCCCCATTCGGATTTGACAGTGGGGGTACCGCGACGCAACTCGGCATCGTCGATCACGTCGTCATGTACCAGCGACGCGCTGTGAATCAGTTCCAAGGCGGCCGCCACGGTCGACAGGCGACCGATGTCGTAGTTCCCAAACGTGCCGGCGAGCAACACGAAGATCGGACGAATCCGTTTGCCGCCCGCCTTGAGCAGATGGGAGGATGCTTTTTTCAAGTTATACTGCGGCGTCTGCACTTCCGCATGGAGGCGCTTCTCCACCACGTCCATATCCGATTTGAGCGAGAGATAGATATCCAGCAACTTCATTCAAGAGTCCACCTTATTCAATGTCCGTGCTATTTGTTGTACACTTCCAAAATGTTGTATTGCGTGTCGCGCAGAGCCGCCACACGCCCTGCGTCGTGAATCGTGCGGATCAGCGCCTCCTTGTTCATGCGGTTGTGTGCGCCCGCCGCCGAGACTACGTTCTCCTCGATCATCGTCGAGCCCATGTCGTTACAACCGAACTCGAGCGCCAACTGACCGATTTTCTCCCCCATCGTCACCCAGGACGATTGGAAGTTGCGCACGTTGTTGACCATCAGGCGGGAGATCGCCAAGTTCTTCAAGTATTCAACCGCCGTCGCGCGGGTGCCTTTGAGCGCGGTGTTGTCCGGCTGGTAGACCCACGAGATAAACGCGGTGAAGCCACCGGTCAGCGCTTGTTGCTCGCGAACGCGGATGAAGTGGAGCAGGCGCTCTTCCAGCGATTCGCCAAACCCGATCACCATCGTTGCGGTGGTCTTCATGCCTTGCTTGTGCGCTTCGGCATGCACGTTCATCCATTCCTGCCACGACTCTTTCAGGCGGGAGATGCGCATGCGGGTGCGATCGTCGAGAATCTCGGCGCCACCGCCCGGCAAGGAATCAAGACCCGCTTCCTTCAACTGCTGGATCACTTCGGCCAAAGACAGGCCGGACACTTCGACCATCTTGCGAATCTCCGCCGCGGAGAACGAGTGCATCGTGATCCCCGGGAACTTCGCCTTGATCTTGCGGAGCAGGTCGGTGTAGTAGGAGAACGGCAGGTTCGGATGCGTGCCGCCTTGCATCAGAATCTCGACGCCGCGTTCCTGACCGGCCAACTCGACCGCTTCGGCGATCTTGTTGAAGATCACTTCATCGGACAACACATACGCGTCCGCGTCCTTCTCCGTGCGATAAAACGCACAGAAACGGCAGTACGTATCGCAGACGTTGGTGTAGTTGATGTTGCGGTTGATCACAAACGTGCCGAGGTTGTCCGGCACATGCTTCAACATCATTTGTTTCGCGCCCGCACCGAGCTTGATCAAGTCGTTCGACTCGTACAGCACCAAGCCTTCCTCAAGGGTCAGCGCTTCCCCTTGCAACGCTTTGTCGATCAGCTCATCGACTTTGGTGGTTTGCGTATTCACAAAACTCATTCCTCGTCACCCCACAGTTCCACCTTTACAGGCTTTGGCAGTAGACCGTGGCGGTACGCAGCGTCGAAAAACGCCTCCGCGCCCGTCAGCAAGTCTTCATCGAAATCATGGATCAATTTGGCAAAGTAAGTGCGCCAAAACTCTTCCGTCATCCCCATCATCCGGGTCGCCTCGCGAATCACCGCTTCCATGTCGGCATAGCCTTTGCGCTTGCCGTCGAGGAAGAAACGGTGAATCCGCCGCACTTTGTCCGGGTTGGTCTGCAACAGTTTCTTCGGCACCGCGACGACGGCAAACGTCATCGACAGACCGGTCAACTTGTTCCACTCTTCCCCGAGGTCATAGCGGTAGTAACCATGCTCCTGAACCGACCAGTACAACGCATCGTCGGCGATCAGGACGGCCGCGTCCGCTTTTTCCATCATCTTCGGCAAGTCCGACTCATGCGGGATGAAGTTGACTTGAATCCCCATCTCGCCGAACAGGACTTTCGCCAAGTTGATCGAGGACGCCGACATCGTCGTCAGCGCCACCGTGCCTCCTGCGAGCTCTTCGATCGGCTTCTTCGAGAACAGGAAGATCGAACCGACCGGACCGCGCGAGGAAACGGAGAGACCGCGCAACGCCACATACTCGTCGGCACGTTCCGCATAGGCGAACGCGGACACCAGCCCGCAATCGACCGTCCCCTCCGCCAGCCATTTGTTCAGCTCGGACGGAGCGCCGGGACGGAATTGGATCGTCGGGTCGTTTTTCTCAAGAAAATGGCAGATCGGCAGGGCGTTGGTGAACTTGATCTGCCCGACGCGCAAGATGTTGTCCCTAGCGGACGGCGAGTTCGGTCCCGTTGCTGTCTGTTCTGCGGTGTTCCACTCGGCCACTTGTTTCATCTTAGATCACCGGCAATTCCTGGACAGGTTGCTTCGGCGCGTCTTCCGTATCGAACTCGGTGTTGACCACGTTGTACAGCGTGTCGCGCTCGACCGGCGTACGGCCGGCGTCACGGATCAGGCGCACGAGGTCGCTTTTCAACATGCCCTGCGACGTTTTCGCCCCTGCGGCATGGTAGATCTTCTCTTCCACCACGTTGCCGTCGAGGTCGTCCGCACCAAACCAGAGAGCGGTCTGCGCCAATTTGTCACCGACTTGCATCCAGTAGGTCTTGATGTGGTCGATGTTGTCGAGGAACAGGCGTCCCACCGCAACGACCTTCAAGTCATCCATGCCGGTCGAGGTGTGCAGATGCGGGAACTTCTTGATCAGTTCGGTGTTATCCGGATGCCAAGACAGCGGGATAAACGTCTGGAAGCCGCCCGTCTTGTCCTGCAGGTCGCGCAGGCGCATCAAGTGGTCGATGCGATCTTCCATCGTCTCCACATGGTTGTACAGGATGGTGCAGTTGGTACGCAGACCACGGTTGTGGACATACTCATGCACTTCCAACCAGCGTTCCGCGGTCGTCTTGTGGTCACAGATGACCGCGCGCGGCTCCTCGGCGAAGATCTCCGCACCGCCGCCCGGCATCGAGTCGAGACCGGCTTCGATCAAACGGTCGAGCACCTCGGCCACCGACAGTTTGTTCACACGGGTAAAATGGTCGATTTCCACGCCGGTAAATGCCTTGATGTGCAGGTTCGGGCGCTTGCGCTTGACCATGCGCAACAGGTCTTCATAGTACTCCAGACGGAGCTTCGGGTTGTTGCCGCCGACGATGTGTACTTCGGTCGCATCCGGCGTGATCATGTCAACGCGGTGCTCGAGCTCTTCCATTGTCATCGTGTAGGCGTTCGGATCTTTCATCCGTACGCCGAACGCGCAGAAATCGCACAGCGTCTGGCAGATGTTCGTCGGGTTGATATGGCGGTTCGTGTTAAAAAACGTCTTGGAACCGTGTTTCTTTTCGCGAACATAGTTCGCCATGTGTCCGAGCGCGATGAGGTCGTTCGACTTCATCAGGCGCACGCCGTCGTCAAACGTCAGGCGTTCTTCGCGCTGCACCTTCGCCCAAATGTCTGCCAACGGATGTTGGCTGCTGATGATCTCCACAATCATTCCTCCCGTCTACTCCTGCTCCCGGTCGCCCCAGCGACGAAACAGGGTGTGCTCGACGCGCAACGCGTCAAGCGCTTTGCCGACGACAAAGTCGATCAGGTCTTCCATCGTCTGCGGGCGGTGGTAAAACCCGGGCATCGCCGGCACAATGCGTGCGCCGGCCGCACTTGCCGCCAACATGTTTTTCAAATGAATCTGGTTAAACGGCGTTTCACGCGGAACGAGAATCAGCGGCCGCCCCTCTTTGAGATGAGTGTCGGCCGCTCGCTCGAGCAAGTTGTCGGAAGCACCTGTGGCGATCGCGGACAGCGTGCCCATCGAGCAAGGGATGACGATCATCCCTTCCGTGATGTGCGAGCCGCTGGCCACCGGAGCTCCGTAATCGCGCGCGCCATGGATGTGTAGGTCGGCGGTCTCCGCAATCCCGAACAACTCAGGAATCGCCGTGAGATCGCCGTGACGCACGGACCAACCCATTTCCAGCGTGAACACCTGCCAAACCGACTCGGACAAGAGCAGATGCACCCGATGACCTTGCGCACACAGTTCTTGTACCAACCGAATCGCATAGACCGCACCGGAAGCACCGGTCATACCGACGACATACTCTTTCGGGCGGGTCATCCTCTATTCCCCCGCTCGATTCGGCTTACGGCCGATATGCAACGCACAGATGCCGCCGAAGAAGTTTTTGACGATGACATGCTCCAGACCGGCTTCCTCGAACATCGCCTTCAAGCGGTCTTGGTCCGGGAAGTTGGTCAGCGATTCGGGCAACCACGAGTAGGAAATCCCATCGCGCGATGCCAAGTTGCCGATCTTCGGCAACACTTTATAAAAATAGAAAAAGTACAACGCCCGGAACGGCTTCCAGACCGGACGGTTCAATTCCAGCGATACCACTTGTCCACCCGGTTTGACCACGC
Source organism: Bacilli bacterium (assembly GCA_035776695.1). Taxonomy (GTDB): domain Bacteria; phylum Bacillota; class Bacilli; order Tumebacillales; family Tumebacillaceae; genus Tumebacillus. The sequence goes on from DASTWJ010000190.1 coordinate 56,138, forward strand.
GGGTCATCTCGGACAGCACCTTGCTCACATCCGGCACGTTGCGCAGGGCAAAGCCGATCGTCGCATGGTGGAACGTGTCATCCTCATACGGCAACTCCATCGCGTTGCCGTGGATCATCGACGTCTGCTTCTCGACGCCCGCCGCTTCCAGCTTCGGGTAGGCGTGGCGCAACATCTCCTGCGAGAAATCGAGGCCGACCACCTTGCCTTGCGCCCCGACCGCCTGTGCCAGCGAGACGGTCCAATCGCCGGTGCCTGCGCACACGTCGATCGCCGCATCCCCCGGCTGAACGTCCATCACGCCCATCGTGTATTTGCGCCAACGCTTGTGAAAGCCGCCGGACAACACCGTGTTCATCAGGTCATAGCGACCGGCGATGCGCTCAAATACGTAGTGAACCTTTTCTTCCTTGGTCGCGAACTTTTCCATGACTTTCTCCACCTAACTTTCTGCTCCTAGCCTTCTTCCACCGCACGTCGCGGAGCCGGTTGCACCGCCGTCAAGCGGTCGCACAACTCCTGCAGCTCGATCTGAACACCCGGCAACATCAAAAGCAGCGGTTCGACGACCGCAACCGCGCCTTCCACCTGCCGGAAGATCTCAGCCGATGTGCCATATTTCACATGCAGGGATACGAGGCGCTGATCGCTGCGCTTTTCCAGCGGCATGCCTTTCAAGTAACGGCGTTCCTCGCCGTTCGCTTGTCCGAACAGCAACACGTTGTCAAGCTTGCGCGTCCACGCATGACCGCCGCTTCGCTCCAGTTCCTGCTGCAGCACGACCGCTCGCACCAACCCGGTGATCACGTCTTCCCACAGCGGGTCCTGCGGCAAAAAGACCTCGCGAATCGCTTGCAACAGCGCGCCGTGAATGCGCTCCTGCATCAGCAAGTAGCGCCCCGAGCCGATGTTGAACTGAGCCGGGTTCTTCGCCAGTTCCGCTTTGGTCTCATTGATCACTTGGATCGCGGCGGCAAACCGTCCCATCAACGCGACATGGCCCACCTCCGCCAGCAGGCGGTAGTATTTGCTCGAATAATAAACGCCGGCCAACACGCCCAACTGGCGGTAGCGCTCGTTCGGCTGCTTGGCCAGCTCTTCGATCTCCTCGTGAACGGCCAACCCGTGGTAGATGAGAAGCAGGGAAGAGACGACAGTTTCCGTGTCGCGTGCCGATAAGCCGGCCGCACGCATCATCGCTTCCGCCATCACCAACTGCGCGATCTCCAATTCGGGAGAAGGCAGAAAGTCTGTGAGATATCGATGTTCCATTTCCCGATATATCTTGGACCGAATGTCCTCTACACGCAGATCCAGATCGGCTTGTTGTTGTACTTGCACCGTTCCCCATCTCCTACTCTGTCTGCTCACACGCTCTATACATAAGAAAAAGGTCGAATGACCTTCATGCCAAATGCTATCAATTCAACTGTAACATGTCTGCTTTCTACAGCAAATATGAAAAACCTTCCGCAGACGGCAATTTGTCATGATTCTAAGCTTTCAAAGACAGTATACCATACTTTCGACAGGCGGAAGACCCCAAAAAAGCGCGAGTTGCCCACCCGCGCTTCACCGCCCACTGACCACTTCCAGATTCTGTTGGACAAACGTCGGCACGCTCGTCGAACTCGGCTGCGGCGCCCCTTGCATCTTCCGTCCGTCAGCCCGCACGGTCATCGCCACCACATCCGGACGCTCGGTCGTTACGAGCTTCACTTCCACCTCGCGCAGATGCGGCGTTTCTACTAAGAAGCGATAGGCGATCTTATAGGCGTCGCTCCACGGCTGATCCTGTTGCAGGCGGGCAGAGGAAACGGCCAGCCAGACGGTGAGCCGATCCTGCTCATACTCCACCTTGCGTAACCGCCCTTGCAAAGACAGCGCCCCCAGTTGGTCGACCACCCCGTCCATCTTCGTCACCGGCACATCCCCCGCCTGTTGCGACCCGTGTACCTTGCCGCCCCAGCGGTCGAGCGCCTGATCGGGCAGCAGCGACAGGACGAGAGCCAACAGAATGGAGACGAGGAGCGCGCCGAACATTCCTTTTGACATATCGCTCGTCCTCCTTTGCTCTCATACCTATGCGCCACCTCATGCAAAAAGGACAGGTCCCCTTTTCGAAAAAAGGAAACCTGTCCTCACGTTGGTCTGCGAACTTATTCACCCGATTCGATCTGCCCGAACTTGGTCCAGATCGTCGCTTTGCCGCGGATCTTGACGGCCGAGGTATGTTCGGTGAATTCGGCGATCATCACTTCGCCTCTGTCTAACTTTTCAGCGTGGTGAAAGCGGGTGTCTTGCCCGCGAGTCAATCCGATCACCTGCACGCCGTTTTCCTTCGCTTTTATCACAAAAGATTCGCATAGATCATTCTGTGCCATCTGCTATCCCCGCCCTCTACAAGATCAGCATCAGTATACCATTGCCCTTCCGTTCAAGCAAATCGACACCAAGAAGAGAAAATCTTGCCGATTCCGCTAAAAAATGTCGGAAAATGTAGCCGAATGGACTTCCATTTTTAACTCGATGCTGTATTATAATAAATAAGTCCTAATCTAACTGCAGATAAATAAGCCACTAGACCTAGGTATATGGAGAGGAGAATCTCGCATGGGTATGTTTGAAGGCGCAAATATTCTCGTCAGCTCGACAAATTATTCCAACATGGGGCAGATCTATTTCGAACAAGGCGAACTGTTCGACGTCGTGTTCCCGACTGCATCGAACCTGAACATCGGCGATCCGGTAACCGCCACCGTTTATCATCAGAACGGGATTCTGACTTTCCAATCCACCGTGATCGGCACCTTGGAAGACCGCGTGCTGCTGATCAAACCGCATCGCGAAGCAGGTCTGTCCGACCGCCGCGAATACCCGCGTTACAACGTGGAACTGACCGCTACCGTCAACATCCCGACCAAGGGCGAAGTCGCCGCGACGGTCAAGGACGTTTCGCTGGGCGGCGCACGCTTCGAATCGGACAAGTACCTGGAACAGGGGCAGGAAGTCGACGTGCTGATCGACGCGGAGAACAACATCGAAGGCCGCGGCATCATTCGTCGTGTCCAACTCAAGGACGGCATCTTCCACTTCGGCATCGAGTTTGTCCAAACGGACGAACTGCGCAAGAACCTGGAAGAATACCTCAAGCGCATCGAAGGCACCGCTTCGATCAACTAGAGGGACCTATTTTCACACAGCGAAAGCCCCGACCGCTTCTCGGCAGACGGGGCTTTTTTACATAGGCAGTCGGTTCAATCCCGCTCTTCGTGACGAAGCACGGACGTCGCCCCTTTGACTTCCTCGTTCTGGGTCAACAGCCCCCAGACCGCTTCTGCCACCGACTCCGGCTTCAACCCGTCGGGCTTGTCCGTCGCGGGACGATCACCAAAATCGGTCTGCGTCAACCCGGGTGCGACCACCGACACGCGAATACCGTGGGACTGCCCTTCTCGACGCAACGACTCGGACAGCCCGATCACGCCGAATTTGGTCATGCAAAAAGCGGCGGCCTGCGCAATCGCCTCCAGCCCCAGAACGGCCGCGATGTTAACAAGTTGCCCGCCGCCGCGTTTTTTCATGTGCGTGAAAGCTGTTTTGCAACAATAATACATCGCTTTCAGATTCGTATCGACCATATCATCCACATCGGCGAGGTCGGTATCCTCGATCGAACCGAACGTACCGACACCTGCGTTGTTGATCAGCACCTCGATCCGGCCGAACTCATCGGTCGCCACCTCAAACAGGCGCTCCACTTCCAGCGCATCGCGAATGTCACACGCGACGGCCAAAAGCTGTTTGCCGGCGCCCATCTCCTCCTGCAGCCGTTCCAAGCCCAATTCTCCTCGAGCTACAGCCACCACGTTCATGCCTTGCAACAACAATTTCCTGACGATCTCCCGGCCAATCCCCTTGCTGGCACCCGTAACGATCGCCGTCAGACCTTCGAGCTGGCGAGCCATCGCGTTGCCTCCATTTCTCCCCATTCTATCTCCCTATCAGTATACCAAATTACGCCAGTTGTAAGTAAGAGGTCGCAGAATAAAACGACAGATTGAAGACCATACTGAATTCTGTACCCACGAGTACCAAAATTTGAACATCAGGAGACAACACACCATGAAGCGAACACGCAACGAATGGAAAGCACCGACGCCGGACGCCCCCGCAAAACCACCGGAGTATCTTCTATATGAATGGTCCAAAGGGTACCTGCCCACAGAGAACCCCAAACCTGACGTACAGGACCTGCCGCTGGAGCCGCTGAAATAATTTCCTGACATGAACCCGATGCCCCAAGGAAACCGTATAGACATGGCAGAAGGCAAAAAGGAGGTGGCTTCATGGATCGCATTGCGCTGATTCTGGTTATCGTCGGCGCGCTGAACTGGTTGCTGGTCGGCTTGTTCCAATGGGACTTGGTGGCAGCGCTGTTCGGCGGGTCGGAATCGATTCTTAGCCGAATCGTGTATTCCCTCGTCGGATTTGCCGGATTGTACGCGATTACTCTGTTGTTTCGAGACCGTCGAGAAGCCAGATAGCCTTTTGAGTCAAACTCCCGACCCGCTGAATGGGGTCTGGGAGTTTTTTTATGCTCGCTCGCGATCGCAGGCGGGCTTTTTTTAGTGAATAAGACCTATGTTAAACAATCTCTGGATTTTTTCTTGTAGAAATTCATAAAACCCCTTGCCTTTACGCGGATAAAGTTATAAGATTATTATGAAAATAGACAATAAACAGGGAGGTTCTCCAACATGTTTAAGCGTACTTCTATCGCGACTGCCATCGCAGCCGCTATCGTGATGACCGCTGCTCCGGCAGCAATGGCTCAAACCGGCACCCAAGTGCAAACCACTGCGACTTCCGTAACGGCTGTCGATTACAAAGGCGCAGCTGACGCGTTCCTGCAAGCGAACGCTGACCAATACGGCCTGCAAGCGGACCTGTCCGACCTCGCATACGTCACCACCATCGACACCAACGCAGGTTCCTACGTTCGCTACCAGCAAACGGTAAACGGCGCAGAAGTATTCTACAACCAAGTGACCGTCACCCTGAACAAGTCGGGCAAGGCGATCTTCGCGGTTTCTGACTACCAACCGGTCACTTCCGTCGAGCAGGCGAAGAGCAAGATCTCGGAAAACGCGGCTGAAGCAAAAGCGAAAGACTACAACAAGGTCACCAAGACCAACAAGCTGACTTCCCGCAAGTTCGGCTACACCATCGAAAACGGCGTAGCGGTTCCGACCTACAAGATCACCACTTCCACCGATGATGCAACGTGGGAAACCTACGTTCATGCAACCACCGGCAAAGTCCTGAAGAACAAGGACCTGAACCAAAAAGCATCCGGCAACGTCTTCCTGCCGAACCCGGTTGCAACCGCCGGTACCGCGTCCGGCTTCACCGACAACCGTGACGCTGACACCTCTGCGCTGACCAACCAACTGAAGGCAGTCACCCTGCTGGGTCTGGACGGCTCCGGCTACCTGCGCGGCACCTACGTAAACCCGACTCAAAAGCGCAAGAACGTATACTCCGCGACCAACACGTTCAACTACACCCGTTCGCAAGACGAGTTCGAAGCGGTCATGTCCTACTACCACATCGACTCGCTGCAACGTTACATCCAATCTCTGGGCTTCTCTAACGTCAACAACCGTCAGATCACGGTTAACGTAAACGGCACGACCCAAGACAACTCTTGGTACTCCCCGTCGACCAAGGAACTGACCTTCGGCACCGGCGGCGTCGATGACGCGGAAGATGCGGGCATCATCGCACACGAATACGGTCACTCTATCCAGGACAACCAAGTTCCGGGCTTCGGCAACACCTTGGAAGGCGGCGCGATGGGCGAAGGCTTCGGCGATTTCCTCGGCGCGACCTACGAAGATGCTCTTGACGGCGGTCAGTTCAAAGCTTGCATCGGCGAATGGGACGCTACCTCCTACGCATCCGGCAACCCGCCGTGCCTGCGTTACCTGAACGAAGACAAAGTCATGCCGCAAGACTGGTACGGTGAAGTACATGCGGACGGTGAAATCTGGTCGCAAGCGGAATACGACCTGGCACAAGCGATCGGTCGTGACGCAGCTACCCGGATCATCCTGCAATCCCACTTCTCCCTCACCCCGAACTCCGGCTTCGACGATGGCGGCCGTGCAGTTAAGCAAGCTGACGTTCTGTTGAACGGTGGCGCAAACGCAGCGGCGATCGACGCAGCGTTCAACGCGCGTGGCATTGCGACCAACTAATCTATCTAAATAGATGTAGGAAAACCTCCTGTGCGAAAACGCACAGGAGGTTTTTTTGATGCATGCGGGAAAGAAACTAGTACAGGAGGTGAGACGAGCGATGATACTAACCCGAACCCTCGCCGAACAGATCGTCGCCAAGACGATGGAAAGCACGCATCTGCGAATCAACGTCATGAACCGCGAAGGGATCATCCTCTCCTCCAGCGACCCCAATCGCGTGAACACGTTTCACGAAGCTGCTTACCGCGTCGTACAAACGGGTGACACGATGATGATCTCCGCTGAAGAGTCGGCCGGCCTTACCGGCACGCTTCCCGGTCTGAACATGCCGATCCTCTTCGGAGCGGACGTGGTCGGCGTCATCGGCATATCCGGTCGCCCCGAAGAAGTCGTACCGTTCGGACAAGCGGTGAAAATGATGACGGAGATGATGCTGCAACAGGCGTACCTCATGGAACAATTGATCACCGAACAGCGATCACGCGACTACCTCGCCCAAGAACTGATCACCGGGGGGACTGCCCTCCCCCGCCAAGCCTTGGTCTCGCGAGGCGATCTGCTGGGCATCGACCTGACTCGTCGCCGCTCCGTCATCCTGCTGCAATTGGATGGAGCGGAAGAGGAGATCGAACGCTGGGAGAAACAGACGCGACCCGTCAAACAGGTGTCCTCCCTGTTCCCCGACCCGCACCAAGTGCTGGTCACCTCCATCCGCCGCGATCGATGGCTGATCATCACCGATCTTTCCCAGCAAAAAGACTCCGTGGCGAGCAAGACTTTCCTTTATCAGATCGTCTCGCGGATGGTCGCTCAGTTGAGAACGGGACGCCGTCTGCACGCAACCTTTGCGCTCGGCAATGCCTATGACGACCTGCGCGACCTTCCCTTCTCCTTTCGGGAAGCTTCGCGGGTATTGGATATTTTGCAACGCTTCCCCAAGCTCGGGCCGGTCAAGCACGTCGACGATGTCGCCCTCGAACTGATGCTCACGGAAATTTCCGACGCCTCGCGTCAGATGATCGTTCGCGAGACGCTCGGCCGCTTGCGGCAACACCCGGACTTGCTACAGACGCTGCGTGCCTTCTTCGACCACAATCTGCAGGTCAAACAAGCAGCCGAAGCGCTGAAGATCCATCGCAACACCTTCCTCTATCGCTTGGAGCGAATCGAACAACTGCTGGGAGTCAACCCACGCGAATTCCAGCAGGCCGTGCGCTTGCAAGTCGGCTTGATGCTACTCGAAGAGGCTTGATTGGATACGATGCACAAAAAAGAGTGAGGATCGCACTCTTTTTTTGTTTATGGAACACAATGATTTTTGTCCCTACATTCGGTATACTGTCTGTAAATTCTGTTATGTAAGCGCTAACACCTCATAGCCTACAACCAAGATGCGTATGAGATAGGAGTAGATCCCGATGAAAATCGTTGTAGCACCTGATTCCTTCAAAGGCAGCCTCAGCGCACGGGAAGTCGGACTGGCGATTCGCAAAGGGGTGGAGCGAGCCCTGCCCCACGCGGACATCCCCGTCGTACCGATGGCGGACGGCGGAGAAGGCACGTTGGAATGCCTGATCGATGCGACGGGCGGAACGTGGCGAACAGCCGAGGTACGCAACCCGCTAGGCGAACTGATCGAGGCTTCCTACGGCCTGTTGGGTGACGGCGTCACCTGTGCCATCGAGATGGCGCAAAGCTCGGGGTTGTACCTGATCGCGCCGGAACAGCGCGACCCGCTTCGCACCACCACCTATGGGGTCGGCGAGCTGATCCAAGCGGGACTCGACCAAGGATGCCGCCGCTTCCTGCTGGGACTGGGCGGCAGCGCCACCAACGACGGCGGGGCCGGGATGTTGCAGGCGCTTGGCGTGGAGTTGCTCGATGCACAGGGAGGCGAGATCGGTCAGGGCGGTGGTGAATTGTCCAAGCTGAGGGAGATTCGCACCGCCGGACTCGACCCGCGGCTGGCCGACTGCGAATTCCTGATCGCCTGCGATGTCGACAACCCGTTTGTCGGCCCCAAGGGCGCCTCCCACGTCTTCGGCCCGCAAAAAGGAGCGACGCCGAAGATGGTGCTCGAATTGGATGCGAACCTGCGCCATTTTGCGAACCTGATCGACCAAACGGTCGGTGTAGCGATACACGACCTGCCGGGCACAGGCGCGGCGGGTGGCCTGTCCGGTGCCCTGCTGGCGTTTCTCGGCGGCAAGTTGCAGTCGGGCATCCAACTGGTGATCGAGGCGGTCGGGTTGGAAGAACAGCTTCGCGATGCCGACCTCGTGATCACGGGCGAAGGGCAGATCGACTTCCAAACCGCCCACGGCAAAACTCCGAGCGGCGTCGCCCTGCTCGCTCAATCGCACGGCATCCCGACGATCGCCCTCTGCGGGTCGGTCGGTGACGGTATCGACGTGCTGCATGAACAAGGCATTGCGGCTGTCTACAGCATCGTGAACCAACCGATGACGTTGGAAGAAGCGATGGCGCGGACAGCGGAACTTTTGACACACACGGCGGAGCAAGTGATCAGAACCTGCATCATGACAAAGCAGAAAGGGTGAGAGTATCATGAGTCCGGAAATTGTACAATTGGGCCCGCTGGTGTTGGGGCTGTTGCTAGTATGCATTTTGTTTATCGTGTTTGCGACGGCGAAGTGGAAGTTGCATCCGTTCCTGTCGATCATCTCGGCCACGTATCTTTTTGCATTGGGCACGAATTTGATCGGGGAAATGAACGGCGTGGAGAACCCGATTATCGGGGATATCGGAGGGACGATCACCGGAGGATTTGGCGGCATCATTACGTATATCGGTTTGGTGATCATCTTCGGTACGCTGATCGGCAAGATCTTGGAGAAGTCGGGGGCGGCGATCAAGATGGCCGACGTCGTGCTGCGTCTGCTCGGCGACCGTCACCCGGCGCTGGCGATGTCGATCATCGGCTGGATCGTCTCGATCCCGGTGTTCTGCGATTCGGGGTATGTCATCCTCTCCTCGTTGAAAAAATCGCTGGCAAAGAAAACGGGTGTCAGCGTGGTCACCCTCGGCGTGGCGCTGGCGACCGGCTTGTATGCGACGCACACCCTCGTCCCGCCGACCCCGGGACCGATTGCGGCAGCGGCGAACGTCGGCATCGGGCCGGATGCGCTGATCTGGGTGATCCTGTTCGGCATCATCGTGTCGATCCCGGTCGCGGCGGCGGGTCACATCTGGGCGCGTCTCGTCGGTAGCAAGCTGACGTCGGAGTTGCAAGAGGACAGCGAGACATTTGAAGAGTACAAGGCTCGTTTCGGCACCTTGCCGTCCGGTTGGGCGGCGTTTGCACCGATCCTGTTGCCAATCGTGCTGTTGGCGATCGGTTCCGTGGCCGACTTCCCGGTGGGCGTGGATGTGGATGGGAACAAGGTTCCGTTGATCACGGGCTTCCTGCATACCCTGTTGACCTTCTTGGGTACGCCGGTGAATGCGTTGTTTATCGGCTTGTTGGTGGCGATCTTCGGGCTGCTGCCGAAGCGCAATGAGGAAACGCTGACCAAATGGATGGCGGAAGGTCTGCAAGACGCCGCGATGATCCTGTTGATCACCGGCGCAGGCGGTGCGCTGGGCGGCGTGATCAAGGCGACGCCGATTGCGGATTATGTGAAGACGTTGTTGGAAGGCAATGTGACGGTGGTGGGTGTCACCGGTTTGGTCGTCACCTTCCTGATCGCGGCGCTGCTGAAGACGGCGCAAGGCAGTTCGACGGCGGCGCTGGTTATTACGTCGACGCTGATGATGCCGCTGCTCCCCTCTCTGGGGCTGGATGCGATGATGGGTTCGGTGCCGATCGGGCAGATTCTCACCGTCATGGCGATTGGCGCCGGGGCGATGGTGGTCAGCCATGTGAATGACTCGTATTTCTGGGTGGTGACGCAATTCTCGGGCATGAAGCTGACGACGGCGTATAAGGCGCAGACCTTGGCGACGTTGGTGCAGGGGATTGTGGGAATTGTGACGGTGGTGATTTTGGGGTTGATTTTGTTGTAAAGCTTTGAGTGAAAGCAAAAAGTGGAGTCCATACTCGTGGGCTCCTCTCTTCTTTACGTTCGATTCAGCTTCCGCTTCCTCTTGGACTCCATATGACCCGAACACACCACCGCTTTCCAAAGCCGTAGCTTACTCATAGGTTACCTCACTGCGATTTTATAGATATCGACCATAGCAAGATGAAATTCTTTCTCAAGATCTGACATGAGAGGTTCCTTTCTAGGATTCGACTAAACTCTAGCCCCACATCGCGATACAATTCATACAACGAGATGCCATATTTTATCGGAGCATCTATCGTTTGTGCTTGACTATGCCCTCATGCCAATAGTCGACGTGGATCGTATCTCGTTTGAGGCTTTGAACATCATCGGGTCTTCGCGATCGTGTGTAACGAGGTCCACGCGTATGAGGTCGCTCGCGACGGGGCAGTCGTTGATGTGGTCATATATGAGTTGGTGCTAGATTGTGTTTCTAGTTCGTATATGGCTATAATAAATTGTTCGTGATTTACAAAACATTATCTATTAGATGAAAGGGTGTATTTCGTGAAGGGTATTTATATTGGCAATAACCGCGTTTTGGTGAATACGGTCTGGGGCGGCTTGCTCATCGTTCCGTCTGATGATCTGAGCATTTCTCCCATGCTCATCAACACTGGTGTTTTCGAGACCCCGCTGACCAACTTTATGATTAAGAATGTCAAAAAAGATGATAAAGTCTTTGACATTGGTGCGAACATGGGCTACTTCAGCATCCTATTAGCCATGCTAGTCGGGGAGTCAGGCAGCGTTGTCTCGTTCGAAGCCAATCCGACCATGTTCCATTTCCTCAAAGACAACATCTCGACGAACTATCTCAAGCTGCAATCGAAAGCGATCAACAAAGCTGTCTACTCCGCACATGACAATCTCACTTTCTACGTGACCGAACGCTTCCCAGCTAACGCGTCGCTTTACCAACGCGGCGAAGACTACCTGGAGCACTATGTTGACAACATCAATGAAATCAAAGTCGAAACGGTCACGATCGACAGTTTCATCGACACCTATGACAATATCGACATGATCAAGATGGACATAGAAGGCGGCGAATACCATGCGTTCCTTGGCATGGAAGGAATGCTGAAGGCCGGTAAGGTCAACACCGTCGTATTCGAATGGAATCAGGATATGCTGCGCGAAAACACGATTCTGCTTTTCGAATTCCTAAAGGACCTGCGCGATACCTGCGGCATGACTTTCTATATTTTGGACAATCAGGGAGATACAGTTCCGGTCCCCTTGGAGATGCTGTTGGACCATACGTTTATTCCTTCCGTGGTGATCCGGAAACCTTCGTCTCCCCCCTTTCAAATTAATAATGAATCGGAGTGTAAAAAGCAAGAGCAAGAGGAGAAAAGAACAGTAAGTGAAACCAACGCTACTCCCTGCCCCATTTGCGGTTCAATTGAGATCACTACGTTCCAAAGCTATGAGCGATTCACGTTGTTGAGCTGCGGAGTATGCGACCTGGTGTTCCAGAATCAACTGAATCAAGTGCAAGTTCACCAGCTGGTGGAAGAGATCTACGATGCCAATTGGGTTGCCATGCGGGAGCGCTTCGTACAAAATACATTTCTGGAGCATGCTCAATTCAACAGTATGTTGTTGAACATGTTCAGTAACCAAAAAGGGGATCTGCTAGAGATCGGATCCGGCACGGGAGAATTCCTGTTCATGGCTCGTGCTAGCGGATGGAACGTAGCGGGAATAGAAGGTTCTTCGACCTCCTGCACCTATGCGCTGGACAAGTACAACCTAGACATCAACAACGAACTGTGGGACATCAGTTTGGTTCCGGATGACATTCGGTTTGACGCCGTGGCGTTCTGGCATGTGCTGGAGCATATCCCGAACCCCAAACAGTTTCTAAAGGAAGTCGGATCGGTGCTCAAGCCGAACGGTATCATCTTATTCAGTATTCCAAACATGAACTCATTCACCAACGCCATCCACGGCCCATACTCGCCCCTGTTTACAGAGGTAGACCATCTTTTCCACTATTCCGAAGGCAACTTGCGCCTGTTGCTGGAAAAAGCCGGCTTGGAAATAATCACTCTCTTCTCTCGAGAAGAGCAGAACCGTCTGGTCAACGACATCGAAGCGAGCCAGCAGCACTCGACAGAGTTTGCCAACCTCTCGTTCGAACAGATGATGGCGACGATGGCGAATCTTCAAGGCAATTTCGAAGGACACGAACTCTTCTGCGTAGCACGGCCGAAACTTTAAAAAAAAGACCGCATCCCCATCACGGTATGCGGTCTTACCATCTGGTAATTGACAGAGCTCACCCCTGATTTTTACAGGAGCGCATTCATGCTACGGAGAAAACAAAAAAACCGTGATATGACCATTCGCCCTCGTGCGATGGTATATCACGGTTATTTCGTATTGGTCGGAATAGCGGGATTCGAACCCACGACCTCACCCACCCCAAGGGTGCGCGCTACCGGGCTGCGCTATATTCCGATGCTCTATGCGGTTGTGTTGCCTCACGATCGGCTCCATCAATCACCGTGTCAGCAAGAATGATTATAACCAAACGCCGAGGCAATTGCAACCCCCGATTTTGACAAAATGGAGGGAATGGACGAATCGCCCGTTCCCTCTTCGTGTATGCAGGTTGTTGCGCTTTATTTCACCTTGTTGACCAGAGTGCCTACACCCTCAATCGTGATCTCACAGGTATCCCCCACCTTCAACGGGCCGACGCCTTCGGGAGTGCCGGTGGTAAGGATGTCGCCGGGTTCGAGCGTCATCACTTGGGAGACAAACGACACCAAGTGATCGACGGAGAAGATCATGTCACTTGTGCGGCTAGACTGCTTCACCTCGCCGTTGATCTTCGTCTCGATATGCAAGTCTTGATACTCCAACCCCGTCGCCACACACGGCCCTACAGGAGCGAATGTGTTGAACCCCTTAGCACGCCCCCATTGCCCGTCTTTGACCTGATAAAAGCGCTCGGAGACATCATTCATCACGGTCACGCCGAAAATGGCGTCACGAGCCTCCTCGGGGCTGATTTGGTAGCACCGCTTGCCGATCACCACCGCCAGCTCGCCTTCGAACTCGACGTCTTGGGCGATCGAGGGCAGCACGATCTCGTCACCGGTGCCGATCACGGCGGATGGCGGCTTGAGGAACAGCATCGGCTCCTCGTTGCTTCATCTGCTACGTGTCTCTTGTCAAATCAAAGCGCATCGCGCGTTTTTTCTCATTCCCTTGGAAATAGGATCTCGCCATCACTCGCCCAAGAAGAAATCCACCACCGAACTGACTCCCTCGATCATCATGTCGAAGAAATCAACGATCCGCTCCAACCACGACAGATCCACTTTGATATCCATGTGATACAGCCAGTCAAGCCCCATCGAGTCCCCCTCAGGCTCGGGAGTGTGGGCGACAGGAATCACTTTGCTGTCCGACACGGTGACTTCCGACGGGTCGGCCATGTCGACGGTCAACTCATGCGAATCGCTGACCCAGCCGTTCTTGTCAAACGCATACAGCTTAAAATGCCGCTTCCCCTCTTCCCCACCCGGCTCCTCGAAGGTGTACAAAAAGGCGCCCTTGCGCACCAGCACGGAGCCGTAGCTGACTTCGTGCTTCTCCCCCGGCTTGCGGGTGACGATCGGCTCGCCGAGTTGCTCGTCGTCTTTGTAGGTGACGAGGGTGTAGGAGTAGGCATCATCCGTCCTCCCGGCGATGTCCCAGGAAAAGTGCAACTGGTACCCAGCCCCTGCCACATCGGAGTAGGACTCCAGTTTGAGGTTGGGCTTGGCGGGCGGGTGGTAATTGCCGGACTTGCCTTTCATTTTGCTGTAAAAGAAGTCGTACAGGCCGGGGACTTCGCTCGCCATCGGCAGCAGGTGGTTCTCCTGCGGCTGCACGTTGTACATCGAGCCGTTCCACGACACCGGACCCGGTTCGACGCCCGCCATCGCCTGCTCGATCCGCGAAGGGAACGCCGTCTGCGCCTTCGACAGCGGCGACCCGAATAGCTGTACGTAATCCTCCGCCGCAATCTCGGCGATCATCCAGCGGTGGTCACAACCGCTCACGCAGACGCGGTTGTCTTCCGCCAAGCCTCGCATCGCCGCATAGGTCGTCTTCCGCCAGCGGTTTTCATCGACCAACGAGTAGCCGTCCGTTTGCAGGGTGTAGTAATGGGTCACATGATGCCCGTACTCATGCGCCAACGTATGGGCAAACGACCCGACGGTGTTGTGCTCCTTCCCCCCGTACAGCTCGATCTTGCCCGGCTGCATCTGCGGCTTGGAGGGGAAGAAGACGGTCAGGGTCTGGAAGAAATACTGCCCCGCGACCGTTTTTCCATGCGGGTAGTCGTCGTAGATCACAACCTCGCCGAGCAGGTCGATCTCCTTGCCGTGGACGTTCTGCAAAAGTTCGTTGTACAAGGCTTTCAGTTTGTCTTCCTCCGCCCAAGCCGGCGAGTAGGAGGTGATCAGCAGCCCGTCGGGAGCTTTGTAGGTCGCCGTGACGTTTGGTGCGGCCTCGACCTGCGGGATCAGTTGTCTCGGTGCGACAGATGGGATCAGGCAGAGGAGCATGACGAACAGCACCAACCAGCTCCCGAACGTTTTGCGTTGCCTCACTGTACCTACCTCCTCTGTTTTCCGGCTCAGGTCGTACAAGCTTTCGAGGGACAAAAAAGGGGCCGGTTTCAAGAAACACGGCCACCTCCAAGTGCGATCTCTTATGACTTGCTCCGCATGTAGTCGAGGATCTCTTCGTCGATCTGGTCGTCCGTCCGCCAGCGGGTGTCGAAGTTCTCAACGGCGCAGTAGTTTTCCAGCGCTTTTTTGACCAACTCGTCATACGTGCCATGCTCTGTGCTGTGCAGGAAGCCCAAGCGATGCAGGTGCCCGATCAACTCGGTCAGCACGTCGCCTTCGATCTTGCGCAGTTTGCTAGGATCAGTTTCGCCCAGATAGAGGCGATGCAAACCCAGCAGACGCTTCAGTTCTTGCACAGGGGTCGCATGGTCGTCGACACGCAGGTCTACGTACTTGTCGATCAAGCCGTCATAGGAGCCCTTTTCCTTCACCACGTACAGCGCAGCCCCTTGCCGACCGCGGCGGTCGCCGCCCGCTTCGTCGCCTGCGACCAAAGCCGCCAGCAAGCGGTCGGCCAAGTCGCCACGGGCGTACTGGAAGGAGATCGCCATCGCGTCGATCACTTCCGGCCCGGCGAGCAGGTTGCCTTGGCAGGTGAAGCCTTCGCCTACGTGATGACCTTCAAAGGTGTGGCACTTCTTGCCGGTAAACGCAGCCGCGTTGCCGTGGCGGTCGACGAGGCCGACCTGCCGCCATTCTTTGTTCTCGTCATTCTCCAACAGGGCGTCGAGCACTTCCTGTGCCGTCTTCCCCTCCTCCAACATCTTCAGAGCGTCCGGTCCGAAACCGGTGTTCGCCCACGATTGGGTCGCGATCGCGCCGACGTTCGCTTTCGCCCACGGGACGATCGAGCCGACGGCTAAAAATTTCGAAGCGACCGCCACGCCGATCTCCCCCGTCTTGGGGTCGCACGCGACGATCGAAAAGGTATGGATCAAGCGGTTCGTATTCAACTCTATGCTCCTCTCGGTGCCAACATGCGTTCTCGTCTGTCTCTACTTCTCAGTTTACTGCTTCTTGCGCCCGTTTTCCAGTTGGCGCAGTTCGATCCGGCGGATTTTGCCGGAGGTGGTTTTCGGCAGGCTTTCCATAAATTCGATCTCACGCGGGTACTTGTACGGGGCGGTCAGTTTTTTCACGAAGTCTTGCAGGTCTTTGGTTTTCGCCTCGCGTGCCGCGTCCTCTTGGATCGTCTCCGGTCGCTTCAACACGACGAACGCTTTGACGATATGCCCGCGATCCTGGTCGGGCGAAGCGACGGCTGCACACTCGGCGACATCCGGGTGTTGCACGAGCGCATCTTCGACTTCAAACGGCCCGATGGTGTAGCCGGAGGAGATGATGATGTCGTCCGCACGCCCTTCAAACCAGATGTAGCCCTCTTCGTCCATCCGCCCTTGGTCCCCCGTGATGTACCAGTTGCCGCGGAACGCTTTGGCGGTGCGCTCGGCGTCGTTGAGGTAGCCTTTGAACAGGATCGCCGCGTCGCGAGAGACGGCGATGTCGCCGACGACGCCGGTCGGGACTTCCTCTCCGTCTTCGTTGATGATCGCCACTTGCACACCCGGCGACGGGCGGCCCATCGAGCCGGGGCGCACGTCCATGCCGACAAAGTTGCCGACGAGCAGCGAGTTCTCCGTCTGGCCATAGCCGTCGCGCACGGTGATGCCGAAGTACTGCTCGATCTTGTCGATCACTTCGCGGTTCAGCGGTTCACCGGCGGAGCAGGCGCTGCGCAAGGCTTTCAGCTTGAAGCGTTCGAGGTTGTCGACTTTCGCGATCATCCGGTATTCGGTCGGGGTCGCACAGAGGACGGATACCGGATGTTTTTCCATCAGCTTGAGGTACGATTCGGCGTTAAATCGACCCGTGTAGACGAACGCCGTCGCCCCTTTGCCGAGGATCGCGACGAACGGCGACCAGATCCATTTCGCCCAGCCGGGGCCGGCCGTCGCCCACGCCATGTCGTCTTCCTGTACGTCAAACCAGTAGGTCGCCGCGATGCGTTGGTGCGCATAGGGCCAGCCTTGGTTGTGAATGACGCCCTTGGGGTTGCCGGTGGTGCCGGAGGTATAGGAGAGGAACAGCATGTCCTCAGAGCGCGTGTCAGCGCTTTCAAATTCGGTCGATTGGCCATCCATCAACTGCTCATAGGAGGTCCAACCCTCTTTGTGCTCCCCGAGGATGATAAACATCTCCAACGACGGGGTCTTGGCGCGCACTTCATCGACCTGCTCGGTGATCGCACCGTACGCGACGACCGCTTTCGCTCCGGCGTGGTTGGCGCGGTATTCGATGTCTTTCGCCCGCAGCATCTCCGAGCCCGGCATGACGATGATGCCCGCTTTGATCAGGCCGAGGTAGATGATGTAGGATTCGAGCGAGCGCGGTACGAGCACGATCACTTTGTCGCCGCGGGTGATGCCTTGTGCCTTGAGCACGTTCGCCCACTGGCTGGAACGTTCACGCAGTTGCCCATAGGTGAGGGTGTGCGTCTCGCCCGCCTCCGTTTCCAGCACGACGGCCGGCTTGTCGGGGTGAGCGGCTGCATAGGCGTCCACTTGCGCACCGAAGTTGTAGTGTTCCGGGATGTCGAGCGTAAAATTGGCGATGGCTTGTTCGTAGTTGGTGAGAGACATGAGAGCAGGAACCTCCTTGCAGGGATCTTTTTTTGTAATCTTTCGTATTTCGATAGAATTCGCAAGGATTCCTGCCCATAAAAAAAGAGTCTCCGGAAAGAGACTCTCTTTTATGTATTGGTGCCGGGTGTGGTTCTTACTTGATGGAATCTTTGAACTGCTTGCCCGGTTTGAATGCCGGAACTTTGGATGCAGCGATTTCCATTTCTTCGCCGGTTTGCGGGTTGCGGCCTTTGCGAGCTGCACGTTCGCGCACCTCGAAGTTGCCGAAGCCGATCAGTTGGACTTTGTCGCCGGAAGCGAGTGCTTCGACGATCGAGTCAAACATCGCGTCTACCGCGTTGCCTGCGTCCTTCTTGGAGATCTCCGCTTTTTCAGCGACCAGGTTGATCAGATCCGTTTTGTTCATGAACCGTCACCTCCTCTATCTACTATTCGGTTTAACCGCAATGATGCGGTACTATACGTCAGAAGCCTTGTCTATCAAGGATTTCTGTCCGAATCCATGGGTCATTATACCATATCGACATAGAAATACAAGAAATGTAACCCAAACAAAAGAAGAATCAGGACTTTTGTCCCGATTCTTCCCTGTTTTTCGCCCTCCGGAACCGCTTAGAGGATGATGGCGATCAGACCGCCGCTGCCCTCGTTGATGATGCGTTCCAAGGTTTCTTTGAGCTTGTATTGGGCGTTCTCCGGCATCATCGACAGCTTCGCGGAGATGCCTTCGCGAACGATCGCCGCCAACGATTTGCCGAAGATGTCGGAATCCCAGATCTTCAGCGGGTCTTCTTCGAAGTCCTGCATCAGGTAGCGCACCAGTTCTTCCGACTGTTTCTCGGTGCCGACGATCGGCGCAAATTCCGATTCGACGTCGACGCGAATCATGTGAATCGACGGAGCGGTCGCCTTCAGGCGTACACCGAAGCGCGAACCTTGACGGATCAGTTCCGGCTCGTCGAGGGTCATCTCTTCCAGTACGGGCGGCGCGATGCCGTAGCCGGTCATTCGCACCATGCGCAGCGCCTCGGCCACTTTGTCGTATTCGCGCTTGGCATAGGAGAAGTCCTTCATCAGTTGCAGCAGGTGGTCCTTGCCGCGGATCTCCACGCCGACCACTTCGGTCAG
The DNA here is from genome assembly GCA_035776695.1 of Bacilli bacterium. Taxonomy (GTDB): domain Bacteria; phylum Bacillota; class Bacilli; order Tumebacillales; family Tumebacillaceae; genus Tumebacillus. Next base: position 74,881 of record DASTWJ010000190.1, read on the forward strand.
CACTTGGTCATACAGTTCATCCGGCGCGGACAGGTCGATATCGGCGACACCGTGCCCCATGTCCATGTTGGCCAGCGCCGCACGTGCGACGAATTCGAATTCGGAGAAGTGTCCGACAACGCGGTCGATGTCGCGCAGACGGCGGATGTCCTTCACCGTTTCTTTGACACACTCTTCAAAGTTCGCCCGCAGCCAGTGGTCTTGGTCGAGAACCATGACCCAGGACGGCAGGTTGACGTTGACTTCGTGTACCGGGAATTCGTAGAGCGCTTCCCGCAACACGGCCATGATGTCGTCTTGGCGCATCGCTTGCACGGACAGCGCCAGAACGGGGATGTCGTATTTGTTCATCAACTCTTGACGCAGCGCTTCGCAACGCTCAGAGTGCGGTTCGACGGAGTTGATCACCATCACGAACGGTTTGCCGAGTTCTTTCAGCTCCTCGACGACGCGCTCTTCCGCTTCGATATAGGATTCGCGAGCAATCTCCGCGATCGAGCCGTCGGTGGTGACGACGAGGCCGATGGTGGAATGGTCGGCGATGACTTTGCGGGTGCCGACTTCCGCCGCTTCCTGGAACGGAATCGGATCGTCAAACCACGGCGTGCTCACCATGCGCGGGCCGTTTTCATCTTCGTAGCCGCGTGCCCCTTCGACCGCATACCCGACGCAGTCGACGACGCGAACGTTGATGTCCAGCCCTTCCGCAACGGCGACTTCGACCGCTTGGTTCGGGATGAACTTCGGCTCGGTGGTCATGATCGTCTTCCCAGCCGCCGATTGGGGCAACTCGTCAGTCGCGCGTACGCGATCCGCCTCTTCCTTGATGTTCGGAAGGACGATCAGTTCCATAAATTTCTTGATAAAGGTCGATTTACCTGTACGGACGGGACCGACTACGCCGAGGTAGATGTCCCCTCCCGTACGTTCCGCGATGTCTTTGAAAATGTCGAACTTTTCCACACTGTTCCCTCCTTAATTTGATCGGCGTGACGTTTGTACGCGAAACCCCTTGGCCGATCCCTCCCCTGGCAGTGCCCACGGTAAGATTTCTCCCTGCGGGGGATGCTACTAGTCCTAGTCTATGAACCAAGCCTGATCGGTAGAACAGCTTTTCCCAGGGTTTTTTCGTGTTGGAATGATGGAATAAAAAAAGACATTCAGGAGAATTTTGCCTCCCGAATGTCATCCTATGTAAGCTTATTTTTTAAAATTCCATTCTTCGGTGCCATATTTTTCTCGCACCAGTTGCGCCGCCAGTTCCCGCTCCTCGGCCGTCAGCTCGCTCGGCTCCAACCGAACGCCCAATCCGCGGGCAAATCCGACGGTAAACGCCGCTACGGCCTCGTCATAGGAAACGTTGTGAGAAGAGAAGTCGCGAATCGAGACCGCCTTGTCGCGGAACATCCGCTTCATCCGCTCGCGAGTGCGCTCGGACGAGAAGGACAGCACGGAGAAAAGCTGCTCTACATCGAGGTCGAGCAGGATCGAGCCGTGTTGCAAAATGGTGTGCTGTTGACGCACTTGCGCGCTACCGACGACCTTTTTGCCTTCGACGACCAGTTCGTACCATGAGGGCGAGTCGAAGCAGGCAGCGGAGCCCATCGACTCCCATTTTTTCTTCTCCGATTCGTCGGCCAGGGAGATCATCTCCGCTTGAAAGCCCAGCTCGCGAAAACCTTCCAACAATCCCATCGAGAGCACACGGTAGGATTCGTTAACGGAGGACGGCATCATCGGGTGCGAGTCGGCGACGACGACGGAGTAGGTCAACTCCATGTCGTGCAGCACGGCCCGGCCGCCGGTCGGTCGCCGTACGAAGCCGAGACCCTGCTCGCGCAACGCATCAAAGTCGACTTCCTGACGCGCCCGTTGAAAATACCCGATGGAGAGCGTAGCCGGATTCCAGCCGAAAAAACGAACGGTCGGAGGCACGAGCCCCCGACTGTGTGCGTTGAGGATCGCCTCGTCGACCGCCATGTTCCAAGCGGGGTCGGAGTGACCCGTATTGATGACGCGCCATGTTTCCACGGTGTGTTCGCGCCTCCTACTTGTTGATCAATGCGGTGTAGTCGTCCGCAGACAGCAGGTTGTCCAGCTCGGAAGCGTCGGATAGTTCGACAACGAGCATCCAGCCGCCCTCATACGGAGCTTCGTTGACCTTTTCCGGTGCGTCGACCAGTTCGCCGTTGACTTCGACGATTTTACCGGAGATCGGGGCGAAGAGGTCGGATACGGTCTTGACGGACTCGACGGTGCCAAAGGTCGCGTCCACTTTCAGTTCCTCGCCCACTTCCGGCAGTTCGACAAACACGATGTCACCCAATTCGGATTGTGCAAAATCGGTGATGCCGATGTAAGCGCGGTTGCCTTCCACGCGCACCCATTCGTGTTCTTTGCTGTACTTCAGATCATTCGGTACGTTGCTCACAATGATTCCTCCCTGGACCTCGAAAAAATTTCCATCATAACCACGACTATTGTATCAGATACGGCTGAGTTCCTACAACTCCCACGAGAGGGAAACCGCTTCCGCCACTTCCTCGACTTCATGGATGCGGCGACGGGTCATCAGGTCTTCGACAGCCGCCTTGGACGATTTGCCGTCGAACAGCACTTCGTAGATCTGCTGGGTAATCGGCATCTCGACGCCCAGTTCCTTAGCGATGGCGTGCGCGGCCTTGGTGGTGCGCACCCCTTCGACGACCATGCCGATTCCGGCGAGCACTTCGTCGAGCGATTGGCCCTGTCCCAGCGCGTACCCGGCCCGCCAGTTGCGAGAATGCTGCGAGGTGCAGGTGGCGATCAGATCGCCGATGCCGGACAGACCGGCGAAGGTCAGTTGCGCCGCACCCATCTGTACGCCGAGGCGGACGATCTCGGTTAACCCCCGCGTCATCAGCGCCGCTTTGGCGTTGTCGCCAAACGCCAAGCCGTCACACATGCCGACCCCGAGGGCGATGATGTTCTTCAACGCGCCGCCCAGTTCGGTGCCGATGACGTCCGGGTTGGTGTAGACGCGAAAATACGGGGTCATCAGCAGGTCTTGGAACGCTTCCGCCGTCGCTTGGCGGCGAGAGGCGACGACAACGGTGGTCGGTTTGCGGTTGATCAGCTCCTCGGCGTGCGAGGGGCCGGAAATCACGGCGAAGCGGCTGGAGTCGAGATGCGGCCATTCTTCGGCCATCACTTCGGACATCCGTTCGCGCGTGTCCACGTCAAATCCTTTTGTGGCATGGGCCACGTAGACGTCCGCTTCGAGATCGGGTTTCATCTCCCGAACCACGGTGCGAAACGCGGAGGACGGGGTGACGACGATCACCCGTTGTTTGCCTTTCAGCACGGCAGGCAAGTCGGCGGAAGCGCGAATGCCCGGATGCAAGATGACTTCCGGCAGATAGCGGCTGTTGGTATGCTGTTCGTTAAGCTCCTGCACCTGATCGGCTCGACGGGCGTAGAGATCGACTTGATAGCCTTTGTGGGCCAAGATGTTGGCCAATGCGGTGCCGTAGCTGCCGGCGCCAATGACTGCAACCTGCTGTGTCATAGGTTTCCCCTCCCTATTGGATGTGCGGCATCCGTCAGGTTATTGCAATTGGTGTTGTTTTCGCTTTTTCGAGCCCAGCTTGCTCTCTCTCCCGGCGAGCAAGCGGCCGATGTTGGAGCGGTGGCGCCAGATCGCCAACAGCGCGACGACCAACGCGAACCAAAAATACGCGATGTGCATGTCGTTTAGGTAGATCGACAGCGGCATCAGGCTGGTGAACACCAGTGCCGCCAACGACACATAGCGCGAGAAGAACAGGATGGCCAGCGCGACGATGCCCGCCGCGAGAGCCGGCTCCGGGGCAAACGAAAGCATCACGCCGATGGTGGTGGCGATGCCTTTGCCGCCGCGGAACTTGAAGAACAAGGGCCAGTTGTGACCGCAGATGACGGCGATGCCGGTCAGGACGACGACCGTGTCGGACACGTCGAGCGCCCGTGCGATCAAGACGGCGGCGACGCCCTTCAGCGCGTCGAGCAGCAGCACGAAGATGGCGATCTTCGCGCCGAGCACGCGAAACGTGTTCGTCGCCCCTGCGTTGCCGGAACCGTGTTCGCGCACGTCCACGCCGGCCAACAGCTTGCCCAAGATGATGCTGGTCGCAATCGACCCTAACAGATACCCGATGAGAATCGCAAGTACGGTGGTCAAACCCTCTCCCCCATTTTGCAACTATTTGTTGTCGTCGCCGGAGCGCTTGCGGGTGAACATCCGAATCGGCGTGCCTTCGAAACCGAAGGAGTCGCGCAGTCTGTTCTCCAAGTAACGCTCATAGGAAAAGTGCATCAGTTCCGGATCGTTGACGAACACCGCGAACGACGGCGGACGCACGGCAACCTGCGTCGCATAGTAGACCCGCAGTTTGCGGCCTTTGTCGGTCGGCGGTGCAACCATCGCGGTCGCGTCCTCGATGATCGAGTTGACCGTCGAGGTCGGAATCCGCATCGAGTGGCTCTCCGCGACGACTTTGGCCGTTTCGAGGATTTTATGTACCCGCTGCTTGGTCTTCGCCGAGACGAAGATCACCGGCGCCCACGGCATAAACGGGAACTCTTTGCGAATCATTTTTTCAAAGTTGATCGCCGTCTTGTCGTCTTTCTCCAGCGTGTCCCACTTGTTGACGACGATGATCAGGGCGCGTCCTTCTTCCAACGCGTAGCCGACGATCCGCTTGTCCTGCTCGATGATGCCTTCTTCGGCGTTGATGATCAGGCAGCAGACGTCGGAGCGTTCGATCGCCGACATCGCCCGCATCACCGAATAGCGTTCGGTATTTTCATAGACTTTGCCGCGCTTGCGCATCCCGGCGGTGTCGATCAGGACGTAGTCTTGGCCTTCGCGCACCAGTTCGGTGTCGACCGCATCGCGCGTGGTGCCCGCGATGTCCGAGACCATGACCCGCTCTTCGCCGAGCATCGCGTTGACGAGCGACGATTTGCCGACGTTCGGGCGGCCAATCAGGGAGACGCGGATCACGTCGTCCGCATACTTGTCCTCATAGTCTTTCGGGAAGTGCTTCGCGACTTCGTCCAACAGGTCGCCGAGGCCGGTGCCGTGAACGGACGAGATGCCGAACGGTTCGCCAAAGCCCAGCTCGTAATATTCGTAGATCGATTCGAGCATCATCTTGGGGTTGTCCAACTTGTTGACAGCAAGCACGACCGGCTTGCGGGTGCGAAACAACAGGTTGGCGACCTCTTTGTCCTGCCCGGTGACGCCGTCTTTGCCGTCGACGAGGAAGACGATCACGTCCGCTTCGTTCATCGCCAGGTCGGCCTGTTCGCGAATGCGGAGCAGAATCTCGTCTTCGCCCCCGACTTCGATGCCGCCGGTGTCGATGATATTAAACTTATGATCCAACCACTCGGAAGATGAGTAGATTCGGTCGCGGGTGACGCCCGGTTTGTCCTCGACGATGGAGATACGAGAACCGGCGAGACGGTTGAATAGGGTTGATTTGCCGACGTTCGGGCGGCCTACGATGGCCACGATCGGTTTTGGCATAGGTGTGTTCCCTGCCTTTCTTTTGACTAAAAGTGACGTTTGCGTTCGTTATGTATAAGGTGCGCGGTCACGGCTGTTTTTAGCCGAAACCGCGCGTTTTTGTCCACAGGGGATCAGGAGATCCGGATCAGGTCGTCTCCGTTGCCGCTGTCGGAGCCGCCGCTGCCGCAACCGCCCATTTCGTAGCCCATCATCGAGCGGGTTGCCGCTCCGTCCAGCGTCGCTTCATAGCGACGGCGCGGCGGCAGGTTGTCGGTGTGGCCGAGGCAGCCTTTGATCAGGCCGGTGGCGTTGGCCGGAACGAGCAGGACTTGTTTGCCCAGCTCTTCCTGCACCTGTTCGACGGTGTAGTCGTCGAGGAACACGTCGGCATCGTCTTTGAGCATGATGTCCGGGATCATGACGATGTCGGCGTTGGCGTTCTTCACTTGGTTGACGATGTCCACGCCGACGGTCAGGCCGGCGACGGTGACTTGCTCGCCGTAGAATTCGTTGACGATCGGGAAGACTTCGATCTCCAAGTTCTTGACGCCGTCCAGCATCGCGACACCGCGACGGATCGTTTGCTCCGCCGACTTGCCGGTGACGACAGCGACTTTGCGCGGTTTCGGCAATTCGGACGGGATTTCCTTTTTCAGCGTCGCCATCTCGTCGAGGAACGCGCGAATCAGGCCGACACCGTTTTCCGTCTGCGAGAATTCGTCGTAGTACTCGGCCGACGGGACTTCCTTGCCGGAGAGCACGTAGAACTCGTCCGCCGCATGGACGAACGTCGCGCCAAACTTCGGCTTGAGGATCTTCTGCCACGCTTCGACCTGTTCGACGACGCGCTCGCACTCCTCCTTGGTGTTCGGGCGCACGTCAGCCAGCCCGCGGCGGTGCTTGGTCAAGCCGACCGGCACGACGGACAGGGTGCGCACGTGCGGCCAGTGTTGCGACAGCTCGCGGATCGTGCGGTCGAGTTCCTCCTCGTCGTTGTAGCCCGGGCAGAGCACGATCTGGGTGTTCATTTCAATGCCGTGCTCGGCAAGGTAGGCGATCTGGTTCAAGATCTCCCCCGCCTTCTTGTGGCCGACGAGGATGCGACGCACGTCCGGGTTGGTCGCGTGAACGGAGATGTTCAACGGGGACATCTTCAGCTGCGCGATCCGCTCCAGCTCGACATTTTTCAAGTTCGTCAAGGTGACGAAGTTGCCATGCAGGAACGACAGGCGGTAGTCGTCGTCGCGCATGTTCAACGTTTTGCGCATGTTCTGCGGAATCTGATCGACGAAGCAGAAGATGCACTTGTTGTGGCAGATCTTGATGCGGTCGACCGTCGCGTGTTCCCACTCGACGCCGAGCGCTTCGTCGTACTCTTTGTCCACTTCTACAATCCATTCTTCGCCGTCCGCTTTGCGCACTTCGATCTCCAACTGCTCGTCCGCCAACGCGAATTGCAAGTCGACAATATCCTTAATTTGCACGCCGTTGATCGAGATGATCTCGTCGCCGGTCTGCAACTCCAACTCTTCTGCCAAAGAACCGGGGTGTACTTGGGTAATTTTTGCCATTTGGATCATCACCACTTTCTAAGGCCCATTTCTGCAATCAATTATTTATTATCCTGCAAAAACATGTCGAAAGTCAACCGCGATTCGTTTCCATCCGCCCACATACGCCGCTGAGCGGACAAGAGAAAAAGACGGCGAACTCGCGTTACGCCGCCTAAACCGGATGTTGCCTCCCCCGCTTCGAACGGGCACGCCCTTCTTTTCCCGATCAATGTTTCACCAGAATCATCGTGCCCGGGCGGAGTTCGTGGGCCAGAGCATCCATGATTTTTTCCAAATAGAGGGAGGTCTTCTGCAGTTCCTCTTCGTCTTGGCAATAGAAGATCGGGCCCGACCCGCCCACGCTGTCACGGTCGGTGGTGCAGACGGCGAGGATGTAGTTGGTGAGCACGGTAGACGACATCGGGAGTACCTCCTTGGGTTAGAGCTTGGTATCCGGCTGGACATCGGCCTGCAACGGACGGCGATGGGCCGCTTCCAACACGGGGCTTTTGGCGACGATCGCCTTGACCTTCTCCACGTCGCGGTCGAGCGGCAGCAGGAAGATCGCCAGTCGCCCGGTGTCCAGGTCGCGTTTCGCCAGCGGAATCAGGGACGGCTCGCCGCTGTCTCGGTACACGCCGAGGATCGTCGAGACGTCGTGCATGATCGCTTGGCGCTGCCCGAGGTTGCTCAGGGTGACGTTGGCATCGGCGTTGATCGGTTCGAGGATGATGCCGACACCGTTTTTCACCAGCCGTTCTTGGGAGTTTTTCAGTCCGGCGTTGTAGATCAGGATGTCGTCGATATGCAGGTTCGCGCCTTTGAAGTGTACTTTGCCTTCCCGGATCTTGGCGATGTCGCCGACGGAGCGGCCGGACATAAAACGAGCGAGCGCGTAGATCAAGATCCCGCCGACGATCACTCCGCCGTACCAGTGAAAGAAATGTGCGGCCAAGGCGGCGAAAAAGGCTGTGAGGATGACCAAGTAGTTGCGCCCTTCAAACGCCATCGCAATGCCTTCTATATAGGTGATGCCGCGCGGCACCAGTTCCATCGAGTCACAGTTGGTCAGCATCTGGCGCTCCATGTTGCGCACGTCGCGAAACTGCGAAGCGGCCATCGCGAGAAAGGTGACGGCCGTGTAGTTTTTCTGCAAAATCGACGGGATCAGCACGGCGCCGAGGCCGGATGCGATCACGCCGAGGGCGATGTGGACGATGCGCCCGTGCGGGTAGGTCGGGTATTGGCGGTAGTCCGTTTTCAGCATGCTCAAGCGGCACAGGACGCCCATCACGGTGCCGACGATGATGATCATCGTGTAGTCGGAGATGCCTCGCAACCAATCAAACATGTTCGGGGCCTCCTTCTTGTTGCTGTGAGTTGTCGCCGAAGAGAGCACGAACGCGGCTTTTGATGTAGGAGGCGCTTCTGTGGTACGGGCCGTGCAGCAGCAAAACGCCGCTGGCGGTGTACAACAGGGTATCGCGCACATCGCCGCTGCCGAGCACGACGTCCTCCGTGCCGCTGCGCCCGTGCAGGAACGGATCGAGCGCAAAGGCCATCGCCATGCCGACCAACGCGATCGACAAGGCGAAGTACGGACGTCTGACGCTCATCACGGAGATGATGATCACGGTGAGCGGGTACAGGTAGTCGACGTCGATCAGGAAAAAGGCCGGGTCCATCGGCACGAGGGTCATCAGAATCACCATCGAGGCGGCGACGGTGATCATGCCGAGCAGCCATTGGACTTGGTAAGATGCGTTGCGATGCGCAAGTAGCGACCAGACCCATGCGCCGAGCGGCAGCAGCAGCCCGCCGATGTCGAGCGCGAGGCGCGGCGTCAGGTTGTACGTGTGTCCGGCCATCAGCAGAAACAAGACGAGCAGGATCGAGACGGCTCGCGGCTTCAGTCGTGCGTCGGTCAGAGTGTGTCGGCCCCATCCGGTCATCACGAGGATGATCCAGACGATGGTGATAATGGTGGCTTGCACGCCCGGGTTCATCCGCAACCCTCCTCCTAGGAAACTGTCCTCATTTTTTCCGATTCTGGGAGGGGGTATACGAAAACGTAAAAAAAGCCCTCGGATCTCAGCGAGACCCTCAGGCTTTAACAGGGGAAATCTATATGGAGCTTCCAACCAGAATCGAACTGGTGACCTCATCCTTACCATGGATGCGCTCTACCGACTGAGCTATGGAAGCAAAGTTTGGCGGGAGTCATTCACGTCAGGTGCTGCGTCTGAGTACTGGGTATCGTTTCTTGTTGGGAGCTGTGTCACACTTTGTCGATGTGTGTCGCTTGTTTTCTGGCGACAGGCATTAATATACCACGATCGGTGCTAGAATACAACCGTTTTTTTGTAACAATTTTTGGCGATGGTGGCAGGTGTCCCGTGGTACAATTTTCAGAGAAAGGGGATGTTTCAAGAATATGGTTGAAAAGATGGAGTTGCAAGCGATTCTCTTTGATTTGGATGAAACATTGCTTGATAGAGCGAGTTCCCTTGACCAATATATGCGCGATCAATATAAACGTTACGAGAAGTTGTGGGGGCATGTGGGGGTGGAAAGGTTCTGCGAGCGGTTCGAAGAATTGGACGGTCGCGGGTATGTGTCCAAGCGGATCGTCTACCGGTCGATCTTCGAGGAGTTCGGCGGTGAAGGGCTGACGGAGGACATGATGCTCGCCGAATTCCGCAGGCTGTTCTGCCGGTTTGTAAATCCCTTTGAAGGGGTGCGGGAAGTCTTGACGGAGCTGCGCCGACGCGGGTTCAAGCTAGGCGTCATCACCAACGGCGAGACGGAGTTTCAACAGCGCAACATGGAGGTGCTCGGGATTCCCGAGTGGGTCGACACGATCCTGATTTCGCAAAAGGAAGGGTTGCGCAAGCCGGACGGGGCGATCTTCCGCTTGGCTTGTAAGCGGCTCGGCGTTGCCCCGGAGGCGTGCCTGTTCATCGGCGACAACCCGCGCAACGACATCGGCGGCGCGAAGTCGGTCGGGATGAAAACCGGCTGGTTCACCGGCAGCGGGATGGAGTGGCCGGAGGATCTCACGGAACGAGCGGATCATGAGGTGGAGCGGTTGGTAGAGATCTTGGAGTTGGGCTATTTGCCGGCGATCTAACCAATCAAAAAGTGTTAGCGGTCTGGTAACACCAAGCAGACCGCTAACACTTTTTTCATGCCTTCAAGCCGGGACTACCTCTTCTCATCCGTCTTCGCCATCGGCTCTGGAACTCTCCCCGCCTTGGTGTCTTCCACCCACTGGCGGTAGTTGTCCATCAGCCCGACGCAGTGGATGTCGTACAAGCGCTCCAGCTCTTTCAGAGGTTCGGGGTTGTCATCCACACGAATATCCACGTAGGGAAAATCTTCGGTGTCGACGATCAGCAGTGCAGCCGATTGCTTCCCACGCTTGTCACCGCCCGCATGTTGCCCCGCCTTCAGGGCTTGGATCAGCCGCACGGGAAACGGGGCGTTCGAGCCTTTAAAAGCGGCGGCCGTCGCGTGCACGACCTCCTCCCCCGCCAGCAGGTTGCCCTGCACGCAGAAGTTGTCGCCGATCAGATGGCCTTTCCAATCGTTCGCTTCACTGCCCGTCCAAGCGGCGGCACGCCCCCACTTGTCGACGATCCCCAACTGTCGGTACTGCCGACCGGGGTCTGCGGCGAGCAACTGCTCCAGCGTCTCCTCTGCGCTCAACCCGTGTTCGAGCAGGCGCAACCCCTTCGGCCCGAGCGCCGGATTGACCCGCGCTTGTGTCGCCACCGCCCCGACACCCGGCTTGGCAAAGGGACAGAGCGACCCCACGGCAAAAGCCTTGGTGGTGACGGCGACGCCGAAGCGTCCCGTCTTCGGGTCTCGCGCCACGATCGAAAACGTGTTCAGGTCCATGCTACAGTCCCCTCCTTGCCAGATGTTCGAGGTCGATGCCTCGCAACTGACTCCAAGCGGCCGTCTCGCCGCGCACCACCAGCGGACGTCGGCAGAGCTCGGTGATCGTGCGACACTCCTGCAAGGTCAAGATCACCCGCAGTTCGTTGTGCCAATGCTCGATCAGCTCCACCGTATGGTCGACGCCATGCTCCATCAGCGGGCGCAAGAGCGCACCCGCCACGCCGACGCCGCGTGCGCCGAGGGCAAAGCATTTGGCAGCGTCGGTGGCGCTGCCGATGCCGCCCGAGCCGATCAGATCGAACTGGTGGCGGTACCACTGCGCTTCGAGCAAAGACGCGGCTGTCGTCTGCCCCCAGCCTTCCAAGTGGCGGTAGGTTTGTTCGCCGCGGCGCTGGTTCTCGATGGCGACAAAATTGGTGCCGCCATGTCCGGCCACATCGACGATCCGCACCCCGATGTCGACCAGTTTGCGAAATGTCTCAATGCCCATGCCGTTGCCGACTTCCTTGACGATCACCGGCACGTCCAGCCCTTCGACCACTTCCCGAATCCGTTCCGGAATCCCGCGGAACGAACGGTCGCCTTCGGGCATCGTCAGCTCTTGGGCGACGTTGAGGTGCAGTTGCAACAGGTCGGCGCCGATCATGTCGACCGCCCGCCTAGCGTCTTCCACGGTGGCTCCTGCGCCGAGGTTGGCGATGATCACGCCATCCGGGTTGATTTCGCGGACGACGGCGTATGTACGGACGAGGTGGTCGTGTTTCAGCGCGGCTCGCTGGGAGCCGACGGCCATGGCGATGCCTGTACGCTTGGCGACTTCGGCGAGCTTGCGGTTGATCTCTTCGGTCCGCTCCGCCCCGCCGGTCATAGCATTAATCAAAATCGGCGAACTGAGTTTCAGTCCGCCGATCGTGGTCGCCAGGGAGACGTCCGCCAAATCCAACTCCGGCAAGGCGCGATGTACGAAGCTCAAATCGGAAAAGCCGTTCTGATACGTCACCGGCAGTTCCAGAGCATACCGTACGTGGTCGAGCTTGCGTTGTTCGATGGACATAGGGTTCCCCCGCTTCGATTATGATTAGGAACGTTTGAACAGGTCGCCGAATACGTCGCCCAGCGTCCCCAGAGAACCGCCTTGGTCCTGGTCGTTGTTCTGCTGGACGTATTGATCGACTTCGCGACGGGAGCGGTCGCCTTCCACCTCGCGGATGGACAGGGAGATGCGCTCGTCGGCTTCGTTCACGTCGAGGATCTTCACTTTCACTTCTTGGCCGACTTCAAGCACTTCGTCCGCCGTGCCGATGTGACGGTTGGCGATCTGCGAGATATGCACCAGACCTTCCACACCCGGCAACAGTTCGACGAACGCGCCGAAGGAAACCAGACGTTTGACGGTGCCGGTCACCACATCGCCCGACATAAACTTCTGGGTGACGCCGGTCCACGGACCCGGTTGCGCCGCCTTGATCGATAGGGAGATGCGACCTGCGCTCGGGTCGACTTTCAGCACCTTGACGCTGACCTTCTCACCTTCCTTGACCACTTCACCCGGGGTTTCGACGCGATGGTGCGCCATCTCGGAGATGTGTACAAGGCCGTCCACGCCGCCGAGGTCGACGAACGCGCCGAACGAGGTCAAACGTTGTACGGTGCCTTCCAGCACTTGACCCGGCTGGATCTCGTTGATCCGCTCTTCCTTGTTCGCTTCCACCTCTTCATCCAGCACCGCTTTTGCCGAGAGGATGACTTTGCCTTCCGCGCGATCGAATTCGATGATCTTCACGCGCAGGGTGCGGCCTTTGTAATCGGAGAAATCTTCTACGAAATGACGCTCGACCAGCGACGCCGGGATGAAGCCGCGCACGCCGATGTCCACGACCAAACCGCCTTTGACGACGTCTTGGACGGTGACTTCAAACACGTCGCCGCTGTTGAATCTCGCTTCGAGGTCATCCCAGGCTTTGTCGCCGTCGACCGCTTTTTTCGAGAGGATGATCTTGCCCTCTTCATCGTTGATACGCAGAACTTTCACTTCGACTTCCTGACCTTCTTGCACGGCATCGGAGACTTTCTCAATGCGCAGAGCGGACAGTTCGCCGATCGGGATCACGCCATCGTACTTGTAACCGACGTCTACAAGTGCCTGACCGTCTTCGATCTTGGTGATCGTGCCCTTGACGATGTCGCCTTTTTGCATGGTGACGACATCCATGTCTTTCATCTCTTCGACCATTGTTTCTACCTCCTATTCATTCAAGCGCCAGAAAAAACGCTTATGAAACCTAAGCTATATCTATTGGAAAAGATGCCAAGCGCCAAAACGCCTCGCCTCTCACCAAACGATGGAAAATTGATCAGAGTTAGTATGAGTCGAGTTGCCTCAATCCATACGAGCGCCCTTAGTGCTTATGCGCTTCGATCAGTTGATTCACGGCGGCGGTAATTCGTTCCGTCACCTGCCCGATCGATTCGCGGTTGACCTTGACCCCGGCAAACTCGGACAGGTCGACCGGCTCGCCGAACACGAGCTTGATCGGCTTGAACGCTTCCATCGTGCCGACGATCGCCGTCGGAACGACAGTCGCCCCCGTCTTCAACGCGAAGTTGGCAGCACCGCTGTGCGCTTCGCCCATCGCGTCGGTCCCCGTTTTGTTCCGGGTTCCTTCCGGGAAGATGCCGACGACGTTGCCATCCTCGAGCAATTGGATCACATGGCGCAAGGCGTTGCGATCCCCAACTCCCCTTTTGACGGGAAATGCGTTCATGTCTTTGATCACACGGCCGAAGATCGGAACTTTGAACAGCTCCGCTTTCGCCATGAAGTGCACCGGTCGATCCGCGCCACAACCTACCAAGGGCGGGTCGAGGTTGGAGATGTGGTTCGAGACCAACAACACGGCCCCGTCCTGCGGGATGTTTTCCTTCCCGATCACCTGCCAACGATGCAACACTTTAAAATACCCACTGAAGAGCGCATGGCCCAATCGATAGAACATCGTCTCCGTACCCCTATGCGTTATGTGCTTCTGCTTGCGAGCAGATATGTAAAATTCTTGCAATGACTTGTTCGATTGTCAACCCTGTCGTATCGACGAGGATGGCATCCTCCGCCATTTTCATCGGCGAATGCTCACGGTTGCTATCGTATTCGTCACGGCGTTCGATGTCTTGTTTCAACTGCTCGAAGTCGACACCCTGTCCCTTGTCGACCAGCTCTTGGTAGCGGCGTTGCGCCCGCTCTTCGACAGATGCGGTCAGCCAGATCTTGACCTCGGCATTCGGCAGGACGACGGTACCGATGTCGCGCCCGTCCATGACCACGCCGCTGCGGCGCGCCATGTCGCGTTGCAGATCGACCATCGCCACCCGCACACCGGGGACGGCCGAGACCGCGGACACGTTGTTCGTCACCTCAAGCGTTCGTATGGCCTCCGTGATGTCAACCCCGTCGAGAAACACGTCTTGCCCCGCTTCGGTCGGTCGAAAGTCGATGCGAACGCCGTTCGCCAACTCGGTCAAGGCAGCTTCGTCCGTAGGTGCGATGTTTTGTTGAAGGGCTTTCCAAGTGATGGCGCGGTACATGGCCCCCGTGTCCACGTAAGCGATGCCCAGAGCCTGGGCGACTTTCTTGGCCACGGTACTTTTGCCGGCACCTGCCGGGCCATCAAGGGCCACACGCAGTGATTTCATGTCTAATGCCTCCTGCTGAACGATTCATATCGTCGTGCATCTGTCCGCCTCGACCTGTCTGAAAGAAACAAAAAGCAGGCGATCGCCCGCTTCCTATGCAGCTTGTATTCACTTCAAAATCTTGTCGGTCAAAGGGGACGATGTGACGCCACTTTTCAATTGTCTATTCTCCCCTTGATACTACCACAAGGGGTTGTACGGCGCAAGAAAACCTAGCCGCAGCAAGTGGCCGACAGCTAGGGATTCATGTAGTATATCGGTCCGACTTCTGCCGGCTGTCCCGTGTTGGTTTCGACCAGCGTGCCCGGTATGGGCGACGAGATCTTCGGATCGTTGTGGTCGATCTCGAAGCGAAACAGCCCTTCCAGCGCTGACGTATCGATGGTGATCATGTCGCCTTTGTGGACGGTGACGGTCACCTCGTTTTGTTGAAAGTTGCCGACCGGTACGCCGTCGACCTTGACCCATGCTTTGCTCAGGTTGCCGACCGCACCCACGGAGCGGATCGTCAACTGCGCCGGTTGTTTGTCTTCGGCGACGACCGGCATCGCCCCGCCCGTCCGCTCGCCTTCCAAGCGATCGGTCGCGCTGAGGAACATCCGCCCGCCTTCGGTGGCGAGGATGCCTTGGAAGATCACCAGAAGCACCAAACCGACCAACACGAGGCGAAACAGCGGTTTCTCCCAACGGTCATACGCTTTGAGCAGTCGTTCTTCATATGGTTGTTCACGCCGTTGTTCCAACTTGTACCACCCCCCGGTTACGTTTCATCCTATGCAAGTCCGAGGGGTTTCATACTTGGTCGACGCTACGAGTTGAGCACGCCTTTGTCGCGCATCGAGATCTGGGCTTTGAACGTGTATTGCACGATGCGCTGGCGATCCGACTCGTTGATCTCGAAGTACTTCAACGAGATCACCTTCATCCCGCTCTGCTCATCCGTTTGCCCGACGCGAATCACGCGTCCCTTGCCGGTGATCGGGTATTTCTTGCCTTCGAGCGGCATGGTGAAATTGAAGCCGATGATGTCATTGGCTCTGATGTTGTATTCCCTTTTGATCCGAAACGCCAAGCCGCCGCCGGAGATATCCGACCCGTACGTGGCGCACGAGACGATCTGCTTGGTCTCGGAATCCATATAGACGATGTCGATCGGCACGCTGAGCGGCACCCGCAGAAACTCGCGGCGCTGCTGGCGATGAATCTCCGACAGCTTCGGTCGACTCAGCGACAGCAACGGAATGTTGCGCACCTCGCGTCCCATCACGTTGGCGTAGAACGAGCATTGAGTGCCATCGGCCGAACGATACCGAACCAATACCTCCACCCCGTCATCGATGCGAGTCGGAGAGGCCGCGTTCGGTTTAAACGGCATGTCGATGAACAGGCGCGTTTTTTCCATGTCTTGCAGCTTGGCCGTATATTTGCCGGTAAAATACCCGTCTGTCACTTCCAGATGGACTGTCTGTCCGATCAAAGGATATGCCACATTCCTCACTCTCCAGATGTTAACCTTTGCCCGTACCTATCGATTCCCTTAACCTTACTTATTGTCCAGTATAGCGTATTTGCAAGAATCTAGCTACGGTTACTAGGACTTTTGTTCCATCGTCTAGGTCAAAAGGCGGTGCATGTTCGGGACAACCGTCGAATAGAGTGGTACCAGAACGCAATCCGGTGAGGAGGTGAACGACTGTGAAGCGGCATCGGGCGTATTTTCGTTCGTTTCGGTTTCCGTTGACTCGACTTGGGTTTCCCTTGCTGTTGGCCGTCCTGCTTTTGTTTCCCGCCTTTTTCCTGATTTCTACTCATCATCCGGCCCATTCGCTGCCTCACAACGGCCCCGTGACGGTGATGATCGACCCCGGTCACGGCGGCTACGACCCCGGCGTGCTGACAGACGATGTCCACGAAGCACAAATCACGCTGGCCGTCGCCAAGAAAGTCCACACGCTGCTGCTGCAAAAAGGGATCTCCGCAGGGATGACGCGCACGACCGATACCGATTACGCGGAGAAAGGCATGCGCGGGTCGAATGCGAAGCGCACCGACTTGGCCGCTCGCCTGTCGATCACGGAACTGAGCCACGCCAAATTGTTCGTGTCCTTGCACGCCAACGAATCCTCGCTCGCCACACGCGGCGGAGCGGAAGTCTACTACAACGAGGTCCAAGGAGCCAAAGAACTGGCCGAACTCATCCAGAACAACCTGCATCAACTGCCGGACATGTCGAAGCGCAATGCCCGCACCGGCACCTACTACCTGCTGCGCAATCAAAAAATCCCCGCTTTGATCATCGAATGCGGATACCTGAACTTCCATGCGGAACGGGCGCGGTTGCAATCGCCCGCCTATCAGGAGAAGATCGCACAGGCGGTGGCCGACGGCATCGAGTCGTATTTGAAGCAGACCGGCCAGCTCGACTGATTCCCTTTTTAGCCATACGCATGAAAAAGAGAGGCTGTCGAGGCCCCTCCCGCCGTCAGCGGCAGAGGAGCCCCGCACAACCTCTCTTTTTTCCGTCCGTCCGTCAGTTCAGCTTCTCGACACCGACTTCGTCGCCGTCAAGCGCACTGATGTAGATCTTGTACGTGTCGTCGTCCATCGTCCCGACGAACTCGTAGGCCAGGCGTTCGCGGCCGAGCATGTCGGTGACCAGCGAGAGATGCGTCTCCTCGACTTTGACTTTCGGAGACACGTAGATCGCCGCCTGCTGTTGGGTAATCTTCGGTTTCGGCAGGTTGCGCTTCTTGTGATGGAAGACGTAGTCTTCGCTTTCGACGCCGACGACCTTGCCGTTGTCGAGCGCCACTTTGACCGTCACCTTGTCGGAGTAGATGCGCGCGCCGTCCTGTACCGGCACGATGTCGTACACGCCGACGTGGTCATAGGTGTCGACGTTGACCACATGATCCGCTTCATAGCCGTGCAGTTTCAACCATTGCACCGCCGAGCGGGAAGCTTGGTCGAGGTCGAGCGATTCGGAGTCCACGGCGCGGTTGTTCATGTAGTTGGTGATGTGCGCCCCTTTCAGGGTCAGGGTCAGGAACGCCTGCTGTCCGTTCGCGTAGTCGACGATGGCCGAGTAGGAGGGGTATTTGTCCCCTTTGCCGTTCTTCTTCACCGTCACGTTGTCGTCGGCGTTCAGACCGAGGTAGGTGCGAATCTTTTGCTCCGCCGTTTTCGGCGTCGCGTTGTTGCCGGTCAGGTTGGAGATTTGCACGTTGTTGCGGTTTTTCAGCCCTTCCATCGTCGGGCCGAACTGCAACGGTTTGTTGCTTCGGATCGACTTCTCCATCGCCCGGAAGCCGTCGACGATCTGGTTGTCCGTCTGCTTGTCCGTTTGGGTCAGCGCCAGTTCGGCGTCCATCCAGCGCAGGTTTTTCTTGATCACCGCCGTCTGCAGCTCACCGAGCTGCCCTTCGAGATGCTTTGAGCGCTTGTACAGCTCCTGCAGCGTCTGCCACTGCTGTTCGTTCAGCGGCTTGTCTCCTTCGTTCATCACGGAGACGCGGTAGGAAAAATTCCCGATGTCGTTGAGGAACTCCATCGTTTTGTTGAACGGCATCAAGGACAGCGGCAGCGCTCCGACATCGTTGCGCGCTTCGGCCGCCAGCCGCCAAGACTCGGTCAAGGAGTTGGTCAGTTGCTTTTTCGAGTTGACGGCCAGCGACTTGCCAAGCTCGTCCTGCAGCAGGTTCATATGGTCGCTCAAGTCGTGGAAGGACCGTTGATATTGGTTTTCCGCTTTCAGCAACAGGGCTTGCTTCTCCTTGTGCTCGCGATACCCCCAGAAGCCTGCCACGACGAGGGCGAGCACCAATAAGACAGATGTGATGCGACTAAACACAGTCGTATTCCCTCCTTTCGTCCGACCTTACCGGCAGAAGATGTGATCGCCGATCCGTTTGATCTGCGGTCGGCCCCAGATCCATTTCGAAGTCGCCGTCGCCGGGTTGAAGTAGTAGATCGCACCGCTGGACGGGTCCCAGCCTTTGATCGCGTCGTTGACCGCCTTGGTCGCCTGCGCGTTGGGAGTGAGCCAGATCTGTCCGTCCGCCACGGCGGTAAACGCACCCGGTTGGAAGATGATGCCCGGGATCGTGTTCGGGAAGTTCGGGTTGTCGAGACGGTTCAGGATCACCGCTGCGATCGCCACCTGCCCGATGTACTGTTCGCCGCGCGCTTCGCCGTACACCGCGTTCGCCAGCAGCTTCATGTCGTTGGCGGTGATGTTCTTCCCGGCGTAGGAGGCGGTGTGCGTCGTGCTCCCTCCGCCACCGCCGCCTCCCGACCGCGACGTTCTCTTCGGCGAGCTGCCGTACTTGTACGGGTTGTAGCCCTTGGTCGCGCGTACAAGCATCTGTCGCGTCTTCGAGCCGACAACTCCGTCGATTTTCAAGCCGAAACGGTATTGGAAGCGGCGCACCGCCCAATATGTACCGTAGCCGAAGACGCCGTCGACCTTGCCGTGGTAATACCCGTTGTATTTAAGACGTCCTTGCAACTCACGCACGTCAATGCCTTGACTCCCCCGCACGAGGGTTCGCGTGGTGAATACCGATTGGTCCTGCCCCGACTTGATGTTCATCGGGGGCGCATACAAAGTCATCAGCGCGAACACCATCAACACGGCCGTCATCAGGACACGCCATTTCTTGCTCATGGTTACCCCCTCCATAGAAATGATGGTCGTTCTTGTCTTATTGTGGAGAGACAACCAATGTCCTATGTGAACCAATAAAAGGGAAAGCCTCCGCAGAGACTTTCCCTTTTAGATCAACGTTTCGATATCAAATTGGTCCTCGTTGTCGCAGAGGCAGCGCTTGAAGCCGGTGTCGATCTTGCCTTTGTAATCCTTGTAGCCGCGCAAGATGAACGTCTCTCCGCAATTTTTGCAACGGATGTGGACTTTGACGCGGTCGGCCGCGGTCGGCATGGACTCGTCCTCCTCTCGATCGGTTCGGTGCTGGAAACAAGATTCCATCCTCCATCTTGACCGAGATCGGGGTGGTTTATACGTCTGTCGCCTTCCGGTCGATCGGTTTAAACGGCGAGCGCTCCTGTGCGTGGCGCACTTTGCGCAGGCCGGACACCCACAGCCAGATCATCAACGGGATCGTCAACGCGACGATCCAGATTCGGTTGGAGATCAGCAACGAGTCGTAGATGCCGTGTACCAGCCACGGATACCCGAGGGACAGGGTGAAGAACAGCGCCCTTTTTTTCGACGAATCGGCAAATTTGGCTCGTCCCAAGTAGAAGCCCATGATCACGGCGAACAGGGCATGTCCCGGCACGGTGAACAGCGTGCGCACCGGAATCGTCGACCAGCCGAGGGTCAACACTTTGATCACGCTCTCCGCCGTCGCAAAGCCGAGCGACACGGCGACCGCGTAGACGATGCCGTCATACTCCTCGTCGAACTCGCGATGGCGAAACGCGAACCAATAGGCCAAGACGAACTTCGACAGCTCCTCGACCACCGCCACGGCCAGAAACGTGTGGACGTAGGGTGACGCGATATGGCGATCCAAACCGGAGACGAGATACATCACCGGAATCGCCGATAACAAGCCGAGCAAGAACAGCCGACCGACCATCCGCAGCGGCTCGGACTCATACAAATCTCGCAGATAAAAAAAAGATAAGAGCGCAATGCCCGGCGCGACGGCACAGCCGATCAGCAACAGGATGTCCACGGCTAACACCTCCCCCAATTCCGCTTTGACACACAGCCCATTACACAGGCATAATATCCAATAGACCCTCTATCAGTCAATCACACGAAAGGTGGCCATTTTTTCGTGAAACATATTGTAGTCCTCACCACCGGCGGCACCATTGCGATGATCGAAGACTCGGAGACCGATACGGTCAAGCCGGTCGAGAACGCCGCCGACCTCACCAAAGCGATCCCCAAGCTGGCCGAATACGCCACCGTTACCGTCGAAGCGTTCGCCAACATCCCCTCGCCGCACATCAGCGTCGAGATCATCGATAAGATCGGCGCCGCCGTGCGCGAATTTCTCGCCCGCGACGATGTGGACGGGCTGGTCGTCACCCACGGCACCGACACGCTGGAGGAGACCGCTTATTACCTCGACTTGATCCTGCCGCCCGGCAAGCCGGTGATCGTCACGGGAGCGATGCGCTCGTCGAATGAGCTCGGGGCGGACGGCCCGGTCAACCTGCTCAACTCGATCCGCACGGCCGCCTCCCGCGATGCGATCGGCCAAGGGGTGCTCGTCGTGTTCAACGACGAAATCCACGCCGCTCGCTTCGTCACCAAGACGCACACGTCGAACGTGGCGACCTTCCAGTCTCCGGCCGTCGGCCCGATCGGCGTGCTCGACAAGCGCAGCGTCCATGTTCGCCATATCCCCAAGCCGCACGCCCACATCCCCGTGAAGCAGATGGAACCGCAAGTCGGTCTGTTAAAAATGGCCGTGGGAATGGACGATTCGTTGCTTCAGTTTCTCTTGCAGCAGGGCGTGAAAGGCATCGTCATCGAAGCGCTGGGGCAAGGCAATGTCCCGCCGCACGTGGTGCCCGGCATCGAAGCGGCGATCCGGCAGGGCGTACCCGTCGTGCTCGTTTCCCGCTGCTACAACGGCATCGTGCAGGACGTATACGGCTATGAAGGCGGCGGCAAGCACCTGCGCGACCTCGGCGTGCTGTTCTCCAACGGCTTGAACGGGCAGAAAGCGCGTATCAAGCTGATGACCGCTTTGCAAGAGACGAACGATTTCGATAAACTACGAACCTACTTTGAAGAAGAATGATAGCATAAAAAAGAACCGGATGCCAGCGGAAGCGGGCATCCGGTTTCTTGTTCTGTCGTCATATCGGTCGATGAGGTGTTAGACCCAACCGCGCAGTTGGCTGGCTTCGGCCATACGGCGCACACCGACCATGTAGGCAGCGAGGCGCATGTCGACTTTGCGCATGACAGCCGTATCGTAGACGGTCTTGAAGGAACGGGACATGATCTTGTGCAGACGCGCGTCCACATCCTCTTCGTTCCAGTAGAACCCTTGGTTGTTCTGGACCCATTCGAAGTAGGATACGATAACCCCGCCTGCGTTCGCCACCACGTCCGGCACGAGCAGGATGCCGCGGTCGGACAGGATCTTGGTCGCTTCGTTCGTGGTCGGGCCGTTGGCCGCTTCAACGACGATCTTCGCCTTGATGTCGTGGGCGTTGCGCGAGGTGATTTGGTTCTCGATCGCAGCCGGCACGAGGATGTCACAATCCAGTTCGAGCAGCTGCTGGTTGGTGATCGTGTTCTTGAACAGCTTGGTGATCGTACCGAAGGAATCGCGACGGTCGAGCAGGTAGTCGATGTCGAGACCCTTTTCGTCATAGAGACCGGCGTAGGCGTCGGAAATCCCGATCACTTTTGCTCCGGCGTCATGCATGAACTTCGCCAGATAGCCGCCTGCGTTGCCGAAGCCTTGGACGACGACGCGTGCGCCCTTCAAGTCGATGTCGCGCACTTTCGCCGCTTCCTGAATCGCGATGGCGACACCGCGTGCGGTCGCCGAGTCACGGCCGTAGGAACCGCCGAGCACCAGCGGTTTGCCGGTGATGAAGCCCGGTGCATCGAACTCGCGGATGCGGCTGTATTCGTCCATCATCCACGCCATCGACTGGGAGTTGGTGAACACGTCCGGAGCCGGAATGTCCTTGGTCGGGCCGACGATCTGCGAGATCGCACGGACATAGCCGCGGCACAGGCGCTCCGTCTCGCGGAACGACATTTCGCGCGGGTCACAGATGATGCCGCCCTTGCCCCCGCCATACGGCAGGTTGGCGATGCCGCACTTCAAGCTCATCCAGATCGCCAATGCTTTTACTTCGTCTTCGGTGACCTGCGGATGGAAGCGAATCCCGCCCTTGGTCGGACCGACCGCGTCGTTGTGCTGGGCGCGATAGCCGGTGAACACTTTGACGCTACCGTCGTCCATGCGCACCGGAATGCGGACGGTGAGCACGCGAAGCGGCTCTTTGAGCAATTCAAACATGTCATCGCTATAGCCGAGCTTGGCCAAAGCGTCTTTGATGACGAACTGGGTACTGGTGAGAACGTTTAAGTTCTCCTCCGGTTGTTCGTTTGTATTCTTCGAAGTCAGATCCTGATCCTGAGTACTCACTGAACTCAACCACCTTTGAACAATTGACAGGTATTAGCGAACACCCCAACTATACACCTTGGAGTCTGCTCGTGAAAAGGGCACCCAAACTTGATTTGAAGCGAAGGCGTATCAAACAAGTCCAAAATTTACGCTGTGGTCGCATCAGGTTCGTTTTCGCCACGATTTCGACCCCGTTCACTTTCCGAACGAAAATGCGCGGGCTTTTCATCCATATACAAGGCGAGCGCGCCAGTATCTCCGTTGCGGTTTTTCTCCACCGCCAACAACATCTGACCGCTGCCTTCCTCCAGCTCCGTCAAGGTCATCAGCACGTCGGCCGCCGCCTCCACCGCCTCATACAACTGCGTCCCTTCGCGAACAAAAGACGCCGTGACGACCACCGGGCAATTGAACTCGCGAGCGATCTGGTGCAGCGCGTAGGCGACGAGACAAGACCGCTCCTCCGATGGCAGGAACGACTGCTCCGTATCGAACGGAATCCGCTGGAGGTAATCGAGGAACACCGTCGGCATCTTGCCGATCGTGCCGGCGATCGTCTGGATATGCTCCGTGATGTCATCCAGCGTCGTGTTCATCGTTCCTTCGGCCGTCCACATGTTGGCCGCCTGCTCCTGATACTGCTCGTTGGCCCACTTCACCTGATCGGGGTCGAGGTTGCCGAGCAGCACGTCGCGCACCGACACACCGAGAATCCGGCTCAACGAATTCGCCCACAGCTCATAGGCGGATGCCCCCCACGAGTAGAAGGCGACGGGGCAACCGTTTCCTGCCGCATGGTCGGCGATTTGACGAGCCAATGTCGTTTTGCCGACCCCGACCGGACCGCGGATCACATACAAGCCGGGACGCAAGCCGCCGATCAACAGCGCATCCAACTCGGCAAGCCCCGTCGGCACGCCCGTGGTCTGCCCACGGAACCTTTTCATATACTCCTCGTTGTACACCGTCAGATAATGCGCATCAGGTGCCATGCCGGACGTGTGCGTCGTTTGCACGGCGCGATGGATCAGCGATTGAAACACCTCATGCGCATTCTCTGCTCGGACGTACAGATCGTTGATGTCCTTGATCCCTTCCGGCAACGTGACCACATACACCCCGTCGGCCACATCCTCCAGCAGGTTGGCGACCCGCTCGCTTTCCCTGCGACCCTCCTCATCGTTGCCATAACAGACAAAGACCCGCTTGCCGGTAAACAGCGGCACCAACTCTTTGTGAAACGAATGACAGTCCGGCACGGCCACGGCGGGGAACTGCACCTGTGCCAACGACAGCACATCGAACAGCCCGCCGGCCAGCACCACGTCTTCCGCCTCCTCGAGCACCGGTGCGTTGAACAAAAGCGGCGTCACACCGAGCAACGCTTTGTACTTCGGCTCGCGATCATCGATCGAGCGACCGATCAGATCGAGCAGCTTGCCCTGCGGATCGCGCACCGGAAACACGATCCGCCCGACAAGGTGTCCGCTCGCATTGGCCTTCTGTACGGCAAAGCCAATCACGCTATCCTCATAGCCCAATCGGAAAGCCGCGCCGGTCTTCTCGGCAATCTCTCGGGTTTCCAAATAAGCCAACGCCTCTTCGTTCCACTGCTTCTCATACGTAGCAACCAACCCTTCCAGGTCGAGGTTGCTCAACACAGGATGAAACTTGGCCATCGCAGATTCCCTCCTTGTCCTTCTATTATAGAAGGGGAAGGAACAAAACAGAATCAAATCTTACTGCCCTTCGTCCTCAAAATCATCGGGCGAATCGACCACGACCATCGTCTCCTCATACCCCTGCGCTTGCGGCGGGATGTTTTCGAGCTCATCATCCGGGTTGTCGAACGCGATCATGTCGTTCTCGCCCCCGTCTTTATGTGTGATCGCATTAAAAGGCTTCTTTTCCATCTCGATCAAGCCTCCCTGTTCAAAAAATGGGCATCAAAAATGGACACCTGCTTCCAGTGTGCCCATTCTTTGCAGAGCGATTCTCTTTTCCCGTCTTGTGACCTACGACCTACGCCAGCGCTTGCTCCAGATCGGCGATCAAGTCCTGCGGGTCCTCCAAGCCGACCGAATAGCGGAGCAGCCCGTCCGTGATGCCGCGACGATGGCGTTCCTCCTCCGGCATCGACCCGTGCGACATCGTGCGCGGATACGACAAAATCGTCTCCACCCCGCCGAGCGACACCGCCACCAAAGGAAGTTGCACCCGACTCATCACCTGTTTGGCGCGTTCCGCACTGCCCACATCGAACGACAGCACCGCCCCGAAACCCGACGCCTGTCGCACCTGAATCTCATGCCCCGGATGCGACGCCAGCCCCGGATAATACACCTGCGCCAGATCGCCGCGCTCCTGCAGATACGCCGCCACTTGCCGCGCCACTTGCTCCGCCGCGTCCATGCGGACCTTCAGCGTCTTGATGCCCCGTTGCAACAAGAAGCAATCCTGCGGACCGAGCACGTTCCCGAGCGTATTTTGCAACAAATACAACCGTTTCCCCAGCTCCTCATCCCGCACCACCGCAGCTCCGGCTACGAGATCGGAATGGCCGCCGAGAAACTTCGTCGCACTATGTACCACCACATCGATCCCGAAGTCCAGCGGACGTTGCAGATAGGGCGTGAGGAACGTATTGTCCAGAATCGTCAGCAGCCCGTGTTCCTTGGCGATCGCCACCGCTCCGGCGAGATCGGTGATCTTCAACGTCGGGTTGGACGGCGTTTCCAGCAGCAACCCTTTCGTATGCGGACGAATCGCGCGGCGCACCGCCTCCAAATCGGTCGTATCGACGAACGTCGTCTCGATGCCCAGACGATTCACCACCTGCGTCAACGCCCGAAACGTCCCGCCGTAAATATCCTCACAGGCGACCAGATGATCCCCTGCCGAGAACAAGAGCAGCGCCGACGTGATCGCCGCCACCCCCGACGAATACGCAAACCCCCGCGTCCCGCCTTCCAGCGCCGCCAGCGTCTTCTCCAACGCATCCCGCGTCGGATTCCCCGATCGGGCATACTCGTACACCGGCGGATTCTCGGGATCTGCCTGATGAAACGTCGACGTCTGGTAAATCGGAAACGCCGACGCCCCCGTCACCGGATCGATCTCATAACCCGTATGCAACAACTTCGTCCCAAAAGCTAGCTTACTTCCAGCCTTCGTGGCTCCCTTTTCAGCAAGATCACTTGCTCCATGACTTGCCAGATCTCTTCCATTGCTCTTGCTCATCACACAGTCCTCCTCGTCTCTTGCGCCGCCTTCCCCAATGCCACGGCCAGATCTTCAATCAAATCGTCGTAATGCTCAATCCCGACCGACAATCGCAACAGCGAATCGGTCACGCCGATGCTCTGCCGAATCTCAGCCGGAATATCAAAATGCGTCTGCCGCGCCGGATACGTAATCAACGACTCGACACCGCCCAGCGACTCCGCAAACGTAATCAATTGCAGATGCCGCAACACCGGCTCCACCAGCTCCACATCCTGCAACTCAAACGACAACATCCCGCCAAACCCCTTGGCCTGCCCGATGTGCGTTTCACGTCCCGCATGACCGAACAGCCCCGGAAAATACACCTTTTCGACCAGCGGATGATCCGCGAGCCACTTCGCCAGCACCAGTGCATTCTCCTGATGTCGCTCCATCCGAAGCGCCAGCGTCTTCATGCCCCGCATCAGCAACCAACAGTCCTGCGGCCCAAGCGTCGCCCCAATCGAATTCTGCAAAAAGTAAACCTGCTCCGCAAGCACTTCCTCCCGCACCACCGCCAACCCTGCCAACACATCATTATGCCCCCCGAGGTACTTCGTACCACTGTGAACCACAATATCGGCACCGTACAGCAGCGGTTGCTGCAGATAGGGTGTCATAAACGTATTGTCTACGATTGTCAGCAATCCATGTTGCTTCGCCAGCGACGACACTGCCTGCAGATCGGTGATGCGCATCGTCGGATTGGTCGGCGTCTCGATAAACAGCGCCTTCGTATTCGCCTGAATCCCTTGCTCCACCGCCTCAAGATCACTCATATCCACAAAACTCGCCGTGATCCCTTGCTTCGGCAGAATCTGCTCCACCAACCGATACGTCCCGCCATACAGATCATGCGAGATCAACAGATGATCGCCCTGCCCGAACAGCCCAAGCACCCCGGCGACGGCTGCCATACCGGACGCATAAGCGAACCCGCGACAACCGCCCTCCAACCTCGCGATCGCATCCTCCAGCAACTGCCGAGTCGGATTCTTCGTCCGCGTATAATCAAAGCCCGTGCTCTCCCCCAGACGCGGGTGTTGGTATGTCGTCGACAAATAAATCGGCGTCGCCACCGCCCCCGTCCGTTCATCACTTCGATTTCCGATCTGAGCCAACAACGTGTCAAACTTCATGATGATCAATCTCCCCTCAACAAAGGGACCATGCAAAAAGACCTCTCTCGAATCGAGAAAGGTCTTGTATGTAAAACAACACGACAAGAACACTTTCTCTCATCTTTCAAGAATGCGCCATCGCATCCCTGCAGGAATTGGCACCGTGCACAAAAAAACAATGTGTCGGTTGCCGGGCATCAAAGGGCCAGTCCCTCCGCCAGCTCTGGATAAGAGTGTCTTCCGCATATCCACTTGTCAAAATAGTCACTTACTTGCCCCCTAAGATACACCCAATGACACTTCGTGTCAACGGTCTTTTGACCCACTCCCCCAAGCAAGCGACTCCCTGCACCCAAGTGAGCGAACTCCTCGCACCCGAGTGAGCGGGCTCTCTGCACCCGAGTGAGCGGAAGGGGAAGTATATCCGGAGCGGCGAAATCTGAAATTCGCATCCCCACCGCTTTTCAATCAATCAAAGGGATGCGATTTCACCTGAGCCCGGAGGATATACTTCCCCTGCAGCGGTTCCCGCCACCAAGCCTAGCGGCTTACATACACCCAAGCCTAGCGGCTTCCCTCCCCCAACAACTCCCACTCATACACCCATCCCCCCCAACCAACACTACCCGAGAAAACACACTCGGACACTACGCGGGAAGGATGACGACGCACATGGAAAAAGCAGGCACCAAAATTCACTTTCTCCCCCTGTTCGCGCTGGCGACCGTACCACTGATCATGGTCTTGGGCAACTCCATGCTCATCCCGATCCTGCCGGACATGCAAAAAGAAATCGGCATCACCAAATTCCAAGCCAGCCTCGTGATCACCCTCTTCTCCGTCCCTGCGGGCATCATCATCCCGCTGGCCGGCTTCTTATCCGACCGCTACAACCGCAAAGTCATCATCGTCCCGTCCCTGATCCTCTACGGCCTCGGCGGCGTCGTCGCCGGTGTCGCCGCCTGGGTCATGGACAAACCCTACACCGTCATCATGGCCGGCCGCATCCTCCAAGGCCTCGGCGCAGCAGGCACCGCCCCGATCGCCATGGCCCTCGCCGGCGACCTCTGGAAAGGCGCCTCCCGCTCCAAAGCCCTCGGCCTGATCGAAGCGGCCAACGGACTCGGGAAAGTCCTCTCCCCGATCCTCGGCGTCCTGATCGCCTTCATCGTCTGGTACGCCGCCTTTTTCGCGTTCCCCGTCATCTGCCTGATCGCCGCTGCCCTCGTCTACTTCTTCGTCAAAGAACCCAAAAAACAGGGCCCGCCGATGAAAGTCAAAGAATACCTCGGCTCCCTCAAAAAAACATTCAAAAAAGACGGCAAATGGCTCCTCGTCACCTACCTCGCCGGAGTCGCCGCCCTCTTCATCCTCTTCGGGGTTCTCTTCTACATCTCCCAGATCCTCGAAGAAAAACACCACATCGACGGCCTGAAAAAAGGACTGATCCTCTCCGGCCCCCTGCTGGCGATGAGCGTCACCTCCTACATCACTGGCACCAAAATCAAGAAAAACACCCAACTCATGAAAACCCTCATCGTCACCGGCCTGCTGATGATCGCCGCCCCGCTCACCGTCGCGGCCTTCTTCCGCAACCCGTATATCGAACTGGCCTTCCTGACCGTCAGCGGCATCGGCACCGGCCTCGTCCTGCCCTGCCTGAACATGCTGATCACCTCTGCGGTCAAAAAGGACGAACGCGGCGCCGTCACCGCCCTCTACGGCTCCGTCCGTTTCCTCGGCGTCGCCGCCGGCCCGCCGATCTTCGGTGCCCTGATGGACACCCCGAAACTGATGTTCTTCATCATGGCCGGATTCGCCGCCCTCTGCGCCCTGCTCTGCTTCTTCCTGATCACCCCCACCAAGGGCAAAGGCGGCAATGACCCGCAAAAATACGAGAAAATCGAATGGGACCGCAAAACCCTCGCCCGAAACAAAGCGCGGGCGTAACCACCCGCCCCCTTCCCTCATACGATGAAGGAGCCTAGAAGTGTTGGAAAGGAGATAGGCTCTGATGCGACGTACCTCCTCCGCCCGGGCTTGGGACGACATCCTGACCGACCCCTTGCCCGGACGGCTCACCAAACCGCGAACCACTTGCGGACTGACCATGCTGATCGACACCGGTCTCGGCCTGCAAGAAACGCACGACCTCGTGCAACTGGCCGGCCCGTACATCGACTTCGTGAAGTTCGGATTCGGCACCTCCAAACTCTACCCGCTCGACCTCCTGCAGCAGAAAATCACCCTGCTGCGCGACAACGGCATCGAAGCCTACCCCGGCGGCACCTTCCTTGAAGCGGCCGTCCTGCAAAACAAATGGCAGGAATTCCTCGTCCGCTGCCTTGAAGTCGGCTTTCGCACCATCGAAGTCTCGGACGGCACGATCCAACTCGCCCCCGAACTTCGCCGCGAGATCATCACCTACGCCCGCGGCATCGGCTTCCAAGTCCT